>NZ_SMKU01000010.1 GCF_004349215.1 Actinomadura rubrisoli | reverse complement strand
CCTGACCCCCGTTACCCCTGCCCCCCGTTCTCCGGCCGTGACGTGGGCGTCGAGAGGTTACGTCGGGGAAACAGACCGGGGTGTTGCATCCCCTCCATGACCGAACACCTCTCATCGCCCCACGGGGCGCCGCCGTCACGGCGGACCGCACTCAAAGCCCTGGGCGGCGCCGTCGCGGCCGGCGGTGCGGCCGTGGCGGCCACGGGCGCCGCCGCACCGGCCGCCGCGGACGGCGGCAAGCCGGGCCGGATCCCCAAGGACCTCAAGCCCGGAGGCGCGTTCGACCGGTTCGTCGCGGACCTGGCGTCCAAGGACCAGTTCTCCGGCTCCCTGCTCTTGACCTGCCGCGGACGGACGGTGCTGAGCCGGTCCCACGGGATGGCCGACAAGCGGACCGGCGTCCGCAACGGGCCGGAGACCCGCTTCGCGCTCGCCTCGGTGACCAAGCTGTTCACCGCGACCGCCGTCCACCAGCTCGTCCAGCAGGGCAAGCTGAACTACACCGACACGGTCGGCGCCCACCTGGACGGCTTCCCGGCGGAGATCGCCGACAAGGTGACCGTCCACCACATGCTCACCCACTCCTCCGGCCTCGGCGACTTCTTCAACCTGCCTGGATTTCCCGAAGAGTCCAAGAAGTGGGACACCGCCGACAAGGTGCTCAACGGCACCGTGCAGTTCATCCGGCGGACCAAGCTCGCCTTCCCGCCCGGCGCCGGGAACCTCTACAGCAACGCCGCGCTCTGCCTGCTCGGAGCGATGATCGCCGCCGTGTCGCGCCGCCCCTACTACGACTACGTGACCGAACACGTCTTCCAAGCCGCCGGAATGCGCGACAGCGCCTTCTACACCAAGCCCCAATGGCGAACCGACCGGCGCATCGCCCACCCCTATACCAAGCTCCCCGGAAGCTCCCAGCGAACCGACAGTCTCGAAGAGAACCTCTTCATCGGGCTGCCCGCGGGCGATTCGTTCGCCACCTGCGCGGACATGGAGCGCTTCGCGCACGCCCTGCTGGACCACGACCTGCTGGACGCCCCGCACACCGACCTCATGCTGGGCGCGAAGATCCCCAGGCCGCCCCAGAAGAACCCGCCACAGGGCTCGGCACCGCCCGAGTCCACCGCTTTCGCCGGGTACGGCCCCGTCACGGCGCTGTCCCAGGGCCAGTGGATCCACGGCCACGGCGGCGGCTCCTCCGGCGCGTCGACCAACATCGACTTCTTCCCCGGCAGCGGCTGGGTCGTCGTCATCCTCAGCAACTACGAGGCCCGGACGACCGAGCCCATCGCCGGGCTCGCCCGCCGACTCATCCTTGAGCAGTAACCCCGGACCCCCAGAAACCCGCCGAAGCACCTCAAACCGGGGGGCCGGTGTCGCTGGACGACGGATGTAATGACACACTTACATCAGTTTGTCTCACGACCCCCCGGTGAGGTGCCGATGCCCGCGACCGTCCAGCCACCCGAGAGCGTCACCTGGCGCGTCCACATCGACCGGTCCATGTGGATCGGCGGCGTGCGCGGCCTCATGCTGCAGGCCCTGCACCCCATGGCCATGTGGGGCGTCTGGCAGAACTCGGGCTTCCAGGAGGACCCCTTCGGGCGGCTCCAGCGCACCGCCGACTTCGTCGGCATGGCGACGTTCGGCAGCGCCGAGGAGATCGAGACGCTGGCCGCGCGGGTCCGCGGGATCCACCGGAGCCTGCGCATCCTCAACCACGACACCGGCCGCAAGGAGCGCCTCGACCAGCCCGAGCTGCTGCGCTGGGTGCACTGCGCCGAGGTCTCCTCCTACCTGGAGGTGGCGCGCCGCGCCGGGCTCCCGCTGACCGGCGCCATGGCCGACCGGTACCTGGACGAGCAGCGCCACACCGCCACCTACGTCGGCCTCCACGCCGAGGACGTGCCGGGCAGCGTCGCCGAGATGGAGTCCTACCTCGCCGGCATGCGGCCCCAGCTGCGCGTCACGGAGGAGGCCGCCGCGACCGTGCGCTTCCTGATGTGGCCGGCGCTGCCGGAGAACCTGAGGTTCCTCGCGCCCGGCAAGCCCGGCTACTTCCCGTTCGGCGCGCTCTGCTACTACGCGCTGCCCGACTGGGCCCGCGCGATGTACGGCGTCCTGCCCGAGGTGCCGCGGCCCGCGGTGACGGCGGCGCTCCGCTCGTTCCGCATGACGCTCAACTCCGTCCCCGAGCGCCTGCACGACTACGCGTTCGCCAAGCCCACCCGCGACATGCTGGAACGCGCCAGGCAGCGCCTCGCCGCCGACGGCTACGACCTCGGCAAGGGCCTCTACGGCCTCCGCGACCCCCGCCGCTGGCCCGCCCCCGCCCTCCTTTCCGCCTAGCGGAACGCTGGGGCGGCGAAGGTCAGGCGTCTACCGGAAGGGCAGCCCAGGGGTCCTTTTGGGGCGCTGCCTGGCGGCCCTCTGGGCAGTGGCGGGCGAAGTCGCACCAGGCGCAGAGGTTGCCCGGGCGCGGGGGGAACAGCTCGTCGAACGGGGCGTGGTCGATGGCGCCGCCTTCGCCGCGGCGGGGGGCCGGGACGCGGGCGCGGTAGGCGTCGTCGGCGGCGGACGCTTCGGCGGCGATCTGCTCGGCGCGGCGGATGTGCCGTTGCAGCGACTCGTCGGTGTGCTCCCACACGGCGATCTCACCGGACGGCAGGTGGTGCAGCTCGACGCGGTGGCAGGGGCGGCGCAGCACCCGGGACGAGGCGACCGCGTAGATCGCCATGGCCAGCGAGCCGCGCGCGTCGTCGGCGGTGAGGATGTGCCGGCCGGTCTTGTAGTCCACGACGACGAGTTCGGATCCGCGGGCGTCCAGGCGGTCGATGCGGCCCGAGACCGCGATCCGGTCCGTGCGGGTCGCGACCGTGCGCTCGACGCCCAGCGGCTCGTCGGACGGGTCCAGGCCGGCGACGTAGCGCTCGACCATCTCGCGGGCCCGCCCGCGCATCTGCGCCGACTGGGCCTCGTCGCGGAAGCCGTCGGTGAGCCAGCCGCGGGCGAGGAGCGTCCCGGCGGCCTCGGGGGTGCGCTCGCGCTCGGCGAGCCGCCACCAGGCCGCCAGGGCGTTGTGGACGCTGGCGCCGACGCTGTTGTGCGCCCACGGCGGGCCCTTCGGCGGCATCGGACGGTCGAGGTAGGTCATCCGGTAGCGCCGCGGGCAGTCCAGCCAGGTGTTCAGCCGGGACGGCGTGCAAGCGTAGAGGCGCCTGGGCATGCCTTCAAAGCCGAGCTGCTCGGCACCCACGTCGGCTTCCCCTCACGGTTGCGTTCCGGGGACGTCCCCCGGGCTGACCGGCCCTCGTCAGTCGTCGTTCTCCTGGGCCAGGGCGCCCCAGGTCTCCCAGCGGGCGTCCTCCTCGCCGACCGTGGTCTCCTCGCCCTGGGCGGGCAGGACACGCAGGTCCTTGGGGAGCGGCGTCAGCAGAGCGCCGATCGAGTTCAGCTGCTTGCGCAGGTCCTCGTAGACGCCGCCGATCGAGCCGGGGCGGCCGCGGTGCAGGGTGTCGCCGGAGAACAGCACGCCGAGTTGCTCGCTGATCACGCAGACGCTCCCGGGCGTGTGGCCGGGCGTGTGCACGATCTCCAGCTGGGAGTCGCCGATCTCGAAGATCCCGCCGTCCTCCAGCCAGATGTCGGGTTCGAGGGAGCGCAGGGCCTTGGCGTCGTCCTCGTCGTCCTCCTCTTTGGCGAGGCGGCCGAAGTAGTCGCGCCACAGGAGCCGGTCGGCGCGGTGCAGGGCGATCGGGGCCCAGTTCTCCTCGTCCTCCTCGCCCGCGGCGGCGACTTCGAGGACCACCTCAAGGTGGTGGTCGTTGCCGTCGGTGAGCAGGACGGCCATGACCTCGCGGTCGCCGACCTCCTTGAGGATGGCCTCGGCGTCGTTCGCCGGGTCGATCACGATGACCTCGTCGTCGTTGCCGACGATGTAGGTGTTGCTCTCGACGTCGTGTTCGGTGTCGTCCAGGGTGAGGTGCCCTGACGTCACCACCTGTTCGATGCGCGCGTCCACGCCACGCACCCTACCGTGCTTTCGGACCCCCGTCGGAGCGCTCGGAGCCCGTCCGGGGCGGGGTGCCGGTCGCGGCGCCGACAAGGGCCTGGTAGGCCCCCGGCGCGGTCGTCTCGGCGCCGAGACGGTTGATCGCCGGCTCGCCGTGGTCGTCGCTGGAGCCGGTCGCGGCGAGGCCCAGGGAGGCGGCCAGGTCGTGGAGGCGGGCGCGGTCCTCGGGGGCGTGGTCGGGGTGGTCGGCCTCGACGCCGGCCAGTCCCGCGGCGGCCAGCTCCTCGATCAGCTCGTCCGCGAAGGCGTAGCCGCGCCGCGCGCGGGGGTGCGCCAGCACGCAGACGCCGCCCGCGGCGCGGACGAGGGCGACCGCCCGTTCGGGGTCGAGGGAGTAGCCCCTGACGTAGGCGCGCCCTCCTTGGGCGATCCACTGGGGTGTGAACGCCTCGTCGGCCGTCCGCACGGCGCCCGCGTCGACCATGGCGCGGGCGACGTGGGGACGCCCGACCGCCTCGCCGCGCGCCAGGGCGCGCACCTGCTCCCAGGTGACGTCCACGCCCAGCGCCTGGAGGCGCCGCACCATGCCCTGGGCCCTGATGACGCGGTCGTCGCGGATCCGGACCAGTTCCGCGGCGAGCTCCGGCTCGGCCGGGTCGAAGAGGTAGCCGAGCATGTGCAGGCTGCGGCCGTCGTGCCGGCAGGACAGCTCGATGCCGGGGACGAGCGTCAGCCCGTCCGGGAGCGCGGCGGTGGCGGCGTCCCAGCCGCCGACGGTGTCGTGGTCGGTGAGGGCGAGGACGTCCACGCCGTTCGCCCGCGCCCGCCGGACGACCTCCGCGGGCGGGCACATGCCGTCGGACACGTCGCTGTGGCTGTGGAGATCGATCCGCATCCCCTCTTACTAGCCGCGGCGGGGGTCATTCGTCCAGGCGGGGGCTGTAGGCGCCGTAGGGCAGGTCCAGCCGCATCCCGGGCTCGCGGAGATCGAGGAGGTTCTGGCGCTCCAGCATGAGCACCCCGGACTCGGCGGGCCACAGGACGGCCCACAGCCAGTTGCCCATCGCCTCGCCGACGTAGACGGCGCGGTCGGGCCTGCCTTCGACGGCCCACATGGGGACGGAGTGGCCGCAGGTCGCGGACGGGCCGCTGACTTCCAGCTTCACGTGCGGGGGGCTGCCGTCGAACACCTCGCCGGGGTCGGCGCCGCCCAGCCCGGCGTAGTGGCAGCCGAGGCCGATGCCCGGCTCCTCGGCGATCACCACCATGTCGGCGGGGCCGCTGAGCAGGCCGGGGCCCGACACGGCGACGGCGGTGGCCCGCGCGCCGGTGCGCTCGTCGCCCACGGTCGCGAACCCGGTGACCAGCCAGCCGTGCGGGAGGGGCCAGGGCGTCCAGACGGGGACCATCGCGTCGCGGACGACGGCGGCCAGCCCGTCGGGGCCGGGGCGCTTGGACGGCTGTCGCGGCAGGACGGCGCCGTGCACGCCGCACGTCCAGTCGCTCGACCAAAGGCCCGGTGCGCGGACGGGGTTCGCGCATCGCGGGCATGTGGGCTCCGCCCTCATGACTACCCACCCTGCGCGGCCGTCCCCCGCCGCGTCAAGTTCCGGCAGGTAGCCGCCTGGGAAAAGGGCGTCAAAATGGGGTCATGCGAGTGCGTTGCGTCGGCGGGATCGTGCGGGACGGGAGCGGGCGCCTGCTGCTGGTGAAGCGGGGGCGGCCGCCGGGCGAGGGCCTGTGGTCGATCCCCGGCGGACGGGTCGAGCCGGGCGAGGACGACGCCGCCGCGGTCGCCCGGGAGCTGCGGGAGGAGACCGGCCTGGACGTCGCCGTGGGCGCGCTGGTCGGCACCGTGGACCGGCCCGGCCCCGGCGAGGTCACCTACGAGATCCACGACTACGCGGCGGCGGTCACCGGCGGCGCGCTCCGCGCCGGGGACGACGCCGCCGAGGCGCGCTGGGCGGCCCCGGACGAGGTGCGGGCGCTGCCGACGAGCCCGGGGCTGGTCGACGCCCTCACGTCCTGGAACGTGCTGCCGCGCGGGGCGGTGAACGGCGCCTGAACGCCGCCCGCATGGGCCCTGCACGCGGGACGGCGGGCAAAAGGTTCAACCGAACCGCGTTCTCATACTGCCCGGTCCCGGCCAGCCGAGCTCCTTGCGCGCGGACGGCCTGACTGGTGGGGTGTTGGCCTGCCAACTCCAGGAGTCGGGATCATGCGCAAGGCCGCGTCCGTGCTGGCACTGCTCGCCGGCGTGGGCGCCCTCCTGACGGCCGGGTCGCTGGTGCTGGCGTCCACGCTGTCCGGCGACCCGGAACGCCCCGGGCGGATCACCACGACGGTGATCGCGAGCACGTTCCCGCCGCCGCCCGGCCCGGATCCCGTCCGCGTCGCGTACGCCGCCCGGATCCGGGGCTCCCGGGCGGTCGTGGCGATGGCCGTCAAGGGCGACGACGCGATCGCCTACGTCTGCGACGGCCGGCGGCTGGGGGCGTGGCTGCGGGGCCGGGTGTACCCGGAGGGCCTCATGCGCCTCCAGGGCGCCAGGGCGACGCTCACCGGCTCCGTCCAGGGCACCACGGTCCTGGGCGCGATCGACATCGCCGAGGACGTCCTGCTGGCGTTCGAGGCGCCGCGGGTCGGGCCGCCGTACGGCCTCTACCGCGCCAAGACCAGGATGCGCGGCGCCGACCTGGAGGGCGGCTGGATCCTGCTGCCGGACGGCGGCCAGGTCGGCTTCGTGGACTACGAGACGAACTCCGGCCCGGCGCCCCGGCTCGTCCCGGGCTCCGGATCGGTGACCGTGGCGGGCGAGTCGATCCCCGTCTCGCCCGCCGACCCGTCCAGGCCCTGATCTCCCTGGCGGCCGGGCGTGACGGTCTGGATCCGCTTCCAGCGCACCAGCCCGACGACCGCCGCCGCGTACAGCACCATCGGCACGATGTCGGCCACGACGTACTGCCACGGCACCCCGCCCTGCTCGATGTCGAGCTCGCCGACCGCCGCGGGCCCCAGGAACGCCATGAGGTTGTTGAAGACGTGCAGGGCGATGCCCGCCTCCAGGCCGCCGCTGCGCGTCGTGAGCCAGGCCGCGAGCGCGCCGAAGAAGAAGATGTCGAGCATCCCCCAGCCGGTGTAGCCGTGCCCGGCGGTGAAGAGCGCCGACCCCAGCACGATCCCCGGCCACGGGGTGCGGAACACCACGCTGAACGCGCGTCCGATCCGTCCCTTGAGGTTCTCCAGCGTGCAGGCGCCGACCGCCTGGAGCAGCCACCCGCGGAAGACGTACTCCTCGGCGGCCGCCTGGAACGGCACCAGCAGGACGATCACGATGGCGGGCGCAGCGAACCGGCCCCACCCGACCCAGTGCTCGTCGGACCCCGAGTCGTCGTCCACCAGCGTGCCCGCGAAGATCGACGTCCCGTACGACACCGCGCAGAACGCCAGCGACAAGCCGCAGCAGGCCAGCAGCCAGCGCCAGCGGAGCCGTCCCGCGACCGACGACAGCGTGCCGGGCCGCCGCCGCTGGATCCCCCACGCCGCCAGCAGGCCGACCGGCAGGAACACCGCGAGCGAGACGAGGTTGAACGCCAGGTCGGCGGTCGCGTCGCCGAAGATCGAATCCTCGTCGGAGCCGGACGAGTCGGGCAGGTCCCCGCTGACCGCGACGCGGATGATGATCCCGACGAGCATCAGCCCGATCGCGATGGCGAACCCGGCGCCCGCGATCGCGAGGGTGCCGACCAGTGGCCTCCACCAGCGGTGCGCCGCGTTGCGCGCCATCCGGTGGAACGGGACGCCCGGCGGCACCGGCACCGCCCAGGGCGGCTTCTCCCTCGGCTGCCCGTAGCCCGGCGGATAGGGCGCGTACGGCCCCCCGTACTGCGCGTAGGGCGCGTACGGCCCCGGCTGCCCCTGCCCGTGCGGCTGCTGTCCCTGCTGCCCGTGCGGCTGCTGCCCCGGGTAGGGGCCGGGCGCGGGCGGCTGCTCAGGCCATCCCCACCCCGGCGCCTGGCCCGGGTCAGGCGCCGGTGCGGGCGGGCGCTGGGGGTCCGGTGGCATGGCCGGGGGGCGCGGCCGCTCTCCCGGCAGGTCGGGATCGAGCGGGGCCCAGCCGTTCACGTCCCCGGGTTCCGACACGTTAAGACCCCTCCCACAGGCTTCGGTATGTGGGACGAATCGTACGTGGGCTCAGCCCTCCGGCGCGTCGCCGCGCCTGGTGCGCGCCATCCCGGCGGCCCGTCCCTTCACGGCGACGACGAGGGCCATCTTCCGGGACGCCTCGTCGATCATCTCGTCGCCCAGGGTGACGGCGCCGCGCCCCTCGACGGTGACCGAGTGGTCGTAGGCGTCCAGGATCAGCTCGGCGCGGTCGTAGTCGTCCTGGGACGGCGAGAACACCGCGTTCCCGGCCTCGATCTGCGACGGGTGCAGCACCCACTTGCCGTCGAAGCCGAGCGCGGCCGCGCGGCGCGCCACCCGGGCGAACGCCTCGACGTCGCGGATGTTGAAGTACGGCCCGTCGACGGCCTGGAGGTCGTGGGCGCGGGCGGCCATCAGGATCCGCATCAGGATGTAGTGGTAGGCGTCGCCCTCGGTGTAACCGGGCGGCTGCTCGCCCACGACCAGGGTCCTCATGTTGATCGAGGCCATCAGGTCGCCGGGCCCGAGGACCAGCGCCTCCAGCCGGGGCGAGGACGCGGCGATCGCGTCCACGTTCACCATCCCGCGCGCGTCCTCGATCTGCGCCTCGATGCCGATGCGGCCCGGCTCGTACCCCATCGCCCGCTCGATCTGGGTGAGGAGCCGGTCGAGCCATTGGACGTGGGAGGCGTCGCGCGCCTTCGGCAGCATGATGGCGTCCAGATTGGCCCCGGCGCCCTCCACGACCTCGATCACGTCCCGGTAGGCCCAGTGGGTGTCGAGGTCGTTGATGCGGACCACGCGGGTCTTGCCGTCCCAGCCGCCCGCGTTGAGCGCTTCGACGACGGCCTTGCGCGCCTCCTCCTTGGCGGACGGCGCCACCGCGTCCTCCAGATCGAGAAGGATCTCGTCGGCGGGCAGTCCCCGCGCCTTGTCGATGAACCGGGGATTGCTGCTGGGGACCGCGAGGGTGGTGCGCCGAGATCGCATAGGGCGGATGCTACCGACTGGAGATCGCCCGCCCGGCATGGGACGCTGCCCCCATGGGTGACCTGAGCGCGGCGCTGGTGGAGGAGGCGGCCAAGAAGTCGGGGCTGCTGTGGCTCGACCTGCCCGGCCTGCCGCAGCCCAGGGCGGCCTGGCACGTGTGGCACGAGGGCTCGGCCTACGTCCTGACGGGCGGGGACGGCGAGCAGCCGCTGCCCGGCCTGCCGGACGCCGACCGGGTGACGGTGATCGTCCGCAGCAAGGACAAGGGCGGGCGGCTCGTGTCGTTCACCGCCGCGTGCGAGCCGGTGGAGCCGGGCACCGCGCTGTGGGACGCCGTCGCGCCGCAGCTCGCCAAGGACCGGCTCAACTCGTCCTCCCACGCGGGGCAGGTGGAGCGGTGGGCCACCGAGTCCTGGATCGTCCGGCTCACCCCGACCGGCGAGATCACCGAGGCGCCCGGCGGGTACTCGGACGACTACGCGACGGTGCGTCCCGTGCCGACCCCGGCGACGACCGCGGGCCCGCCGCCGCGGATGTTCGGCGGCAAGCGCCGCCACGTCGACCGCTAGACCCTCGAACCACAGCGGCCCGCAGCAGTCCGCAGGGGCCTACATCGGCAGTTCGCGGCCCTCCGCCACGGACTGGAGCTTGTCCGGGTTGGCGACCAGGTGGATCTCCTGGACGCGGCCCGCCCCGTCCATGGTCAGGGTGAGGGTGGTGATCGGGCCGTCCGGGCCGTCCACGATCAGCGCGGGCCCGCCGTTGATGTGCGCGTGCCGCACCCGCATGTCCTTGACCTCGACGCCCGCGTAGCTCAGGCCGGTGACCGCCGACAGCCAGCGGCCGACCTTCTCCGCGCCGTGGATGGTGCGCAGCGCCGCCCTGACCTTGCCGCCGCCGTCGGTCCACAGCGTCACGTCCGGCGCGAGGACCTCCATGAGCCGGTTGATGTCGCCGCCCGTGATCGCGTCGAAGAACCGCTCGGTCGCGGCCCGCCGCTCGCGGCCGGCCGCCTCGAAGCGCGGCCGGCGCGCCTCGACGTGCCTGCGGGCCCGGGTGCCGAGCTGCCGCACCGCCGCCTCCGACCGGTCCAGGGCCCGCCCGATCTCGGCGTACGGGTAACCGAACGCCTCCTTGAGGACGAACACGGCCCGCTCCAGCGGGCTCAGCGTCTCCAGGACGACGAGCATCGCCATCGACACCGACTCCGACAGCTCCACGTCCTCGGCCACGTCCGGCGAGGTGAGGATCGGTTCGGGCAGCCACGGCCCCACGTACGCCTCGCGCTGCGCCCGCACCGAGCGCAGCCGGTCCAGCGCGACGTTCGTGGTGATCCGCACGAGGTAGGACCTGGGGTCGGCGACGTCCGAGCGGTCACCGGACGACCAGCGGAGCCAGGCGTCCTGGACGGCGTCCTCGGCGTCGGCGGCGGTCCCCAGCATCCGGTAGGCCACCGAGAACAGCAGGCCGCGGTGCTCCTCGAACGGCCCCACGGAGGTGTCGCTCACGCCGCGGGCCATGACGGCCTCCGTCCCATGCTCCCCATCCTGCCACCCCCTGGACGGCGGGCCCGCCCGGGGTGCGGCACGCCCGCGGGTGTGATGCGCACCGCACCGCCGCCGCCCCGGATGAGCTGCATGATCACGGGTAATGTCCCCCTCATGAGCGGAGCTCCGACACGGGTGTTCATCGCCCGCCTCGCCGGGGTCGCGGTGTTCGACCCGGCGGGCGACCAGGTCGGCCGCGTCCGCGACGTCGTGGTCGCGCTGCGCCTCGCCCCCCGTCCCCCGCGCGTCCTCGGCCTGGTGGTGGAGGTGGCGCCGCGCCGGCCGGTGTTCCTGCCGATCACCCGGGTCACGGTCATCGAGGCCGACGCGATCATCTTCGACGGTCGGCTGAACGTCCGGCGCTTCCAGAAGCGCGACTCCGAGACCCTCGTCATCGCCGAGCTGCTCGACCGGACGATCCGCTTCCGCGACACCGGCGAGCCGGTCTCGGTGGTGGACGTGGCGATGGAGCCGACCCGCACCCGGGACTGGCTGGTCGGCAAGGTCGCCGTCAGCCGGGCCGGCGGCCGCGGCCGCGTCGCCGGGCGCGGGGAGCGCTCCGAGCGGCCCGGCGTGCGCGGCGTGCGCGGCCGGGGGCTGCGGCGCCGCGGCGAGAGCCTGATCGTGAACTGGGACGCGGTGGAGGGCTTCTCCGCCGTCGAGCACGGCCAGGGCGCGGCCGGGCTGATCGCGGCGTTCGAGCGGATGAAGCCCGCCGACCTCGCCAACTTCGTCCACGAGCTGCCCGAGAAGCGGCGCACCGAGGTCGCCGTCGCGCTGGACGACGAGCGGCTCGCCGACGTCCTGGAGGAGCTGCCCGAGGACGACCAGATCGAGATCCTCGGCAAGCTGGAGGTGGACCGGGCCGCCGACGTGCTGGAGGCCATGGGCCCCGACGACGCCGCCGACCTGCTCGGCGAGCTGCCCACCGAGCAGCGCGAGCAGCTGCTGACGCTGATGCAGCCGCAGGACGCGGCGCCGGTGCGGCGGCTGCTGACCTACGCCGACGACTCCGCGGGCGGGCTGATGACCACGGATCCGGTGATCATCGCGCCGGACGCGACCGTCGCCGAGGCGCTCGCCCAGATCCGCAACCCCGACCTGAACCCCGCCCTCGCCGCGCAGGTGTACGTGTGCCGGCCGCCGACCGCCACCCCGACCGGCCGCTACCTCGGCACGGTGCACTTCCAGCGGCTGCTGCGCGAGCCGCCGCCGACCCTGGTCAGCGGCATCGTCGACGCCGAGCTGGACCCGCTGCGCCCGACCATGTCGCTGGAGGCGGTCGCGATGTACCTCGCCACCTACAACCTGGTCGCCGGCGCGGTCGTGGACGAGAACGGCCACCTGCTCGGCGCGGTGACCATCGACGACGTGCTCGACCACCTGCTGCCCGAGGACTGGCGGGAGAGCGTGATGGACGCCGGCGCCGAGGTGTCCGCCGACCCCGAGGAAGAGGCCCTCCGGGGCACCGGAGGGAACCCATGACGACACGCCTGGACCAGCCGCGCGAGATCCGCCGCACGCTCGTGCCGCGGCCCCACTACGACCCCGAGTCCTTCGGGCGCCTGTCCGAGCGGATCGCACGGTTCCTGGGCACCGCCCGGTTCCTGGTCTACATGACGGTGTTCGTCGCCCTGTGGATCGGCTGGAACCTGGTGGCCCCGTCCGCGCTGCGGTTCGACCCGTACCCGTTCATCTTCCTGACCCTGATGCTGTCGCTCCAGGCGTCCTACGCCGCGCCGTTGATCCTGCTGGCCCAGAACCGGCAGGACGACCGGGACCGCGTCCAGTACGAGCAGGACCGCTCCCGCAACGAGCGGACCATCGCCGACACCGAGTACCTCACCCGGGAGATCGCCGGGCTGCGGATCGCCCTCAGCGAGGTCGTGACCCGCGACTTCCTCCGCTCGGAGCTCCAGCAGATCCTCAAGGAGGCGGACGCCAAGGACCAGCACTCCCCGCTGTAGCCGGGGACCGTCAGGCCGTGATCCGCGACACGCCGCCCGTCCCCCGGCCCGCCCGCTCCGCCGGCTCGTCGGCGAGCTTGCCGAGGATGTGCCCGAAGACGCGCAGGTCGTCCTCGTCCAGCCTGCTGAGCACGTAGTCGCGCACGCCCTGTCGGTAGGTGGGGGTGGCCGCGTCCAGGCGGGCGCGGCCCGCCGCGGTGAGCACCGCGAACAGGCCCCGCGCGTCGCTCGTGCAGGACTGGCGGACGACCAGCCCCTCCCGCTGCAGCCGGTCGACCAGCCGGGTCAGGCCGCTGCGCGACAGCAGCACCCGGTCGGCCAGGTCGTTCATCCGGAGCCGCCCGTCCGGCGCCTCCCCGAGGTGCATGAGCACGTCGTAGGAGCCGAGCGCGAGGTCGTGGTGGGCCAGCAGGTCGGCCTGGAGCCGGCGGGAGATGCGCACCTGGGCGCGGAGCATCGTCCGCCAGACGGTCAGCTCGGCGGCCGAGATGGCGCTGGGCGGCGTGGTCACGCCCCGATGGTACGGCCGCCGTCCAGGCCGCGAGGGGGCGGACACCCGGATTAGGGGTACGGCTCCGGAGTTCATACCATGGACCCATGTCCTCCCAGCTGACGACCGAGCAGGTGACCGCGGCCCTCGCCACGGTGAACGATCCTGAGATCCGCAAGCCCATCACCGAGCTCGACATGGTCAAGAGCGTCGACATCGCGGCGGACGGCACCGTCCGCGTCGGCATCTTCCTGACCGTGGCCGGATGTCCCATGAAGGACACCCTCACCAGGACCGTCACCGAGGCCGTCGCCCGGCTCGACGGCGTCGCCTCGGTCGAGGTCGAGCTGGATGTGATGAGCGAGGAGCAGCGCAAGGGGCTCCAGACCAAGCTGCGCGGCGGCGAGGCGGCCAAGGAGATCCCCTTCGCCAACCCGAACTCGCTGACCAAGGTCTACGCCGTGGCGAGCGGCAAGGGCGGCGTCGGCAAGTCGTCGGTGACGGTCAACCTCGCGGCCTCGCTCGCCGCGCAGGGCCGCAAGGTGGGCGTCGTCGACGCCGACATCTACGGCCACTCCGTGCCGCGGATGCTGGGCGTGGACCAGTCCCCCACCAAGGTCGAAGACATGATCATGCCGCCGTCGGCGCATGACGTGAAGGTCATCTCGGTGGGCATGTTCACCGCCGGGAACCAGCCGGTCGTGTGGCGCGGCCCCATGCTGCACCGCGCCCTGCAGCAGTTCCTCGCCGACGTGTACTGGGGCGACCTCGACATCCTGCTGATGGACCTGCCCCCGGGCACCGGCGACATCGCGATCTCCGTCGCGCAGCTGCTGCCGTCCGCGGAGATCCTGGTGGTCACCACCCCGCAGCAGGCCGCCGCCGAGGTGGCCGAGCGGGCCGGCGCCATCGCCGCCCAGACCCACCAGCAGGTCGTCGGCGTCATCGAGAACATGTCCTACCTCACCTGCGCGCACTGCGGCGAGCGGCAGGACATCTTCGGCACCGGCGGCGGCCAGAACGTCGCCGACGCCCTCACCAAGACGCTCGGCACCCGCGTCCCGCTGCTCGGCCAGGTCCAGATCGACCTGCGGCTGCGCGAGGGCGGCGACAACGGCGTCCCGCTCGTCCTGTCCGACCCGGACGCGGGCGCCGCCAAGGAACTGCGCACCATCGCCGACAAACTGGCCGGCCGCTCCCGCGGCCTAGCCGGAATGTCCCTCGGAATCTCCCCCAAGGGCCGCTGAGCTGGAGCCTCTGCGCGGGGCTTGGCGGGGCTCCGACCTTTAGGTGGCTTCAGCGTCGAAGGGTGGGCGCTCGCCGTAGGCGAGGCCGCCGGGGCTCGTCACGTAGGGCGGGTCGTCGTCGAACAGGCGGCCGTTGCTCAGGGGCCCGTCGTCGTCCTCGAAGAGGTGCTTGCGGACGAACGTCTTCGGGTTGAGGTCGGCGATGTCGAAGTCCTTGAACTCCGGGCCGAGGCCCTGCTGGAGATCCGACTTGGCGCTGTTGGCCATCTCGCGGAACTGTCGCAGCATGCGGCCCGCCTGCCCGGCGACCTGGGGCAGCTTGTCTCCGAAGATGACGAGCGCGAGGACGACGAGCACCGCCATCTCGCCGAGTCCGACGTCGAACAAACCGTCCTCCACTAAGCAGCAGGGGACCGGCCCAGCAAGGGCCGGCCCCCTTAGCGTATCCCCAGCCCGGACGAACCGGACCTGAACATCAGTCCCCTTCGGGGGGTCTAGTCGGCCGCCAGCGTGACCTCGACCGTGGCCTCCTTGCCCGCACGCTGGTACGTCAGCTTGATCCGGTCGCCGGGCGCCCGGCTGCGGATCTGGGCGATCAGGTCGGTCGCGTCCTCGATGGGCTTGCCGTCCAGCGTGATGATCACGTCGCCGGGCTTCAGGCCCGCCTTGTCGGCCGGGCCGTTCTTGGTCACCGGGTCCTGCCCGTTGACCGGCTGCTGCATGATCCGCGCACCGCCCTGCTGGTAGCGGGGGTCGGGGAGCACGCCGAGCTTGGCCTGCTTGACGGCGCCGGACCGGATGATCTCCTCGGCGACCCGCTTGCCCTGGTTGATCGGGATCGCGAAGCCGAGGCCGATGCTGCCGCCCTGGCCCCCGCCCATCGACTGGCCGCCGAGGGTCGCGATGGCGGTGTTGATGCCGATCACGCGGCCCTTCGCGTCCACCAGCGGCCCGCCCGAGTTGCCCGGGTTGATCGCCGCGTCGGTCTGGATCGCGTTGAGGTAGGAGGCGTCTGAGCCGCCCTCGCCCTGCGTCGGCACGGCGCGGTTGAGGGAGCTGACGATGCCGGTGGTGACCGAGCCCTGCAGGCCGAGCGGCGAGCCGATCGCGATCACCGGGTCGCCGACCGCGATGGCCGCGGAGTCGCCGACCTGCAGCGCGGGCAGGGAGTGCTGGCCCTCCGGCTTGAGGACCGCGACGTCCGAGCTCGGGTCGGTGCCCTTGACCGTGGCGGGCAGCGTCTTCTTGTCGTTGAAGACGATCTGGATCTGCCCGCCGCCGCCACCGGCCACGACGTGGTTGTTGGTGATGACGTAGCCGCCGTTGACGATGAAGCCGGTGCCGCCGACCTCGCCCTGCGAGGACTGCGCGCGGATCGACACGACGCTGGGCAGCACCCGCTGCGCCACGCCCGCCACCGAGTCCGGCGGCCGGTTCTGCACCTTGGGGTCGCCGCCGCTCGTGCCGCCGCCGAGGCTCACCGCGCCGCCGTCGTCATCGTCGCCCGTGGCCATGACCCCGATCCCGGCGCCGACGGCCCCGGCGACCAGCGCCACGATCAGCGCGACCACGGCCAGCAGCCCGAGGCCCGGCCCGCCGCCCGACGAGGACGGCAGTGCGGGCACCGGCGCCCAGTTCGGGCCGCCGGGCGGCGGGCCGAAGGCGCCCATCGGACGGGGCCCGCCCATCGGCGGCGGCCCCATCGGCGCGGGAGGCGGACCTCCCGGGCCCATCGGCGGCCTGCCCCCGGGCGGCGGAGGGCCCTGGTGGGACTGCTGGGGCCAGCCACCGTAGGGCGGCTGGCCCTGCGCACGCGGATCCTGGTGGTGCGGGACGAACCCGGGGCGCGGGCGCCCTTCGGGGCCGTCCATGAACGGCTTGTCCAGCGGCACGGGCGGTGGCGGCTGCGGCATGTCGCGCGGAGGCACGTCCTGGAGCGGTACCTCCTGCGGTCCCATGTCCCGTGGAGGCGTGTCGTACATGGGCATGTCCTGCGGCGTGTCCCGCGGTTCCCCGAGCGGACCGTCCGGCGGAGCGAAGCCACCGGCCACCAGCCGGTCGGAGCCGCTGTCGGGCTCGGCCTCCGGTTCCGGCTCCGCCGCCCCGGCCCCCGGCTGCTCCAGCGGGATCTCCTGGTCGGCCACCGTCTCGGGAGGAGCGGCCGCCTCCTGCCGCTCAGGCCCGTCGCCGGGGACGACGTCGTCGTCCTCCGGCCGCGCCTTGACCGGCCCGCGGTTGTCTTCCGTCATCCCCATCTCTCCTACCGAGCATGGTTCTCGTCATCCGCGCTCATCGTGCCCCGCGGGGCATGTGGCGAGCATAAGACCTCTTCGCCCCAACCAACCAACCCCGACCGACCTCCCGGTTGCCCCAACCAACCAACCCCGACCGACCGTACGTACCCCCCGCACCGCGGCCACTCCTAGTCGAAGGGGTTGGCGTGGGAGCCGAGGCGGCTGGCGCCCCGTCCGACGCGCGTCCAGAAGGGGGTGCGGTCGCGGGGCAGCTCGACGGCGACCGCCTCGGCGGTGCTCTGCGGGACGTCGGTGAGGACGGTGTAGACGTAGCCGCCGCCAGCCGAGACGGCCCAGTGCCGCAGGGCCTCGCGCCGGAAGACCGTCCGGCCCCGGCGGACGCTCTTCTGCCAGCCGGTGAGGCTCCGCTCGTCGAGCCTGCCGCGCTGGACGAAGACCGACACCGAGGCCAGGCCGTCGGAGTAGCTGAGGTGGAGGGCGCCGCCGCCCCGGACGTCGCGGCGGGCGTCGTAGAGGGTGAGGCGGCCCGGCAGGTCCTGGGGGGCGGGCCAGCCGTCGTCGCGGAGGCCGGCCAGCTCGTCACGCTCCAGGCGGTCCTCCCAGGCGGCCGGGCTGTCGGCGGCGGAGCCCGCCATCTCGGGGAGGGCGCGTTCGGCGCCGCGGGCCGGGGGGCGGCCGGCGCGGAGCGCGTACGGGTCGGTGCGCGGCGCGGCGAAGCGGATCTCGGCGAAGCCGGTGGCGACGACGCGGCGGCCGGTGGCGTCGATCAGCTCCCGGTGCAGCATCAGGCCGGTCTCGGAGTCGATCCAGAAGCGCCCGGCGGCGCTGCCGTCGGTCCGGCGGGCCTCCACGACGCGGGCGCGGCGGCCGCAGACCGACGCGTCGGCCCCCCGGACCACCGTGTAGTTGCGGGTCAGCATGTGCAGGGTCTCGGCGGTGAAGCCCGTCGTCTCGCCCGCCGCGAAGTCGGAGCGGTGGCCCTCGGCGCCCGTCCCCGACCGGTAGCTGATGCCCGCGCCCGGCGTGTGGGACACCGTGACCTGGGACGTGGCGGACCGGCTGCGGTTCCACGTGGTGAAGAAGCGCCGACCCTCGTAGGGGACGCGGCGCGCGGCGTCGGCGGCGGCGCGCAGCAGCCCCACGGCCTCCGGATCGCTGCGGGCGCGCCGGACGGCGCCGGTGTCGCCCGAGAGGGCTCCGGCGAGCGCGATCACTCCCGCCAGCGCACCGGCGATCAGGGCGCATCGGTGCGCCCGGCTGGTACCGGTTCCCGCGATCACGGCCCCGGAGACGTCTGGACCTGGTTGACCGGGTCCGTGAGGGGGTCGGTCATCGGCGCGTCACCGGAGGTCAGTGCGTGCTCGACGGCGAACCGGTCGAACGCGGGCGTGACGGTGGGCGCCTCTTGGCGTCCGCCGGCGGCGTAGGACGCGGTGCCGAGGCCGAGGAACAGGGTCGCGGCGCCCACGACCAGGTAGCGGCGGCGCGGCTGCCGGTGGGCCACGGCGACGGCGGCGGCGGCGCGGCCGGACGGGCGGTTGTCGCGGGGACGGGCGGCGGAGGACGGCCTGCCCGCGCGGAGGGACGATCGCAGCGGCCTGGTCTGCGCTCCCGCGAGCGGCCCGGCGGGCGGTGCCGGGGGCGCGGGCTCGGCGGGCGGCCCCATCGAGCGCAGCCGGGTCAGGAAGTCGTCGGACGGGAGGTCGTCGGCGCCGTCGGTGGCGGGGAGGTCGGCCAGGCCCCGCAGCCGGCCCTTCAGCCGGCGCAGCCCTTCCGCCTCGGTCCGGCATGGGGCGCAGCCCGCGATGTGGGCGAGGGCGCGTTCGCGCTCCTCATGCCCCAGCTCTCCGTCGACCAGAGCGGTCAGCCGCTCCCCCAGACAGCTCACTCGGACTCCTTGCGGGAGGACGATCCCCCACACCCCCCGGCGAACGCTGCGCTCATGCCCTCGCTCCGCTCCGTCATGATGCACCTCGTCGTTTCATTCGGTCACGCGCGGTCCCGTTGTCGCGCGCGGTCGTTTCCGTTTTACACGGCCTCCGGCTGTGGCCGGACGCCTCCGGCCGGCACGCCGGCGGTGTGCGCGGGCTCGGCCGTCGCGGCCGATTCGGCGGCCTCGGCCGTCTCCGCGGTCATGAGCTGGTACTCGTTCCTCGTGCCCGGCCGGCGCCGCGTCGGCGCGCGGTGCTCCAGCGCGGCGCGCAGCTGGGCCCGGCCGCGGTGGATGCGGCTGCGGACGGTTCCCAGCTTGACGCCGAGGGTCGCGGAGATCTCCTCGTAGGACAGGCCCTCGATGTCGCACAGCACCACGGCCGCCCGGTACTCGGGGGCCAGGGCGTCGAGGGCCGCCTGGACGTCGGCGTCGAAGTTGTTGTCGTCGAACGCCTGCGCCGGGGTGGGCTCGCGGCCCTGGAGCCGCTCGGCGGCGTCGTCGGCGAGGCCCTCGAAGCGGATGCGCTGGCGGCGTCGCGCCATGTCGAGGAACAGGTTCGTGGTGATCCGGTGCAGCCAGCCTTCGAACGTCCCTGGCGTGTAGTTCGACAGGGAGCGGAAGACGCGGACGAAGACCTCCTGAGTGAGGTCCTCCGCGTCGTGCTGGTTGCCGGTCAAACGGTAGGCGAGCCGGTACACGCGCGCGGAATGCTCGCGGACGACCTCGTCCCAGGACGGCGGCGCCCATTCGGCCTCGGGGGCGTTCTCTCGCGTGCCAACCCCCACAGCGCCTCTAAAACTCAGTGCTGCGACTCCCATGGTGCCGGGCTGTTCCTCTCTTGTGAGCCAAGGCTGTCGCCTTGGAACGGCACGGTCTCGCCTGGGCTGGGGCGGTTCTGGACCGACTCGGTGCTCCTGCGGGGCACACCTGGCCGGTGGGCTCCGTCGCTGGTTAGAACGCGCTGGAACTCCAGATGGTTCCCCGTCAGCGATATGGTCTTTCCAGCATGAGCCAGGCGGGGGTCCCGCGAGGAGGCAGCCATCGACGCCATTCAGGCCACCCTGGCCTACGTGGAGGAGTTCCTCCCCGAAGACGAGGCGCTGCTGAGCGCCAGGCGCCGCGGCGAGGAGGTCGGCGCGTCGGCGATCGGCCCGGCCGGCGGTGCGGCGCTGCGCTTTCTGGCGACCCTGATCGGCGCCCGGACGGTCGTCGAGGTGGGCTCCGGCTGCGGCGTGTCCGGCATCTGGCTGCTGCGCGGCATGGCCAAGGACGCGGTGCTGACGAGCGTCGACGTGGAGCCCGAGCACCAGCGGCTGGCCAAGCTGGCCTACCGCGAGGCGGGCCTCGGCGCGTCCCGTACCCGGATGATCACCGGGCGGGCGCTGGAGGTGCTGCCGCGCCTCACCGACGGCGCCTACGACATGGTGTTCTGCGACGCGGTGAAGCAGGAGTATCCCGAGTACCTGACGGCCGCGCTGCGCCTGCTGCGGCCGGGCGGCGTGGTCGCGTTCGACAACGCGCTCTGGGGCCATCAGGTGGCCGACCGGTCCCGGCGCGACCCGACGACCGAGGCGATCCGCGAGGTGCACCGGATGGTCCGCGACGACGAGCGGCTGGTGTCGCTGCTGGTCCCGGTGGGCGACGGGCTCCTGTGCGCGGTGAGGCGCGACTGACCCCGATGGGCCGCACCGGTGATCGCCCCGACCCGTCCGCCTCGGCAGGCGACACGGGCGGCGATACGGGCGGCGCCACCGGCGGAGGCGGTGGCGCGGGCGGTGCGGTGTTCGGGGTGCGGAACCGGGTGACCTGGTGGGCCGTCTGGCAGCTCCTCGCGCTGCTGATCCTCTTCCTGGCCTCGATCGGGTTCGTCGCCGGTGCGGTGATGCGCGGCATGGGCGTGGGCAGCCTGGCGTTCCTGCTGCTCGGCGTGGCCGGGATCACCCTGTTCGGGACGGGCCTGCTCGTCTCGGGCGGGGGGATGCTCGCCCGGCGCCCCGTCCTGGAGCTGAGCGCCGCCGGGGTGCGCCGTCCCGCCCGCTGGCCGCTGCCGCGCGGGGCCGGCCGCACGCTGCCCTGGACGGACGTGAGCGCGATCGCGGCGCTGCGGCGCGGCGTCCCGGGCGGCCGCAAGGGCGAGCTGGACTACGTGGTGTTCCTGCCGACCGCCGAGCTGGCGGAGATGGCCCGGACGGCGGAGCGGCCGCAGCTGGTGGCGCTGACCATGCGGGACGTCCCGGCGACGGCCGAGGCCGTCCGCTGGTGCTTCGTGGTGGAGCGGGGCTGGGACGCCACGCTCCCGCAGATCGTCAAGCAGGCCAGGCGCCGCCGCCCGGTCCCGGTGATCGACCGCCGGACCGTGTGACCGTCCCCGGCGATCAGCCGGGCAGGGCGGCGGCGAAGATCGGCGGAGTGGTCGGCGCGCGGGACCCGGCGGCCGGCTCGATCGTGAGCCCCACCTGCGTCGCGGCCCCCACGTCCTCCAGCACCACCGGCCCGGACGCCCTCCTCATGAGCCCCGCCGGACGGGGCGCCCCAGCCCCCATCAGCCACAGCTCGTACGTCCGGGCCGTTGGCGCGGATGGGAGCCCCGCCATGACCACGACGGCCCTGTTCCGCTGCCGCGACACCACGACAGTGCCCTGACCGCCCGTCCCCACCGGGCCTGTGACGGCCCGCGCGTCCGGGGCCGAGAGCACGGAGTGGACCCGGTCGCGCGACGCCTGGAGGCGGTCGGCGCGCTGGTCGGCGCGCTGGGCGACCACCCCGAACGCGACCGCGATGACCAGGCAGGCCGCGGCGGCCACGGCGAGCAGGCGCGGAGCGCTTCGTCCCATCCGGAAGCGGGCGCCCGCTTCCGGATAGGGCGGGGTCTGGCGGGTCCTGGCCACATCGGCCAGCACACGCGCGCGCAGCCCCGCCGGTGCCGGGACAGCGGCGGCCACTCCGAGCCGCGCGGCGGTCTCCCGGAGGCCGCGCACCTCCTGCGCGCATTCGTCGCACTCGCCGAGGTGGTCCTCGAACTGGCGGCGCTCGGTCTCGGAGAGCCCGTCGAGCGCGTACGCGCCCGCGAGCGCGTGGACCGCCGGCGAAGCGTGGGTCACCGCTCCACCCCCAGGCAGTCGCGCATCCTGATCAGCCCGTCCCGCATCCGCGTCTTCACCGTCCCGAGCGACACCTTCAGCAGGTCGGCCACCTCACGGTAGGTGTAGCCGCCGTAGTAGGCGAGGGTCACCGACTCGCGCTGCAACTCGGTCAGGCCGCCCAGGCAGCGCCGGACCCGGTCGCGTTCCATCCGGCCCTCCACCTCCTCGGCGACCTCGTCGAACGCGGGAACGGAGGCCCGGTGAGCCCGCTGCTCCCGGTCCGTGGCGGCCTGCGCCGACCGCACCCGGTCGACCGCCCGCCGGTGGGCGAGCGTCATCACCCACGACATCGCGCTGCCGCGCTCCGGATCGAACCGCGACGCGGTGCGCCACAGCGCGATCAGGGCCTCCTGGGCGACCTCTTCCGACTGCGCCGGATCCCGGAGGACCCGCAGGACGAGCCCGTACACGGGGCCCGCGACGAGATCGTAGACCCGCGCGAACGCGGACTCGTCTCCCCGGGCGACCTGGTCCAGCAGCACCGCCAGCTCGTCCTGCGGCTCGGCTCCGCGGCCCCGGTGCCAGGGGCGGGGCGATCGGGCGTGACTCGTCTCCACAGTGCTTGTTCGTCCCCCGGCGGACCGCGGATTGGCCATGCTCGAAGATTTCTCCGCTAGGTCACTTCGGCATGAGCACCGAGTCGATGATGTAGACGGTCGCGTTCCGGGTCGGGACGTTCCCGCACACCACCGACGCGTCCGCGACCTTGTACGACTCCCCCGAGCCGGACGTGGCGACCGTCCCGCCCTGCAGCGTCTTGAAGTCGCCGGCTCCGAGCGCCGAGGGCGCCTGGCGGCCGGGGACCACGTGGTAGGTGAGGACGGCGGTGAGCTTCTTCTTGTCCGCCAGCACCGCGTCCAGGTCCTTCTTCGGGATCTTGGCGAACGCGTCGTTGGTCGGCGCGAACACGGTGATGTCCTTGGCGGAGTTCAGCGTGTCCGCCAGCCCGGCCTTCTTCACGGCGGTGACCAGCGTGGACAGGGCCGGGTTGTTGGACGCGGCGGTCGCCACCGGGTCGTCGGCCATGCCGGTGAAGCTGCCCTCGCCCGACTTCGGGATGGTGGAGCAGGCGGGTCCGAACGGGCCGGACGCGGCGGCGTCCGGCGCGGCCGGGGTGCTCGGCGCGGGGGCGGCGGACGTCGCCGCGGCGGCGCCGGCGCCTCCGTCGTCGTCCCCGCCGCAGGCCGCCAGGCCGAGGGCCAGCCCGAGGGCGAGGGCGCCGGCTCCGAGTGCACGGATCCTCATGGTGTGCTCCTGTTCTCGCGTTTCCGGATGGGGCAGGTCATGTGACCGTGACCACGACCGAGTGCCATCCCGTGGCACCGGACGGATAGGGGTCGGCACGCCGCTCGGTCTGGACGGCGCCGGTGGCGTCGGTCGCCCGCGCCTCCAGCCGGTGGGTGCCGGGGGCGGCGTCCCATTCGAGGAACCACTGCCGCCACGTGTCGGTGTTCGGGACGGGCGCCAGGTGCGCCCGCCGCCAGGGGCCGCCGTCCACGCGGACCTCGACGGCGGCGATCCCGCGGTGCTGGGCCCAGGCCACCCCGGCGACCGGCACCCATCCGGCCCGGACCCGCTTGAGGGCGCCGGGCACGTCGATGCGCGCCATGGTGTGGACGGGGGCGTGGTCGGCCCAGCCGCGCCGCGTCCAGTACGCCCTGTCGTCGGCGAACCGGGTGACCTTGAGGTCCACGACCCACTTGGTGGCCGAGACGTAGCCGAACAGCCCGGGAACCACCAGCCGGGCGGGGAACCCGTGGGCGATGGGGAGGGGCTCGCCGTTCATGCCGACGGCCAGCAGCGCGTCCCGCCCGTCCATGACCGTCTCGATGGGGGTGCTCGCGGTGAAGCCGTCGGCGGACCGGCTGAGCACCTGGTCGGCCCCAGAGCGGACCCCGGCGCGCCGCAGCAGTTCCGGCAGCGACGCGCCGAGCCAGCGCGCGTGCCCGGCGTACGGGCCGCCGACCTCGTTGGAGACGCAGGTCAGGGTGATGTCGCGCTCCAGCAGCGGGAGCCGCAGCAGCTCGTCGAAGGTGATCTCGAACGGGCGGTCGACCATCCCGTGCACGCGCAGCGTCCACGTCCCGGGGTCGACCTGGGGCAGGACGAGCGCGGTGTCGACGCGGTAGAAGTCGCGGCCGGGCGGCACGAACGGCGTGACGCCGGGAACGCGGAGACCGGCACCGGCGGGCAGCGGGGCGGCCGGGCTGCTCGGTGCCGGGAGCCGCAGGTTCCGCCGGGCCCCGGCGACGCTGCGCCGCCCGGCGAGCAGCCGTCCGGCCGTCCCGGACAGGGCGGCCACCAGTACGGTCCCGCCCGCGCCGAACAGGAATCCCCGCCGGTCACCGCATGCCCTGTGCGCCGCGGCCGCCCGGGCGGCCCTCGCGGACAGCAGCAGGAGGGCCGCGACACCGGCCGCGGTGCCGGCCAGCGCCGGAACGGCCGCGACCGCCGTGGTGGACGGCCTGGTCAGCGCGGCGGCGACCCCGGCGAGGCCCAGCAGGGCGAGCCCGCCGGACGCGGGGACGCGGTGGCGGCGGGCCAGCACGCCGATCAGCGCGGCGCAGACGACCGCGCCCGCCGCGACCGTCCCCAGGAGCACCTGCTTGTCGTGGGTGCCGAAGGTGCGGATCGCGAAGTCCTTCAGCCATTCGGGCGTCAGGTCGACGGCGGTGCCGCCGACGGCGATCAGCGGGGCGGAGCGCGGCCCGGTGAACGCGGCGGCCAGCTCGGCGACGCCGAGGGCCGCCGCGCCCGCGAGAAGCCCGATCAGCGCCCCGAGGGGCACCCCCGCTGCCGCTTCCCGCGTCCGTTGTCGTTCCGTCACGGGGAGCATTCGGAGCCCGGTGAGCGGCGGATTGGTCCCGGACATGAAGAAACCCGCCGCCCCCTCTGAGCAGCGGGTTTATTCCGGAGGCGCTAGGCGGTCAGCCAGTCCAGCAGGAGGCGGGCGCCGAAGCCGGTCGCGCCGCGCGTGATCTCGGCGTCCTCGGACGCGGACCGTCCCGGGCCCGCCACGTCCAGGTGGGCCCACGCGCGGTCGCCGACGAACTCGCGCAGGAACAGCGCCGCGGTGATGGAGCCGCCGCCGTAGCCGGGACGGCCGATGTTGTTGATGTCGGCGACGTCGGAGTCGATCGCGGGACGGTAGTCGTCGACGAGGGGCAGCCGCCACACCGGTTCGCCCGCCGCCGCCCCGGCCTCGGTGAGGGCCCGGGCCAGGGCGTCGTCGTTGGCGAACAGCGCCCCGGTGCGCAGGCCCAGCGCGACCTTGGCCGCGCCGGTCAGCGTCGCCACGTCCACGATGACGTCGGGGTCCAGCTCGGCGTCGGCGTAGGCGAGCGCGTCGGCGAGGACGAGCCGTCCCTCGGCGTCGGTGTTGAGCACCTCCGACGTCGTCCCGCCGTAGTGGGCGATGACGTCGCCGGGCCGCATGGACGAGCCCGACGGCATGTTCTCCGCGGCGGCGACGAGACCGGTCACGCGGGCGCGGACGCCGAGGGCGCGCAGGGCGCTCATGACGGCGATCACCACGCCGCCGCCCGCCATGTCGGTCTTCATCAGCTTCATGTTGTCGTTCGGCTTGAGCGACAGGCCGCCGCTGTCGAACGTGATGCCCTTGCCGACCAGGACGACGTGCCGTCCGGGCGCGTCGCCGTCCGGCTCCGGGACGTAGGACATCTCGATCAGGCGGGGCGGCCGCGCGGACCCGGCGCCGACGGCCAGCAGGCCGCCGAAGCCGCCCTCCGCCAGCTCCTTCTCACCGCGGACGCGGACGGTGAGGCCGGCGTCGGCGGCGACCTGCCCGGCCCGCGCGGACAGCCAGGAGGGGTCCTTCTCGCCGGACGGGGTGTTGGCGAGGTCGCGCGCCAGCGCGGCGGCCCGGGCCCGCGCCGTGCCGCGCTCGATCGCCGGGGCGTCGGCCTCGGGCCCGGCCTCGGTCAGCACGGCGAGCGCCCCGAGCGGCCCCTTCGGGGACGGCGCGCCGATCTTGAACTCGTACGAGGCGAGCAGCGCGCCCTCGACGAAGGCGGCGAGATCGCCGGACGGCACGCCCGCGACGAGGACCGCGCGGCCCCGGCCGCGCCGGGCGAGGGCGGCGCCCGCCTTGCGCAGGTCCGCGGGCGACGCCTCGCCCACCCCGTACAGCAGCAGCTCCCGCACCTTGCCGCCCACCCGCACCTGGGTGGGGACGACCTCGCCCGGCTCGCCCTTGGCCTTGTGGAGCGCCAGCAGCTCGTCCAGCGTGAACGGCAGCGACGCCGCGACCTCCGCGGCGGGCGCCACGGGCCCGGACCTGACCGGCACCGCCACCGCCTCGGCACCGAGCTCGTCCGCCGTCTGCGACACGGTGCCGCCGGCACCGTGGACGCGGGTCTCGATGGGCATGGTGGTGGGTCCCCCTCAATCGGTTCGCGGGTGGGCGCGGATGCCGCCGGGTCGTGCCTGGTACGGGAACGGCGAGGGTCCCGGCGATGCCGCCGGGACCGTCACCTCAAAGCCGGAAGAAGGCGGAGCCGTCAGCCCACGACTTCCTTGAGGGCCTCGCCGAGCTCCTTGGCCTCGTCTGCGGAGAGCTCGACCACGAGGCGGCCGCCGCCCTCCAGCGGGACCCGCATGACGATTCCGCGCCCCTCCTTGGTCACTTCGAGCGGACCGTCTCCCGTCCGCGGCTTCATCGCCGCCATGCGTGCATCCCCTTCCTGCCAGGGCCGCGTGGGGCCTCCGGGCACCGTTGGCCGCGTGGCCGCCTGTCGCATCCGCGTCATCAGTAGTGGTCCATTATCTCGTCTTCCGGGCGCGAAGTGGTAACGATCAGCCTCCAGATCGGAAGACTGGAATCATGAATGCTCGTTCGGCGCTGTTCGATCTGTACGGGGACCACCTTCGCCAGCGCGGGGGAAAAGCCCCGATCGCCGCGCTCGTGCGGCTCATGGCGGCGCTCGGCGTGGCCGCCCCCGCCGTCCGGACGGCCGTGTCCCGAATGGTGCGCCAGGAATGGCTGGAACCCGTCCGGCTGCCCCGGGGGCCGGGCTACGCGCTGACCCCGCGGGGCCTGCGGCGCATGGACGACGCCGCCCACCGGATCTACCGGGACCTGGAGCCCTGGGACGGCCACTGGCACCTGCTGGTGGTCGAGCGGGTGCGCGAGCGGGCCCGGCGCGAGCGGCTCACCGCCGGTCTGACCTACCTCGGCTACGCCCGGCTGGACGAGACGACCTGGATCGGGCCGAGGTCCTCCCCCGAGCTGGATCCCTTGCTGGCCGCCGAATCCGTGCGCGCCGAGCGGTTCCGGTCGGCCTACGAGGGCGACGCGCACGGCCTGGTTGCGCGGGCCTGGGACCTGGACGGCCTGGCTCGCTCCTACGAGCGCTGGCTCGCCGACGCCGAGGCCGCGCTGGCCGCCCCGCCCGACTCCGACGAGCACGCCTTCGCGATGCGCAGCGGGCTGGTCCACGAATGGCGCAAATTCCTTTTCCGGGACCCGGGACTGCCCGCGGACCTTCTTCCCGCCGGGTGGCCGGGCACCCGCGCGGCGCGCTTCTTCGGCACCGAGGCGGCGCGGCTCTTGCCCGCGGCCTCCCGTTTCGTCGATCGTTGCCTGGGTGTATCACCGGCCGACCGGGAGGGCAGCGATGTCTGAGACCGTGCTTTACGACGTGACGGATGGTGTGGGAACAATCACACTCAACCGTCCGGATGCGATGAACTCGCTGACGGTCGAGATGAAGGAGGCGCTCCGCGCGGCCGTCGAGCACGCTGCGGCCGACGCCTCGGCCCGCGCGGTGATCCTCACGGGGGCGGGACGGGCCTTCTGCGCCGGGCAGGACCTGCGCGAGCACGGCGACAACCTGGCCGCCGGGCGGGGCCTGGACGACACCGTCCGCAGGCACTACAACCCGATCGTCCTGGCGATCACGGGGATGGCCAAGCCCGTGATCGCGGCGGTGAACGGCGTGGCCGCCGGCGCCGGGGCGTCGCTGGCGTTCGCGTGCGACCTGGTCGTGGCGTCCGACAAGGCCCGTTTCGCGACGGCGTTCACCGGGATCGGCCTCGCGCCCGACAGCGGCATGTCATGGACCCTGCAACGCCTGGTCGGCCGCGCCAAGGCGGCGGAGCTGCTCCTGCTCGGCGAGCCGGTGAAGGCACCGGAGGCCCTGGAGATCGGCCTGGTGAGCCGGGTCGTCCCGGCGGACGAGCTGGCCCCCGCGTCCGTGGAGCTGGCACGCCGGCTGGCGGCCGGCCCGACGGTGTCCTACGGCGCGGTCAAGGCCGCCCTGGACCACGCGGCCACGGGCGATCTGGCGTCCTCCCTGGAGAAGGAGGCCGTCCTGCAAGACCTGTGCGAAAAGACCGCCGACCACCACAACGCCACGGAGGCGTTCCTGAAGAAGCAGCAACCCACCTTCGAAGGCCGCTAAGAGTAGGGGTGTGCTCATTGCAGTGCCCTCGGCGTCGGGCGTTGAACGCCCTCCTTCAACGGGCACTGCGGCGAATCGCTGCATCGCTCCGACTCGCCCAGGGGCTCGCTGCGCGATCAGGTTCTCGCAAGCTCGAACCTGGCTTCGCACGCGATCGCAACGCTGGGGTTGTCGGCACCTGAGGTGACAACCGGCTGTTGCGAGCCTCGGCGTCAGATTGATCGTCGGGCAGGGTTCACTTCGCGGCGTTGTTGGGGCTTCGGCGGAAGCAGCCGGTTAGGTGGTCGTTTACCAGGCCGCATGCCTGCATTAGGGCGTAGGCGGTGGTGGGGCCTACGAAGCGGAAGCCGTGGCGTTTCAGGTCTTTGGCCAGGGCCTTGGAGCCGTCGGTGTAGGCGGGTACGTCGGCCATGTCGGCGTGGGCGGGGGCGTTGGGGTCGGCGTAGCGCCAGGCGGTCGCGGCGAGGCCGCCGGGGATGTCGAGGGCGGCTCTGGCGTTGGCGATGGCCGCCTCGATCTTCGCGCGGTTGCGGACGATCGACGCGTCGGCCAGGAGGCGCTCGATGTCGTCCGGGCCGAACGCGGCGACCTTCTCGGGGTCGAAGCCGTGGAAGGCCGCGCGGAAGTTCTCCCGCTTGCGCAGGATCGTCAGCCAGGACAACCCGGACTGGAATGCCTCCAGGCAGAGCTTCTCGTACAGGCCCTGGTCGTCGCGGACGGGGCGGCCCCACTCGTTGTCGTGATAGGCGACGTAGTCGGGGGCCGAGAGCCCCCACGGGCATCGGGCCAGCCCGTCCTCGCCTCGGATCGCTGTGCTCACCGACCCGTTCTACCTCACGCCGCCGACAGAACCGGCCAGCCGTCCGAGCCGCCGGAGCCCGAGGCCCATGAACGCCCGCACGATCGGACCCGCGGCGAGCCAGCCCGCGCGGCCGAGGGGCCCGAGGGGCAGGTCGACCCGCTCGGCCCAGACGACGCGGCTTCCCCCGCCGTACGGGACGACCTCGAACCACGCCTCGCCGCGCACCACGCGGCCCGTGTGCCGGACGGCGACGCGGCTGCCGGGACGCCAGTCGGTGATCACCATGGTGTCGACGAACCCGACGGGGCCGAGGCCCGTCCACGCGGCCAGTTCGGCGCCGGCCTCGTGGCCGCCCTCGGCGCGGGTGAAGGGCATCCACTCGGCGTGCCTGGGCCAGTCGGTCAGGACGGCGAAGAGGCGTTCGGGCGGGGCGTCCGATGTAGCCTCGGCGTGGACGGCGACCGTGCTCACGGACGGTCCTCCGCGCCGCCGCCGACCGGCTCGTCCGCGGCGTCCTCGGGGGTCTCGCGCTGCAGCGAGGGCAGGGGGCCGTTCCCCGCGGTCTGCTCCTGGATGCCGTGGAGGGCGCCCACCTGCTCGTGGCCGCCCAGGCGGTGGCGCAGGTCGTCCACCTGCTGCTCCAGGGAGGCCAGGCGGGCGTCGCGCTCGGACAGGGCGTGGGCGAGGCCGCGCAGGGCCTCGTCGGTCACGGTGACCTGGTAGCCCCACATGCCGCGCGGCAGGTGCGGGAACCCGGCGGCCGGCCCGGCGGCCATCCCGCCGTCCGACGACGGGAGCGGCGGGTAGTCGGGATGGGTCTCGGCCAGCCCGCCGCCGCGGCCCATGGCGAGGACGACGACGGCGCCCAGCACCGCCGCGCCGGCCAGGACGAGGACCACAACCACGATCACGCTCCGATCTGCCGACGATCCACATACCGATCGTGCCACGCTTGAGGGCATGGGGTCGCATGAGCGGAGCGTCCCGCTGGCCGGCGCGCCGGTTCCGGTGGGTCAGCCGCGCAGCCGGTGCCAGGGGCCGGTGATGGCGAACGTCACGCCGGGCCCCTCCTGGCGGTTGGCGAACAGGATCTTCCCGTCCGGGGAGAACGTGACACCGGTGAACTCGCTGTCGTTGAGGGCGTTGCGGGCCATCGCGAACGGCTTGTTCTTCTTGGTGGTGCCGATGAGGTGCTGCTCGCCGTCGCCGTCCTCGGCCAGGATCACGCCGCCGCCGTACGGGGAGACGGTGATGTTGTCCGGGCCGTCGAAGCGGCCGCCCGGCTTGAAGACGAGCTCCAGCTCGATCTCGTTGCGGTGCGGGTCGTAGGTCCAGACCTGCCCGGCGTGGTCGGCGGCGGCGCCGTCGGCCTTCTTGGAGTAGCTGCAGACGAAGTACGCCTTGCCGTGGCCCCACCAGGCGCCTTCGAGCTTCTGGCTCCGGGTGATGGTGTCGAACTGCTTGCGCACGGAGGTGGTCTTGGCGGACGGGTCCGGGACGGCCACCCAGCGGGCGTGGAGCTTGGTGCCGGGCTCCTGGACGAGCGACAGGTCCGGGACGTCCCGGACGTTCAGCGCCTCAAGCCGCCCGCCCTGGAGGTAGGCGTGGTAGCCGCCGCGGTGCGTGCGGGGGCGGAACCGGTAGAACAGCCCGAACGGCTTGGCGGCGTCCTCGGTGAGGTAGGCGGTGAGCGTGTGGGGGTCGACGGCGACGGCCTCGTGGGCGAAGCGGCCGAGGCCCGTCAGTGGGACGGGCTTGGTCCGCTTACCGTGCGGGTCGACCTCGAACACCCAGCCGTGGGACTTGGTCTGGCCGGTGAAGCCCTCGGTCTCCTCGCAGGTGAGCCAGGTGCCCCAGGGGGTGCGGCCGCCCGCGCAGTTCGTGGACGTCCCGGCGAGGCTGACGTACTGCGAGAGCAGCTCGCCGTGGCGGTCGACCTCCAGGGTGGTGGTGCCGCCGTTGGCCGCCGGGTCGTAGGTCAGCGCGGCGGGCGCCACGGCGCGGGTGCCGTTGTTGCTCTGCTCGTGGTTGCGCACCAGCCGGGTGCGGTGCGGCCTGCTTCCGGGGAAGGTGGCCGTGCCGTCGTGGTGGCCGGGCACGACGACGCCGTCGGAGATGGGGTCGCCCTCCGTCGACAGCGTCTTGTAGGAGAATCCCTTGGGCAGGTCCAGGACGCCCTTGGGGTCGGGGATGAGCGGGCCGTAGCCGTACGCCTCACCGACATCGGCACCCGCGGAGGTCTGGAAGATCGAGTCGAGACTTCCGGCGAGGGCGATGGACAGCGCGCCGGCCGCGCCGCCCTTGACGACTCCGCGACGGGTCACGGACATGGGCACTCCTTCAACGTAAGGGGATCACGCCGGAGCCTGGTCCGCGCCCTTGAACCGAGGATGAACGAACGGCCGACGAACGGCAAACCCCCAGGGCAATCTTGCCGGGGAGCCCCGGGGGTCACGGCGGGTCGCCGGCCGGGCACGGTCAGAGCTCGGCCTCCGCGTAGTCCTCGGGAGTGGCCTCGATGCGGGGCTGGGAACGCTCCAGGAGGTCGAACGCCTCGTCCACCGAGCCCGTCCAGCCGATGGCGTCGAAGATCTTCGGACGGGCGAAGCCCTGCTCGGCGAGCCCGTTCATCAGCTCGCGCAGCGGGTCGTACACGCCGGTCGGATCGAGGATCACCAGCGCCTTGCGGTGCATGCCGAGGACGCGGGCCGTCCAGACCTCGAACAGCTCCTCCAGCGTGCCGATCCCGCCGGGCAGGATGAGGAACGCGTCGCTGCGCCGGTCCATCTCGCCCTTGCGGGAGCGCATGTCGGGGGTGACGATCAGCTCGTCGTTGGCCTCGTCGGAGATCTCGACGCTGACCAGCCCCTCGGGGATCACCCCGACGGTGCGGGCGCCGCCGGCCCGCGCGGCGCGGGCGACGGCGCCCATGCACGACACCTGGGCGCCGCCGCTGACCAGGCTGTGCCCGCGCCGGGCCAGCTCGGCGCCGACCTCGGCCGCGAGGTCCACATGGATCCGGTCGATCTTGCTGCTGGACGCGCAGAACACGCACACCGCCAGCCCTGCGGGGCCGCCTTTCCCTGACGGCTCGCCAGGGGCCATCAGGTGCCGTCTCCGGCCTCGGCGGCGGTGGCCTCCACCGCGGCCTCCTCCTGGAGCCGCTGCTCGGCCCTGATGTGCGCGTCCACCACGATCCGGACGACCTCGTCCGGATCGTCGGTGAGGTGGATGAGGTCCATGTCCTCGGGCGAGATCTTGCCGGACGGCAGCATCGCCTTGCGGACCCAGTCGAGCAGGCCGCCCCAGAACTCGGTGCCGACCAGCACGATCGGGAACCGGGTGATCTTCTTGGTCTGGACGAGGGTGATCGCCTCGAACAGCTCGTCCAGCGTCCCGAAGCCGCCCGGGAGCACCACGAACGCCTGGCTGTACTTGACGAACATGGTCTTTCTCACAAAGAAGTAGCGGAACTCCAGCCCGATGTCGATGTGGTCGTTCAGCTTCTGCTCGAAGGGCAGCTCGATGCCGAGCCCGACCGACACGCCCCCGTTCTCGTCGCAGCCCTTGTTGGCCGCCTCCATGATCCCCGGGCCGCCCCCGGTGATCACGGCGTAGCCGGCGTCGTGCAGCCGGGCGCCGATGTCGACCGCGAGCTCGTACTCCTCCGACCCGGGCTTGGTGCGGGCGCTGCCGAAGACGCTGACCGCCTTCGGCAGCTCGGCCAGCAGCCCGAAGCCCTCGACGAACTCCGCCTGGATCCGCAGCACGCGCCAAGGGTCGGCGTGGAGCCAGTCGACGGTCCCGCGGCTGTCGAGGAGCCGCTGGTCGGTGGTCGTCTGCGGGACGGCTCGCCCGCGCAGCGTCGCCGGCCCCTGCCGTCGCGTACGGGGATTCACTTCGGATGTCATGGCCCCAACGGTAGCCAAGCGCCGCCCCGCTCACGCGCCATATAGCTATCGCTCCCCCGCCGGCGCATCGTCCACGAGGACGGGTTCTGCGGCGGCCGGCGGCGGTTCGTCCCTCGGACGGCCCGGAACCAGCAGCAGCGCGGCCAGACCGGCGGCGATGGCCATGCCCGCGCTGGTGAGCATGCCGGCCTGGAACCCCTCGTTCAGCGCGACGGACGGGACACGCTCCCCGCCGGAGAACGCGTCCTTCGTCGCGGCGGTCGAGACCGCGACCACGGCGGCCAGGCCGAGCGCGCCGCCGATCTGCTGGGTGGTGTTGATGAGCCCGGACGCGAGGCCGGACTCGTCCGCCGACGCGCCCGCCGTGGCCGCGATGGTGACGGCCACGAAGGCGATCCCGCCGCCGATGCCCATCACGATCGAGGGCCCGAGGACGTCCGCCACGTAGCCGCCGGGGGCGGACAGCTGCGCGAACCAGGCCAGCCCGGCCGAGGTGATCGCCAGCCCGCCCGCCAGAGGCGCGCGGGCGCCGAACCGGGTGACCAGCTGGGACCCGGCCCCGGCGCCGAGCGCCATCGACACCGCCACCGGGAGCTGGCTGAGCCCCGCCTTGATCGGCCCGTATCCGAGCACCTGCTGGAGGTAGATGGTCATCACGAAGAACATCGGGAAGACGGCCATCGTCATCAGGATGGCCGCCAGGTTCCCGCCGCTCAGCGCGCGCCCCCGGAAGATCCCCAGTGGGACGAGGGGGTGCCGGACGCGCGCCTCCACCACGACGAAGGCGGCGAGAAGCACGACCGCCGCGGCGCCGAACCCGTAGGTCTGCGCGGAGTCCCACCCGGCGTCGTTCGCGTCCACCAGCGTGTAGACGAGCAGTGCCAGACCGCCGGTCACGGACGCGGCGCCGAGCAGGTCGAAGCCGCGGGCGTGCTCGTCGCGGGCCTCGGGGAGCAGGACGGGCGCGAGCGCGACGGCGGCGGCGCCGATCGGCACGTTGACGAACAGGACCGCCTCCCAGCCGAACCAGTCGGTGAGCAGCCCGCCGAGGATCGCGCCGGCCGCGCCGCCCGCCCCGGCGACGGCTCCGAAGAGGCCGAGGGCGCGGTTGCGCTCGGGTCCCGGCGCGTACAGCGTCATGATCAGAGACAGGGCGGCGGGCGCGGCCAGTGCGGCGCCGAGGCCCTGGACGGCACGCGCGGCGACGAGGGTCCCGGCATTGGGCGCGAGGCCGCCGCCCAGGGAGGCCAGGGTGAACAGGGCGATCCCGGCGACGAACATCCGGCGCCGTCCCGCCAGGTCGGCGATCCGGCCGCCGAACAGCAGGAACCCGCCGAACGCGAGCGTGTAGGCGTTGCCGATCCAGGACAGGTCGGCCTGGTCGAAGTGCAGGTCCCGGCCGATCGACGGCAGCGCCACGTTGACGATCGAGGCGTCGAGGACCAGCACGAACTGGACGGTGACGAGCAGGGCCAGGGCGAGGCCCCGGTGCCGTGCGGTCATGCGGCGCTCCTAACTGGAAGTCGAATTCCGCTTCCGCTTATGCCCGGGAACGATACGGAATCTGGATTCCGGTTGTCAATTCGTGGTTGACTGGGACCGATGTCCACCTCCACCACCGACGGCCGCCCGATGCGCGCCGACGCGCGCCGGAACCGGCGGCGCGTCCTGGACGCCGCGCGCGTGGCGTTCGAGGAGGGCGGCAACGAGGTCCAGATGGAGGACATCGCCCGCCGCGCCGGCGTCGGCATCGGCACGATCTACCGGCACTTCCCGACCAAGCAGGCGCTGGTCGACGAGCTCACCTCCGAGTGGCTGGCGGAGGGCGCGGCGAACGCCGCCAAGGCCCTGGAACTGGACGACCCCTGGGAGGGCCTGGCCAGGTTCGTCCAGCTCAGCTCCGAGGTCATGGCGCGGAACCGGGGTCTGCGCGATGTGTTCGGCGACGTCGGGCGGCTCTTCGAGGAGGACGCCCGCGTCCAGAACCACGAGCTGTCCGCCAACGTCACCCTGCTGCTCGACCGCGCCCGGAACGCCGGGACGCTCCGCGACGACATCGGGTTCGACGAGTTCCGGGCGCTGATGTGCGGGCTGGCGATGGCCGTCACGGGCAGCGCGCCAGGCAAGCACCACACCTACGCCGACGTGGTCCTCAAGGGCCTCCACACCTGACGCGCCGCAGGTCAGGCCGCGGTGGACGCGGGGCGGCGCGGGTCAGGCGGTGAGCCAGGCTCGCATGCGGCGCTCGCAGTCGGCGATCAGCGGGAGCTCCACGTACTCGCCCTTGGTGTGGGCGAGGGTCGGCTCCCCCGGGCCGTAGTTGACCGCCGGGACGCCCAGCTCGGAGAAGCGCGCCACGTCCGTCCAACCGAGCTTGGCGCGCACCTCGGCGCCGCCCGACGCGACGGACGACACGAACGCCGCCGCGGCGGGGTGGGACAGGCCGGGACGGGCCGCGGACGCGCCGTCGGTGACCTCGACCTGGAAGCCGTCGAAGACCCCGCGGAGGTACGTTTCGGCCTCGTCGAGCGACTTGTCGGGCGCGAACCGGTAGTTGACGGTGACGACGCACTCGTCGGGGATGACGTTGCCCGCGACGCCGCCCCGGACGAAGACCGCGTTGAGGCCCTCGTGGTACTCCAGGCCGTCCACGACCGGACGGGTGGGCTCGTACGCGCGCAGCAGGTCGAGGATCTGACCGGCCGTATGGATGGCGTTGGAGCCCATCCAGGCGCGCGCGCTGTGCGCCCGCTCGCCCTTCACCGTGACGTCGACGCGCATGGTGCCCTGGCAGCCGCCCTCGACCTGCCCGCCGGTCGGCTCCATCAGGACGGCGAAGTCCCCGGCGAGCAGCTCGGGACGGTCGGCGGCGAGCCGGTTGAGGCCGTTGCGCTCGGCCTCGATCTCCTCGCACTCGTAGAAGACGTAGGTGATGTCGCGGGTCGGCTCCGTCACGGTGGCGGCCAGCTTCAGGGCGACGGCCACGCCGCTCTTCATGTCCGTCGTGCCGCAGCCGTAGAGCCGGTCGCCCTCCACACGGGACGGCAGGTTCCCGTTGAGCGGGACGGTGTCGAGATGCCCCGCAAGGACGACCCGTTCGGAGAGCCCAAGACCGGTACGGGCGACCACGTTGTTCCCGTAGCGGTCCACCGTGAGGTGCGGAAGCGCGCGCAGCGCCTCTTCGACGGCGTCTGCGAGCACCTTCTCCCCGCCGCTCACCGACTCGATGTCGACGATCGCCGCCGTCAGGTCCGCTACGTCCGAGAACAGATCGAGCCCCATGGAACAAGTCCTATCATCGCCGTCGTGGAGATGCTTGCGTGCGCCGTCCACTGGGCGCTTCCCGCCGACGAACCCCATATGCGCGCCCACCTGGACGACCAGGAGCGGGAACGCTACGAGCGCTTCGTGCGCGCCCAAGACAAGGCCAGGTTCGTCACCGGACGGTTCCTGGCGCGCTCGACCCTCTCCGCCCTTACGGGCCTCGCACCCGGGGAGATCCGGTTCACCACGGACTGCCCCCACTGCGGCCAAACCCACGGGAAGCCCCGGCTGCCCGGTTACGACGTGGACTTCTCCCTGTCCCACTCGGGCGACCGCGTCGTCCTCGTCCTCGCCGAAGGCGCCGAGGTGGGCGTGGACGTGGAACAGGAGAGCGACCGCGACGTGGAGCGCCTCGCGAAGATGGTCTTGGCCGATTCCGAACGCGAGGCGCTCACCGCGATGCCGCCGGGCGAGCGCAAGCGGGGCTTCCACGCCTACTGGAGCCGCAAAGAGGCCCTCTTGAAGGCCACCGGTCACGGCCTGGCCGCCCCCATGACGGCCATATGCGTCTCCGCCCCGGACGAGCCTCCCGAGGTGCTGTCCTGGGAGGGCGACGCGGCGGTCTCTCCCGTCCGCCTGGCCGACCTGTCGCCGGGCCCCGGCTACGCCGCGTCGCTCGCCGTCCTGACCGCCCGTCCCCTCAAGGTCGTCGAGGGCCGGCCGCCCGCCTGAGCACGAGTCAGGTGTTGATGCCGTGGTCGCGCAGGATGTCGTTCAGGGACGCCTTGTCGTGCCGCTGGCCCTCTTCGAGCCGCTTGAGAATCAGCACGGCGGGCATCCCGAACGTGCCGCCCTTGAACTCCTTCGGACGGGTGCCGCCCACGGCCACGCACCAGTCGGGGATGCGTCCGCGGCTGATCTCCTCGCCCGTCTCCACGTCGATGACGGGCATGGACGCCGACAGGTTGGTTCCGGAGCCCACCACGGCGCCCCGCCCGACCCGCGCGCCCTCGACGATCATCGAGCGGCTGCCGATCATCGCCTCGTCCTCGACGATCACGGGCTTGGCGTTCGGCGGCTCCAGGACGCCGCCGATGCCGACCCCGCCGGACAGGTGGACGTTCTTGCCGATCTGGGCGCAGGAGCCCACCGTGGCCCACGTGTCGACCATCGTCCCGGAGTCGACGTAGGCGCCGATGTTGGTGAACGACGGCATCAGCACCACGCCGGGCGCCAGGTAGGAGCCCCAGCGGGCGATGGCGCCCGGGACGACGCGGACGCCGTCCAGCCGGGTCTTGAGCGGGATGCGGTCGTGGTACCGGAAGTCGCCGACCTGGGAACGCACCATGCCGAGGACCTTGAAGCTCAGCAGGATCGCCCGCTTGGCGCGCTCGTCGACGACGACCTCGCCCGCGGAGTCGAGGTGGGCGACGCGGGCGGCGCCGGAGTCGATCTGGTCGACGGCGGCCACGATGGCGCCGCGCGCGTCGGTGTCGTCCGGCGTGAGGTCGGCGCGCCGCTCCCACAGTTCGTCGATGACGCCGGAAATCGGGCTGGTGAACGTTTCGGTCATGGCCCTTGAGCTTACTGGTGGCCATCTCCCGGTACCGTCTTCGCGTGGCTGTTTGGGCGAGGTTGAGGTCGCGCCCCGATGCGGGGTCCGGGAGCGGGAACGGCCGGCGGTGGCGGTGGGTCGCGGTGACGTCGGCCATCGTGCTCGCGCTGGGCGTGGGCGGCTACGTCGCGTTCCAGCGCGCGCGCCCCTACCTGCACGGTTCCGGCTGCGAGGTGGGCACCTCCGCGAGCAAGATGCCGCTCGACCTGGACCAGGGCGCCAACGCGGCCACCATCGCCGCGGTCGCGTTCCGCAAGCAGCTCCCCGAGCGCGCCTCGGTGATCGCCTACGCCACCGCGATCCAGGAGTCGCACATGCGCAACCTGCCGGGCGGCGACCGCGACTCGGTCGGCATGTTCCAGCAGCGCCCGTCGCAGGGCTGGGGCAGCCCGGCCAAGCTCCGCGACCCCGTCCAGTCCACCAGCAAGTTCTTCGACGCGCTGGTCAAGGTCAAGGACTACCTCGACCGCGACCTGCACGACTCGGCGCAGCGGGTGCAGCGCAGCGCGGACGGCCGCGCCTACGCCCAGCACGAGGAGGACGGCAAGCTGCTGGCGCAGGTGTTCACCGGACGGCAGGCGGCCTCGGCCCGCTGCTGGTACCCGCCCGACAAGAAGACCGCGCCGCGCCGTCCGGAGGCGATCCGGGAGCTGCGCCGCTCGTTCGGCAGCAGGCTCCAGGTGGACGGCCCGAAGGCGCTGGCGGGCGGCACCCCCACCTGGGACGCGGTCCGCGTGACCAACCCCAGGGCGGGCTGGGCCGTCGCCGCCTGGGCGGTGACGCACGCACAGGTCTACGGGCTCGGCGAGGTCCGCTACGGCGGCAGGCACTGGAAGTCCGACGCGGGCCACGACGGCTGGACGAAGGACGCGGACGCCCCCGCCGACCACGTGATCATCCACTGACCGGCGGGAACCGTCCGCGTCCTGGAGGCCGTCCGCCCTACCGCGTGGTGACGGCCTCGGGGACGGGGTCCGCGGCGGGCTCGTCCTGGGCCTCGCCGCGGCTGTTGGCGGCGCGCAGGGCGACGACCGCGGCGGCGAGGATGAACAGGCTGCTGGCCAGCAGCGCCCGGGAGAACCCCGAGGTGAGGGCCTCGGGCACGGGCTTGCGCTCGGCGAGCAGGTCCTCCGTCCGGGACGTCGCTACCGCGGAGAAGATCGCGAGCCCCAGCGCCCCGCCGAGCTGCTGCGAGGCGTTGAGCAGCGCCGCGGCGAGCCCCGCCTGGCCCGGCGGCACGTTCGCGTTCGCCGCGGTCGTGACGGACACGAACGCGAACCCCAGCCCGAACGAGGTGACCATCAGGCCGGGCAGCAGATCCGTCAGGTAGTGGCCGTCCACCGGGATGCGTGACAGCAGGTAGATGCCGCCCGCCGCGAGCAGCAGCCCGGCGATCATCAGCGGCCGCGTCCCGACCTTGGGGATCAGCTGGGCGGACAGCCCCGCCGCGATGCCGACGCCGACGCACAGCGGCAGGTAGGCCGAGCCGGTCTGCAGCGGCGAGTAGCCGAGGACGTTCTCCATGTAGAGGCTGAGGAAGAAGAACATCGCGATGAACCCGGCGACGGCCACCAGCTGGGTGACGTCGGCCGCGCCGAGCCCCCGGATCCTGAAGATCGACAGCGGCAGGAGCGGGTCCCGGCTGCGCTGCTCGTTGAACAGGAACGCCAGCAGCAGCACCGCGGAGCCCGCCAGGCCGCCGATCGTGCGGTTCTCGCCCCAGCCGACGTCCGGCGCCTTCACCAGCGTGTAGACGAGCAGCAGCATGGCGCCGGTGACCAGCACCGTGCCCGGGATGTCGAAGCTCGCCCGGCGCGCCTGCGGCCGGTCGCCGTCCACCAGCAGGTAGAGCCCGGCGATCACCAGCACGCAGACCGGAACGTTCACCAGCATGACCCAGCGCCAGCCGGGGCCGTCGGTCAGCAGCCCGCCGAGCAGTACCCCGGCCGCCGAGGCCCCGCCGGCGACGCCGCCCCAGACGCCGAGTGCCTTGCTGCGGTCGCCGCCCTCCTTGAACATGGTGGTCAGGATGGACAGCGTCCCGGGGAGCATCAGCGCGGCCCCGGCGCCCTGCGCGAGCCGTGCGCCGACCAGCACCCCGGCGCTGCCCGCGAACCCCCCGACGACCGAGGAGAGCGAGAACAGCACCGTCCCGGCCACCACGACGCGGCGGCGGCCGAGCAGGTCGGCGAGGCGCCCGCCGAGCAGCATGAACCCGCCGTAGGTGAGCAGGTACCCGCTCGGCACCCATTGCAGGTCCTGGACGGAGAAGTCCAGGTCGGAGCGGATGGCGGGCAGGGCCACGTTGACGATCGAGGCGTCGACGAAGTCGAGGAACGCGATGGCGCACAGCAAGGTCAGCGTGAGTTTGCCGCGCCCCGTCGCCAGGAAGGACGATCGAGCGTCCTGTACAGCCATGGGATTGAGCCTTCCGTTCGTCAGGCCGCCGGGGCCTGCCAGCGCGGCGCGCGCTGGTAGCGGGGACGCCAGACGGCGCGGTAGAGGAACCGGACGGGCGGCGGGACGACGCCGAGCACCTTGCGGCGCGTGCCGTCCTCCGCCCCGTCCAGCAGCCACGGGAAGAAGGAGGCCGCGCCGCCCGAGCCGAGCCGCTTGCGCTGCTCCGCGCCGAACGCGTTCCACTCCGCCTCCGTGAGCAGCTCGCCGACCAGCGGCAGCGCCAGATCCTCCTCGTGCTCGCAGTGCGCGCCGAGTGCCTCGGCGAGCCGGCCGGCGTGCAGGGCCAGCCGCTCCGGGACGCCCGACGCCACGGCCGCGTCCACGGCATCGAGCAGCGCGGTCAGCCGCGTGTGCTCGTCCTCCATCTGGTCCAGGACGGCCGGGTCGCCGGCCTTCGCCCGCAGGACGGGCCACAGATGCGTGTCCTCGGCGGTGTGGTGGACGTGCAGGAACCTCTTGAACCGGTCCCATCCCGCCTGGACCGCCGGACCGGAGGCGACCCCTCCCTCCGCCATGGCCGTGAGGCGGTCGAGGTCGCGCTGGAACGCGTCGTGGACGGCGTACATCATCGTCATGTCGACCCGGCTTCGCTCGCCGGGACCGGTCGTAACGCTCACTGGTACCCCCAGGTGCATTGGTTTGCACTCCAAGAGCCCGCGAAACAGGCCGAGTGTGACACGAAGCCCGCCGATGAGGTTCACATCACAATCGCTCCGCGGATGTCACATTCCGGGTGCCCGCGGACCTCTGAAGGGGGAGCGCACAGGAGGTCACAGCCATGCCGCAAACCACCGCGACGGGCGTCTTCGCCGATCATCGGGAGCTGCTGTTCTCGGTCGTCTACAACCTGCTCGGCAGCGTCGCCGACACCGAGGACGTCCTCCAGGACACCTGGCTGTCGTGGACGTCCCGGAACCGGGCAGGCGCGGACGAGATCGCCAACCCGCGCGCCTACCTGGTGCGGATCGCGGTGAACACCGCCCTCGCCCGCCAGGCCACCATCAGCCGCCGCCGCGAGACCTACGTGGGCCCGTGGCTCCCCGAGCCCCTCGTCGAGGAACCGGGCGCCGAAGAGTCGGCCGAGCGCACCGAGGCCGTCTCGATGGCCCTCCTCGTCGTCCTGGAGACCCTCACGCCCCTGGAACGCGCCGTCTTCGTCCTGCACGAGGTGTTCGGCTACGCCCACACGGAGATCGCGGAAATCCTCGACCGCAGCCCGTCCGCCGTCCGCCAGCTCGCGCACCGGGCCCGCGAGCACGTCCACGCCCGCCGCCCCCGCTACCAGGCGGACCCGCGCGTCCAGCGGAAGCTCACCGAGCAGTTCCTCAAAGCCGCCCTGGGCGGCGACCTGGAGGCCCTCCTGGAGCTCCTGGCCCCCGACGTCACCCTCTGGACCGACGGCGGCGGCAAGCGCAAGACCGCCGCCCTCCGCCCGATCCACGGCCGCGACAGGGTCGCCCGCGTCATCACCGGCACCGCCTTCCGCGCCCCGGACGACCTCGACATCCGCTACCGCACGGTCAACGGCGACCCGTCCGCCCTCATCTTCGGCGACGGCGCCCCCTTCGCCGTCATGGTCATCGACCTCGCCCCCGACGGCGACCGCATCACCGGCGTCTACGCGGTCTTCAACCCCGAAAAACTAACCCACATAGACGAAACCCAGTGACCCCGGCCAGGTCGCGGTAGGCATCCGCCCTTCGGCCGCTGACGCGCTCAGGCGGAGGTCGGCTCGTCCTTCGGGTCCAGCCTCCGGCGAGGCGGCTTCGCGACAATCAAGAAGGGCAGCGCGAACCCGGCCGCGAGGACCGCCGGCGCCCTGCTGGAATCCGCAATGGCCAGCACCATGGCGAAAAAGGTTCCGCCGACCCCAACGCCCCACACGACGAAAGACACCCGCAGCACCACGGTGACCCGCCGCCCCGCGAGCGTCGCGGCCGCGACGGCGGCAAAGACGACCGAATTGACGAAGGCCGTCGCGGCCGCCACGAGAAACGGAACGAAAGAGGACGGAACCCGGTTCTCGCCCCACACCCCTATGAGGAAGAACACCGCCGATATGACGGCGAACGTCGCGTACCGGAAGACCTGGATCCGAACGAGCCGACGACGATACCGGGGATCACGATCCAGCCCACGCCGCATTGCGCCGTCCTCAGTCGGTGACAACGCCTGATGGCGGCCAGTTGCCACCCGGCCAGTTGTCGTTTCCGTTATTCTCCGTCCGAAGGGTACTGGGCCATGAGGTCTCCGGCCCGCTCAACGTAGCCGCGCCTCCACCCGTGACCGGCCCTGGCAAGGAGCCGCCGCACTCGCTGCTGGGGACGCCGGCCGGCCATGAACTGTTCGACGTCTCGGACTACTGGCCCACTGCGGACTCTCAAGCGCCCTTCCAGGCAGGCATGGTCTGGAAGAGCGCCCACGATGCGTTGATCGAGGTACGCGGCCGTCTCGCGGCAGAGGTCAAAACGGTCATCGATCAGGGTGACGCACCCGACCCGACGTCGTTGTCGACGTGAGGACTGGCGAGGTCTATCCGAAGACAAAGGATGGGGTCGGCGAGAGCAGCCTGGGCAATATCCTCGACCACCTGCCAGAACGCGATTGGGGACGATGACGGTGCAGTATGAGGAGAAGGAAGACCGGAAGATTCTCAAAGTCCGGGAAGCCCAGGTCGCCGAGGTTCGAGCCGTTCCGTCCTTCTATCTTCGTCTTTCTGATGGAACGGCCCTTGAGTACAGCGGCACGGTGATCCACTCTGTCGGCCCCAGAGGCGAGAATGCCGTACTCCGTCCTCTTACCGCCCTCACCGCCGAGGATCTCTCCTCCTTGATCTCCGCAAGGCCGCTCTCCTGGGTCGTGTTCGCCTCGGGCAGTCAGCGAATCATGTTCTCCAACTCGTGGCTTCTCACCCTGAAGCCCGGCCCGGACGACATATGGCGCATGGACCTGCGCGACGGCCACACCCTCACCTATCCACCTCAATGAGCGACGGGGATAGTCCTTCCATAAAGCGAACGCCTGGCCGCACTCGAATGTCGTACTTGTTTTCGTAGTAGGCCGACACGTGGCCCAGGCGAATGCCTGGTCAGCCAACCGCTGGCAGCAGGAGAACAGCGACGCCCCGGTGGTCAACGCAGTCCTCTGGCCCGCGTAGCCGCGCGCGTAGAGCGACAGCCGTTCGTTCCGTTGTGCGGGATATCGACGCCGGACGGTGCACTCCTTTGCAGCAACCGGGGCGGGCTGCCGTGCAGTTGAAGGGTCGCCACCGGCGGATTGACAATCGCATACTCGGGCAGCGGCGCGTCGTCCGAGGTGTCGGCGCGCGCTGGGCTTGTCGCCACGTGGCCACCGTGGCGGCGAGAGCGCGGAGGCCGATGGGACTCTCCCAGCCGGGGCTCGCGATTTGCATACTGCCTGGTAAATGAGGCGGACGACCGGCCGCTTCCGGCCGGGTCTTTTGTCGTGTGGGTCAGCGGGGCAGGTGGTCGAGGAGCCAGGTGGTGGCGGCTCGGGTGGTTCCGGCCAGTGCGCCTCTGAGGGCGGCTGCGGCGAGGGCGAGTCGTTCGGTGCGGGTAAGGCTGGGCTTGTCGCGCATTCGGGATCTCCTGGTGGTGCCGGCGTAGGGAGTGGAACTGGCCTGCTGCCATCAGGATGGGGTGGCCTCGCGGCCGGAAACTGAGTTGCGACACGGTTGTGCCGACCGGACAAGGCTCCGCATTTCACCCCGCATCGCCGTCCCTGCGGTGAATGATGGTCTGCGATGAGTGGCGATCAGGTGGTCGGGGAGCCGGTGCGCAGGCCCCGCGTGGTGGCGCGGCCGCGGGTGGCGCCCGGCCCTCTGCGAGACCTCAAGGACCTGCTGTACGAGTTGTACCTGGAGGCCGGGGCGCCGTCGCTGGACGAGCTCGTCCGGCTCGTCGCCGCGGACGACGGCCTGGCGGGCGCGCCGACCCGGGCGACCATCGGACGCGTCCTCGGTTCGCCGGACCCGCCCGCCGCTCAGCCCGACGTCGTCGCTACCGCAATGCTCCAGTCCCGGCCCAGGCGGTCATCCACGCGGCGGTGGACGCCCGCCGCCTCGGCCACGGGCCCGCGCTCCCCCGCGACCTGCTGGAGGCGGCCGCCCCCGGCTACATGACCGACCTGGACTGGGACATCCTAGAGGACGGCTGGCTGGACGAGGCGCTGGCCTACACCGCCGCTCCCTGCAAGGGCATCCGCGGACCCCTCACACGCATCCGGCCTCGCACGCCGCTTGACACCGACGACGGCCAGCCGTGCTACCGCCTGTCGGACTACCTGGAACAGATCGGCCGCCGGACCCGGATCGACGCCTGTCCTCCCGCCACGTTCTGGGAGGCCGCCTTGGCCTTCGGGGACGCCTACACATGCGCGGTACCGGCCGGGGAGGCCGAGCAGCGCGGCCTGTTCCGGCACGCCGCGCTTCTGTACCGGCACGCCGCGCTCGCGGGCAACACAAAGGCCGCATGCCGCCTCATGGCCTTGCTGCACTCCGTCGATCCCGGCAACGTTTCCGCCGTTGCGCAGCAGATCGTCCCGCATGTCGATCTGGTCAACGCGCCTGATACGGCCAGGCTGGTGGGGCTGCTCCATTCCGTCGGCGCGGAGGCGGCCTTGACCATGCTGCTGGCGCGGGACTTCCCCGCCCGCACCGCCCTCAGCAACCCAGCCGACGTCGCCTACCTCCTCGACGCGCTGCGCCCTACAAGACGTCACGACGCCGTGAGGAAGCTACTGGACCGGGACCCCGCCGCCCACGTCGATCTCTCCGACACAAAGAAGGCCGAGGAACTGCTGGGGGCGCTGCGCTCCGCGAACGCGGACGAGGCCGCGGAAACCTTGCTGAGCCGTGCCCCAGCCTTGCGCGCTGTCCCATCCGGCTCCCGATCCTTTAGCAGGATGGTGGAGTACTACGATCCGCCCAGGCTGGAGAGCCCGATGCCGGACGTGACGACGCCCGCCCTGCCTGGCGTCCGTAGCTACCTCCTCGATCTGGACCCGACCCCATGGCTGCTGATCACTATGCGGGACGAGGGCGAGGAACTGGCGATGACAGCGCTGGCCTCCCGAGAACCGGTGCCACCCGGCCCGGACGGCTTCGGTTTCGGCGGCTCCGTCGTATTTCTCCAGGACGCCGACGTTCCGCAGGGCGTGCTGCTGGAACCGCTCTCGTCCATGGATCTCAATCCCTACCAGCATGGCCCGGACACCATCGGCGATCTGCTCGCCGTCCAGCACGAAGGCGAGGCCACGGTCCTGAACGTCGACATCACCGACGCCCTCAGCACCGCGTGGCGCCTGGAAGTGCTGTTCTCGACGCACGTGGACGCGGACGGTGCGGCCACCGCCCTGCTGGACCGGGGCCCCGGCGCACACGCCGATCTTTCAGATCTGCCCGCCGCCGCCCACCTGCTCGGCACGCTCCGGAGAATCCACGCGCGCCGCGAGGCCGACATCCTGTTCCAGCGCATCGCGGGCGCCGAGGTCATCGACCCGTCACAACTCGCCCTGGCCCTGCGGGACCTCCGGGACGGCGCGGAATGGGGCGCCGAAACACGAGACGCCGTCGCCGCGCTGCTGGGCCACGCCGCCACAGTCGACCTCGACGACGTCCTCGGGATCGCCCGGCTGCTCAAGACGCTTCGCCTGCTCGGTGCGCGCAAGGCGGCCCGGACGCTGCTGGAGCGCGATCTCGGCGCGCCCGCCGATCCCGGCCGACTGCCCGCGGCCGACTGCCCGCGGCCGCCTTCCGGCTCGGGCTGCTCCAAGGGGCGGGCGCACGCGAAACGGCCGACGCCCTGCTGCGACGCGTCGTCCGCACCGGCCCGCCCGACCCGGTCTACCGGGCCGCACTGCTCGGCCTGCTCGATGACCTCGATGAGACCGAGAAGGCGGCTGAGCTGGCCCCCCTCGTCGCCGACTCCGGCCTGTTCTACGACTGTCGCCGGACACTGCCCGGCTGGGCCGAACGCTACATTTACGGCCGCGAACCCGACGGAACTCCGTCCCAACCCTGGGAACTGCCGTGAGCCGACTCTTCGCGCCGATCATCGCAACCTCGGGGTGCCTTGCCCTCGCAGCCTGCGGAGGCGGGGAACCCCGACGGCAGACCGCGATGACGGCGCCCGCCACCCCCGCGGCATCGCCGTCCAGCACGCCGACGAAGGCCAAGGCTCCGAAGAAGAAGCCAAAGAGCCACCGCTTCCAGGCAGGCAACCCCAACGGTCGCGCCCCCATACCGGCGGACGGCCGTCCAGTGGACACCTCGCGCCCAACCCACGTCATCGGGAACGGGACGCCGCGTACCTGCACGTCGGCGGCCGTCGTGGCCGCGGTCGCGCGGGGCGGGGTCATCACCTTCGACTGCGGGCCCGGCCCGGTGACGATCACGATGACCGCGACGGCGAAGGTGCGCAACAGCCGTCCCCGCGTTGTGCTGGACGGCGGCGGCCTCGTCACCCTCAGCGGCGCGGGCAAGCGCCGCATCCTCTACATGAACACGTGCGACCGGGCCCAAGGCTGGACGACATCGCATTGCAACGACCAGCCCACCCCGCGGCTCACCGTGCAGAACCTCCGCTTCACAGGCGGCGACTCCACGGGCGACAAGGCCGAGGGCGGCGGCGGAGGCGCGATCTTCGTCCGCGGCGGCCGGTTCTCCATCATCGGCTCCCGGTTCGAGCGGAACCGCTGCGACGCGACGGGCCCAGACCTCGGGGGCGCCGCCGTCCGCGTCCTCGACCAGTCCCGTGACCTGCCCGTCCACGTCGTCGGCAGCACCTTCACAGGCGGCGTGTGCTCCAACGGCGGCGCGCTCAGCAGCATCGGGACGTCCTGGACGATCCTCAACTCCGCCCTGTCCGGCAACCGGGCCATCGGACGCGGCGCCAACCCGGCCCGCGGCGGCACGCCCGGCGGCGGCAGCGGCGGCGCCCTCTACGCCGACGGCAACCGCTTCACCGTCCGCATCGCAGGGACGATCGTCCGGGACAACCGCGCCAACGAGGGCGGCGGCGCGATCTTCTTCGTCAGCAACGACCTGACGGGAACGCTCGCCATCGACCACTCCCGCCTCCTGGCCAACCCCAGCGCCGGCTTCGAGACCGCGGGCCTCCCCGGCATCTTCTACAGAGGCGCCGGACGCCCCCGCCTGACCACCTCAACCCTCCGCCCCTAACAAACCAGCCCGCTCACACAACCCCAACACCAGAGACGGTGACCGCAGTCCCCGACCAGCCGGCCATCGCAGCCGCTAAAGGCCATGTTGCCCTTGCTTGACGCGCACCAGCAGCCCGGCGAACGACTCCCGCCCAAACCCCAGCCATCCACCATCCGGATCCTTGGAGTCCCTGACCCAGACCAGACCATCCAACCTCGCCAGCTCGACACAGGCCGGATCGCTGTCACCGCCGCTACGAGAACTCTTTCGCCACTCGATCACTCGTCTACGTCCTCATCATCTGCTCGATCAGATCCAGAGAATCCTTCTTCGACAGGGCAGCGGCTCCGATTTGAGCGAATCGAAGCACAACAGCGGCAATCTCGTCTCCGCCCTCGATGAGTCGCCCACCGAGTTGCGCTCCGACGTACGCCACTTCTCGGGAGCCTACCCGGAGGATCTGGATCGCCCCATCATGCCCCGGATGCCTCCCTGCCGATCTGAGAACGACGCGAATGACCGTCCTTGGAAGCCTGCCGACTTCGACCAGGTGGCCGAGTTGCTCCCGCATCACTTCGGGACTGCCGACCGTGCACTCAAGTACCTCCTGGTCAAGGAGGACCCAGAGGTACGGCGGATCGTCCTTGGAGAGGATCTCCTGGCGCTTCAAACGAGCCTCGGTCTCCTTGGCGACATCCAACTCGTACCCGCCGTCGGCAACGAGGGCCCGGGTGTATGCCTCGGTCTGCAGTAGAGCCGGAACGGTCTTGCCGTGATAGATCTCGATGTTCGTCGCGGCCCGCTCGTACACCAGGTACTGCTTGTACCAGTCCGGATCGTGTCCACTGCAGGCGAACATGTGCAGCCGCTCGAAGTGGCCGCCCGTGTTCCATGCCTGGTCAAGGCGCTGCATGTAGGAGACGCGGGGTCGCAATCGTCCCGCTTCCCAGTTGGATACAGTTCCTCGGGTCACGCGAACGATCAAGGCGGTCTGAGCCAGCGAAAGACCGCGCTGAGTGCGGTAAAACCACAGGTCAAAGGCCAGCCAGGCCCACAGCGAAGAGTTCGGATCGATCGACTCTCGGACACTCATCGCTCACCCGCAAGTGTATTCGGATACCCCGGATGCACAGCAGGTTAGCAATTCAACACTAAAAGTGAGGGCACGTTCCGACAACTCCTGGACGGTCCTCATGAATGATCAAGGTCTCACCGCGTCGACCCCGGCCTGCGTCGTGCCCGAGATCCGCCTGACCCTGCTGGCCGTGCCCTCGTCCGTCGCCCTGGCGCGGGAACTGGTCCGTTACTCCCTCACCAACTGGGGCTATGGGCAGGCTCTCGTCCATGACTCCGCGCTCGTCATGAGCGAGATCGTCACCAATGCCGTGAGCGCCGCCCGCGGCCACCCCATCCGCATCCGCTGCGCAGTGCACGACGGGGCGCCGCTACTGGAGTGCTGGGACCCCTCCCCCGCGCTCCCAGCCCACCGCTATACCGCGACGACCGCCGAGAGCGGCCGCGGGCTCGCCATCATCACGGCCTACGCCAAGCGGGCCGGCACCCGCCCCTCAACCACCGGCCAAGGCAAAATCGTCTGGGCCCGAATGCCCACATAAAAGGAAGGACGGGCTCTGGAAGGCCACCGATCTCGTGGCTCGACAGGGCCGACTCGGCCGCTCCCCCAAGCGCGCTTCGTGCGGGTGAGAACGTCAAGATCTCCTCGCCGTCCCTCCAGTGCGCCTTCGTCCTGCCGTCACCCGACCATGATCCTTGCGTCCTGCTCCTGGCTCCCGACCGCAACGTCCGGACCGACGCCGATTTCATCTTCTGCAACCAGCCGGTGTCGGCCGGCGGCGCGGTCAGTCTGGACGCCGCGGCCAACCGGATCCGGGTGGACCTCGCCCTTCCGCCGTCAGGGTGGCTGGAGGCTGCGCGCGGTGGGGCAAGGCTACGCGGACGGCCTGGCCGGTCTGGCGCGGGACCACGGCGTCACCATCGACTAGGGGACCAGAAGGGACCCTTCGCGATCAAGTGCGCATTTGGGACACTATGCTTGTCTGCTTGTGACGGACGCGGATCTCCCCCCGACGATCCGGCGGATCAGTGCGGTCCTGCCCGGATGGCGAACCGCACAGCCATCGCTGCGGGTGCTGCTCGTCATTCACAGCGCCACCGCCGCGACGCGTTTGGGTGACCTGATCCCGCTTTTCCAGGACCCTCGCATCCAGTTGTTCTGCACGCATACCAGTGATGCCATGTTTCCCTACGGAATCGATTCGTTCATCCAAGCCAACGAGATTCATCAATTGAGCTGGGAGCAGGCGACAGCACTGGAATTTCAGGTTGCGATCACTGCCGGCCTCGGCGATAATCTACATGAGATTAAATGTCCGATACTGCGCGTTCCCCATGGGAATGGGTACAATAAACGCTGGACCGGCGACCGGCGACCGGCGACCGGCGACCGGCGACCGGTCTTCGGTTTGTCGGAGGAGACGCTCAAGCACGCGGGCAGGTTGGTGCCCGCTGCGATCGGACTCTCGCACGATGAGCAGTTCGAGCGGCTTGCCGAGGGATGTGCCGAGGCACTGCCGGTAGCCTTTCTTGCCGGTGACCCGTGCCATGACAGGATGATCGCCAGTCTTCCTCGCAGGCTTAATTATCGGCATGCTTTCGGACTGCGGCCCGGTCAGCGGCTGATCACCGTCGCATCGACGTGGCGAGAGGATTCGCTTTTCGGTGTCGATCCGCTTTTCACATCGCGAACACTCAGGAGTCTTCCGTTCGACGGGTACCGGGTCGCGCTTGTCCTCCATCCCAATGTCTGGGCGTCGCACAGCGCCTTTCAGATCCGGGCCTGGCTGGACGAATCGCTACGGGCCGGACTGATCCTTCTGCCACCGGAGGAGGGCTGGCGGGCCGCTGTCGTCGCCGCCGACTGGGTGCTGTCCGATCATGGGTCGGTCAGTGTCTACGCGGCGGCCGCGGGACGGCCGGTGTTGCTGGACCAGTCCGGCAGAGGCATGATCGATCCGAGGTCCGGGCTGGGCAGGCTCTTCGACGTCGCCGCGCATCTCGATCCGCACACCGCTCTGGAACCGCAGTTGCGCCGCGCCGAGGAGTTGCGCGACCGCACCCACGCGACCGCGGCGGCCATGGTCAGTTCCGCTCCCGGACGGTCGCTCCGCCTGATCCGCGAACGGCTCTACGCCATGATGGACGAATCTCCGCCCGGCGCGGAACCGCCGGTCCTGGCGGTCGACGCCCCGGCCGTCGACGGCACCACCCCCGCGTCCCTCTGGACAAGTGTCAAGCGGACGGGACCGCGCGAGTTCTCGGTCGAGCGGTGGCCCGCGGCCGTCACCGGCGCCGGTCCCGGCGTGCTGATCGTCGCCGACCACGAACTGGACCACCGGCTCGCCGGAACGGCCGACGTCATCTGGACGACGCGGGAGGCCCTGCCGGCGGACGAGCCGACCTGGTCGGCGTCCGTCTTCGAGCACCGGCCGGGCCTCACGCTCACGCTGGTCCGGGACGGGCGGCACGCCGTGCTCCGCTCCCGGGACGGCCGGGGAGTCAAGGTCTCCCTCACCGATTCCGGAGCGGCCGAGCCCGTGTTCGCGGTTCTGGCGGAACGTTGCGTATCCGGGACGCGTGACCTGGCGGCGCTGAGCCCGCTGACGCTGTGCTTCGGCGGGGAGCAGACCGTTAGTGCCGTGTTCAGCGCAATTTCGCTCTGACGCGTTCGGCTGCGTCTCCCATTTGGAGTTCTTCATAGAGCCCGAGGGCCTTCCGCCACGCTTCGTCCCCAGTGCCGAGATCCCCGAGGGCTTCCCAGACCTTGGCCTCCTGGTAGTCGCGGCCGTCCGCATGGAAGAGGGGAATGGCCTCCTCGAAGAGAAGCCGCGCCTGATCTGGATGGGTTTCCGCGAGCAGTTCGGCCTGACCGACGAGCACCTTGCCCTCGTTGGTCTCATCGCGCTGACCGTGCGCCGCGAGCCGCCGGAACACCTCGGTGGACTTCCGATAGCTCTCCAGCGCCGCCGGCCGATCGCCCAGCACCGACTGGGCGTCGGCGCGGTGCATGTGCAGGAGCGCCCGGCTGCGCGGACGGTTCGGGTCCAGAAACGGCAATGCCCGGTCGAAATAGTCCAGAGCGGCGCGGGCATCGCCGCGACGGCGTTCGGTGATGCCCAGCCATTCCAGGGCCGCACCTCGCCCACGCGATTCAGCCCCGGACTCGGCGGCCTGGAGCGAACGCCGGAACCTCTCCGCCGCCTCGTCGAGTTTTCCCTGTCCGAGGAGCATCTCGCCCCACTGCGCCTGGACACGCGCCTGCGCGTCCGGGTTCTGGCAGGCGTCGGCGTCGCGTTCGGCCAGGCTGAGGACGGTCGCGCGTTCGTCGTGGCGTCCGACGGCGGTGAAGTAGGCGTTGGTGGCCTCGGCCATCTGCCATCCGTAGCCCGGTACGGCCCCTTCCCAGACGCGGCCCGCCCGCTCCATGCAGGCGATGATCGCGGACAGGTTCTCGCCGAACCAGGAGAACACGTCCCGGGGCCGGACGAGCTCGGGCAGCGGGAAGGGAGCCTCCTGGCCGTACAGCGGACTGAGTTTCCAGCGACGCGCGGTGTCCGCGGCGACCGCCGCTCGGAGGTAGTAGTCGTCCATGCGCGTGCGGATCGCCCGCCGGAGGTCGCGGTCCATGTCGCGGTCGGCCGCCAGCCCGGCGTGTTCGTGAGTGAGGTCGTCCATGACGTAGCGGCCGCGCCGGTCCTTGCGGACGGCTCCCCTCCGCACCAGCTGGTCAAGCCCTTCGGCGCCCGCCGGCTGTCCGGCGAACAGCGCGGCCACCAGGCCGGCGTCGAAGTCGCGGACCGGGTGCAGCCCGATCGCCTGATACATCCGGGCGGCGGGCAGGTCCAGCTCCCGGTAGACGACCTCGAACACCGCCGACGGCCTGGCCATCGTGTCGTCGTGGCCGGCCTCGATCGCCGCCAGGCGCCCCTGCTCGGCCATCCGGTCGGCAAGGTCGGCCAGCCGCAGGTCCTCGTCATCGTGGAGCAGCCCGGCGGCATGGCTGGCCAGCAGCGGAAGTCCCGCGCACAGCTCGACGAGCCGGGCGAGCGCTGCGGGCTCAGCGCGGGTCCGCTCGCCGCCGAGGATCTCCTCGAACAGTTCCCGGACGGCCTCGTCCGGCAGCGGCGCCAGGGCGAGGCGCCGGGGCCGGTACTCGGCGAGCCCCGGGACGGGTGCCCGGCTGGTGATGAAGACGAGCAGACCCGGCAGGCCCGACAGGAACGGCAGCACCTGGGCGGCGGACCGCACGTCGTCCAGCAGCAGCGCGACGGCCTCTCCATCGATCAGCGAGCGCATCAGATCGACCTTCGCCGCGACCGTGGCGGCGCTGTGCGACACGTTCTTCAGCGCGAAGAAGCTGTCGCAGACCTCCTCGATGCTCCGGCCGTGCCCCAGGGCTCCACCGCACTCCATCGCGATCTGGGCGTGCCCGAAGCGCTCCCGGTTCGCGTTGATCCAGGTGAGAGCCAGTGTCGTCTTCCCCACTCCGGGCTCACCCGTGATGTTGACGATCTGGGGGCTGCCGGTGCTCGTCTGATCGGCCCACTCGCTGAGCGTTGTGAGCTCCGGGACCCTGTCGCGGTACACCGAGGTGACCGTCGGGACGATCCGGACCGTCCGCGCCTTCTGGCCCAACTCGACCGTGCCGTTGAGCGTGCCGACCTGGAGGACCGTGTGGGCCGTGCCGTCAAAGGTGTTGGCGCTCACAGCGCCCCATCTTGGCCGACAATTCACCGGGCCACCAATCGCGCAGGTCAGCCGGAGACCGGCACCGCGGGGCGTGCCTCAGGGCGAGGCGGGCTAGACGCCGAGGGAGCGGCCGATGATCTCTTTCATGATCTCGGTGGTGCCGCCGAAGATGGTCTGGACGCGGACGTCCTGGTAGGCCTTGGCGATCGGGTACTCGGTCATGTAGCCGTAGCCGCCGTGGAGCTGGAGGCAGCGGTCCACGGTCTTCTTGAGCAGCTCGGTGTTCCAGTACTTGAGCATCGCGGCCTCGTCGACGCCGAGTTCGCCTTTGCCCTCCTTGACGACGCACGCGTCGGTGAAGGCGCGGGTGACGGTGAGCTCGGTCTTCATCTCGGCGAGGGTGAAGCGGTTGTGCTGGAACCTGCCGATGGGACGGCCGAACGCCTCGCGGGTCTTGCAGTATTCCAGGGTCATCTCGAAGGCCGACTCGGCGGCGGCCTGGGCGGTGACGCCGATGGCGAGGCGTTCGCGGGCGAGGTTCTGCATGAGGTAGATGAAGCCCATGCCCTCCTCGCCCAGGAGGTTGGCGCGGGGGACGCGGACGTTGTCGAAGAACAGCTCGGCGGTGTCCTGGGCGTGCATGCCGATCTTGTCGAGGTTGCGGCCCCGCTCGAAGCCCTTCATGCCGCGCTCGACCATCAGCAGGCTGACGCCCTTGGAGCCGGCGGACGGGTCGGTCTTGGCGACCACGATCACGAGGTCGGCGAGGATGCCGTTGGAGATGAACGTCTTCGAGCCGTTCAGGACGTAGTCGTCGCCGTCCAGGGTCGCGGTGGTCTTGACGCCCTGGAGGTCGGACCCGGCGGACGGCTCGGTCATCGCGATGCCGGTGATGAGCTCGCCGGAGCAGTAGCCGGGGATCCAGCGGGCCTTCTGCTCCGGGGTGCAGAGCTGGCGCAGGTAGCCGCCGTTGATGTCGTTGTGGACGGAGAACCCGGGGCCGTGGACGCCGGCCTTGGCCAGTTCCTCGTTGAGGACGACGTAGTAGCGGTAGTCGAGTTCGCCGCCGCCGCCGAGGTCCTCGGGCATGTCGATGCCGAGCAGGCCCTGCCGTCCCGCCGCGAGCCAGACGTCGCGGGAGACGATGCCGTCCTTCTCCCACTGCTCGTGGTGCGGCGCGATCTCCTTTTCGATGAAGGAGCGCACCGTCTCGCGGAACGCCTCGTGCTCCTCGGCGAAGATCTCCCGTGCCATCCGGCGGTCCCCTCGGTAAGTGCGTGCTGATACACGTTTAATGTAACACTGGCACTGTCACATAGGTCGAGGGAGGCACGCCGGTGGAGCTGACCGTCGACGAGCTGGCCTCGCGCGCGGGTGTCACCGTCCGCACCGTGCGCTTCTATGCCGGGCGCGGGCTCCTGCCGCCGCCCCGCCTCCGCGGCCGCACCGGCCTGTACGGCGAGGACCACCTGGCGCGGCTGGAGCTCGTCCGGGAGCTGCAGTCGCTCGGGCTCACCCTGGCGGCGATCGAGAGGCATCTGCGGAGGATCCCGCTGGACGCGCCGCCGGAGGACCTCGCGCTCCAGCGCGCCCTGCTGTCGCCGTGGGCGCCCGAGCGGCCCGAGGACCTCGACCGCCACGAGCTGGACCGCCGGACCGGACGCCATCTCGACGACGACGCGCTCAAGCGGCTGGAAGCCCTCGGGGTGATCGAGCCGGCCCCGGCGGGCAGGGTCCGCGTCATCAGCCCCGTGCTGCTCGGGATCAGCGTCGAGCTGGCCGCGCTGCCGCTGCCCCTCGACACGCTGGTCGCCTCGCACGAGGCCGTCGAGCGGCACACCACGGCGCTGGCCGCCGAGCTGCAGCAGGTCTTCCAGGACACGGTCGTCCGCCCCTACCGCGAGGGCGGCAGGCCGCCCAGGGAGCGTGAGCGGCTCATCGAGCTGGCCGGACGGCTCAAGCCCCTGATGATCCAGTCAGTGGTCACCTCGTTCCAGCGGTCGGTCGACAAGGCCATCCGCCGCTCCACCGGCTAGGAGTTCTTCCACTCCTCGCCCTCGTACTCGACGAGGCGGGGGTGGACGAGGGTGTTGACGTCCACGTCGCGGGAGCGGCGGTCCTTGGGGAAGACGGTCGCGGCGCGCAGGACGTCGGCGTCGAGGAAGCGCAGGTCCGGGACGTCCGGTGCGAGGGCGAGGGCGGGCGGCTCCTTCGCGGGCGAGGCCAGGACGAAGCCCCAGTCGCCGAAGCTCGGCACGTCCACGTGGTACGGCGTGGTGGACAGCCCGGCGGCGGCGATGGACTTCCGGATGCTCCAGAACGACTTGGGGGCGAAGTAGGGCGAGCCGGACTGGACGACCATCCGGCCGCCCGGCGCCAGGGCCCGCTTGACCAGGCCGTAGAACTCGACCGAGTACAGCTTGGCGGTGGAGACGTCGTCGGGGTCGGGCATGTCCACGACGACGGAGTCGAACCGCTCGTCCAGGCGGCGCAGCCACGAGAACGCGTCGGCGGTCACCACTCTGACGCGCGGATCGTCCAGCGCGTGGCGGTTGAGGGACGCGATCGGCCCGTACGTGCGGGCCAGGCGGATCATCGCCGGGTCCAGCTCGACCAGCGTCGCGCTGCGGACGCCGGGGTAGCGCACCACCTCGCGCATGGCGAGGCCGTCGCCGCCGCCGAGGACGAGCACCCGGCCATGCGGCCCCGACATCAGCGGGTGGACGAGCGACTCGTGGTAGCGGTACTCGTCCACCGAGGAGAACTGGAGATCGCCGTTCAGGAACAGGCGCACGTCGGACGCGCCGGACAGCGCGGCCTTCCGCGTGATGACGATCTCCTGGTACGGAGTGCGCTCGGCCACCGCGATCGGGTCGGAGTAGAGCGCCTGCCGCGCCGACACCTCGAAGCCGTCCGCCAGCGCGTACGTCCCGCCGAGGACGGCGAGGACCCCGGCCATGCCGCCCCACAGCGCGGTGCGGGACGCCCGGCCGAGACGCCGCCGGAACAGCCACAGCACGACGGCGATCCCGGCGACCGCGTTCACCACGCCGACCAGCAGCGCGCCCTTGATGTGCCCGAACGTCGGGAGGAGCAGGAACGGGAACGCCAGCCCGCCGACGAGGGCCCCCACGTAGTCGGCGGCGAACAGGTCGGCGACCGCGCTCCCCGCGTCCTGCCGCCGGATCCGCTGGAGCAGCGTCATCAGCAGCGGGATCTCCGCGCCGATCAGCGCGCCCACCGCGAACGCGACGACCACCAGCGCCGGGACGTACAGGTCCAGCCACGCGAACGCCGCGTACAGGGCCAGCACCGACAGGCCGCCGACCAGCGCCAGCGCCCCCTCGATGACCGCGAACGCCACGACCGGATGTCCTTGCAGCGGCTTGGCCGCCAGCGAGCCGACGCCCATCGCGAAGACCATGACGGACAGGACGATCGACGCCTGCGTGACGGAGTTGCCGACCAGGTAGCTGCCGAGCGCGACCAGGGCCAGCTCGTACACCAGGCCGCAGGCCGCGCACGTGAACACCGCCCCCAGGACGAGCGAGCGCGCCACCCGCGCCGGTGCCCGCAGCCCGCCTTCCGACGCCGCGTCCGGCTCCGGGACGGGCGGGGCGGCCTCGTCCCCGGGGGCGAGGGCGTGGTCCAGGTCGCCGGAGGTCAGGAGACCGCCCCGGCCACGATCGCCGCGACGGCCAGGTCGGCGGCGGCGACCACCCAGCCGGCCGGGTGCACCGCCGCCGCCCCGTCCACGAGCGTCGCGCCGAGCCGGCCCGGGGTGATCATGTCGAGGAGGTAGAACGCGACGACCATCAGCGCGATGCCGAGCAGGCCGTACACGGCGGTGTCGACCAGGCCCTCGCTGAGGTCGTTGTCGCTGGTGACGATCGCGGTGGTCACGATCGCGCCGGTGCCGAGCAGCTTGACCGCGAGCAGCAGCGCCGCGCCGCGGTTGCCCTCGGTCCAGATCTGGTGGCCGAGCCGGCCCGGCGTGGTGACCTCGACCACCAGGTAGCCGAGCGCCATCAGCGCGATGCCGAGGGCGCCGTAGGCGAGCGTGGCACCGCCGTCGTGCAGGATGTCGTTCATCAGTTGCTCCCTATTTGCCCGACCCCGGCCCGCCGCCGCGGAACGACGCGATGCCACTGCTGTTCCAGCCGTTGCTGCCCGGGCTGCTCCAGCGCCCGCCCACGTGGGAGTGGTAGCGGCTGTATCCGCCGGAGGGGGTGTCGACGGTGATCCGGCTGCCCGACCCGTCCGGCAGCACGCCGACGACGAGCTTGGGGTAGCGCAGGAAGACCCCGCCGCCCGCGCCCATCGCCGCGAGGTCGTCCACCCGGTCGATCGCCTTGTGCTTCTTATTGATCTCCTTGGCGACGGCTTGCGGGGGCTTCGGCGACCGGTACACGCCGGAGGAGACCCGCGAGTACTTCTTGGAGATCCACTTGGACGGCGACCCGTCGCCGTCCTTGAGCACCGCCACCAGGACGACCGCGGCGATCACGGCGGCCGAGACGCCGCCGATCACCCAGTACCTCGCCCTCACGATGGACTCACCAGCCGGCTCCGCGTCATGACGATCTCCCGCGTCTGGGGATAGGCGTGCCAGGTCCGCCAGCCGATCCCGGTGTTCTCCAGTGCCAGGGCGGTGACGGCGTGCCGGGAGCCGGGGAAGGCGCCGGTCAGGGCGTCGCCGCGGTCCGCGAGCCGCGCGCACACCGCGTCGACGGCCCGGCCGAACGCCGCGTCGTCGTCGTGGGCGTCCGTCGTCGCGCTGAAGTCGTAGGCCCAGCCGGGCAGGGTCGTGCTCGCCCGTCCGGGCAGCGGGTCGGCGGCGCCGGGCAGGCACGCCACCGTCTCGCTGAGCGGCCCGGCGATGACCTGGTGGGACGCGCCGAGCAGGCGCAGCTGCACGGTCAGGCCGTCCCGCTCGACCGGCAGGACGGCGAGGGCGTCCAGCGGCGGCAGGCCGAGCGCGAACGAGAGCTCGTCGGCCCGCGCGTCGGCGTAGGGGGTGTCGAGGGTGGCGAGCAACGTCAGCCGCCACCCGGATAGATCGTGAGGGCGCCGGTCGGGACCCGCTCCCCGAGACCGGCCTCCCACTGTCCGCCCCCGTACTGCTCGAACGACAGGTAGCGTCCCCGTGGGCCCTCGTAGTCGACGTACTCGACCCGGCCCTGGACGCCGACCCCGGTCGTCCCCTCGCTGGTGTAGTCGGCGGTGCCGTGCTCGTCGCGGCGGTACTCCACACCGTCCAGGACGATCGTCTTCGCACTCGGGGAGAGGTCGCCTATTTCGTGCTCGGTCCACCAGACGACCTCCAGGTCGGGGTCCTCCTCGACGGAGATCCAGACCTTGGTGCCCTCGATGGTGTCGGCGTCGAGGAGGTGCTCGCTCCAGGTGAAGCCGCCCTCCTTCAACCGCACCGAGCCGCGCACGAAGTAGCGGGTGCCGAGGTACTCGACCATGTCCCCGGCCTTGAGCGTCCGGGGGTCGCCGCCCACCTCGTCCTCGGCGGCGAACGGGTCGCGCGGCACGGCGGGCGCGGGCGCGGGCCGCGCGGACGCGCCGCCCCGGCGACGCAGGAGGATCACGATGAGCACCACCAGGGCGACCAGGATCAGCGCCAGCAGAATCACGATGGCGGTTCCGCCCACGGGCACCTCCGTCAATTCACCTACAGGACCGGCACGGACCTGCGGATCCTACCGATTTGCGGACCCGCAAGCCCATACCGCACTCAGACGGATCAAAAAGCCCACCGGTTTCCTCGCGTGAGCCCGGATCCGCCATGCGCGGGACCGGGCTCGGGCATGCCGTTCGGGGGTGGTCTAGAGGCGTTCGACGGCGGCGGCGACGCGCTCGTCGGTGGCGGTGAAGGCGATCCGGACGTGCCGGGCGCCCGCCGGGCCGTAGAACTCCCCGGGGCCGACGAGGACGCCGAGGGACGCCAGATGGGCGACGGTGTCCCAGCACGGTTCGTCCCGGGTGGCCCACAGGTACAGGGACGCCTCGGAGTGGTCGACGCGGAAGCCGTGCCCCTCGAACGCGGCGCGCAGGGCGGCGCGGCGGCGCCGGTACCGCTCCCGCTGCTCGTCCACGTGCGCGTCGTCGTCGAAGGCCGCCGCCATCGCGGCCTGCACCGGCGCCGGGACGATCATCCCGGCGTGCTTGCGGACCTCCAGCAGCCGCTTCACCAACGCCGGGTCGCCGGTGACGAAGCCCGCGCGGTAGCCCGCCATGTTGGAGCGCTTGGACAGCGAGTTGATCGCGAGGAGCCCCTCGTGGGACCCGCCGCACACGTCCGGGTGCAGGACCGAGATCGGCGGGTTGTCCGGGTCCCAGCCGAACTCCAGGTAGCACTCGTCACTGATCACGATCGACCCGCGCTCGCGCGCCCACGCGACGACCTTGCGCAGGTGCTCGGCGGGCAGCACCTTGCCGGTCGGGTTCGACGGCGAGTTCACCCAGACGATCTTCGGCCTGACCGGGCCGAGCGCGAGGAGGCCGTCGGAGCAGAGGGGCTCGGCCCGCGCGAGGCGGACGCCCACGTCATAGGTCGGGTACGCCAGCTCGGGGAAGACGACGGTGTCGCCCGGACCGGCGCCGAGCAGCGTCGGGAGCCACGCCACCAGCTCCTTGGTGCCGATGACCGGGAGCACCGCGTCCGGGTCGGCCCCCGTCACGCCGACGCGGCGCCGCAGCCATCCGGCCACGGACTCGCGCAGCCGGGGCGTCCCGTACGTGGCCGGATAGCCGGGGGCGTTGGACGCCTCCACCAGCGCGGCGCGGATCGGCTCCGGCGTGGGGTCCACGGGAGTCCCCACGGACAGGTCGACGATGCCGCCGGCGTGGCCCGCGGCCCGCTCCTTGTACGGCGCCAGCCGATCCCACGGAAAGTCCGGCAGCGTGAACACGTCCCACCCCTTCTCGAACCGAAACGCGAGGCCGCGGCCCCCACGATCACGGAAACCACGGCCCGAGCGTACGAAACCGGCAGGAGCGATCGACGAGGGCGCGCCCGAGCGCCCCCAGACCCCCCGGCGTTGTCAGTGTTGTCAGTCGTCCTGGCTCTGCGGAGGCAGCGCCGCCACGATCGGGTGGTCCTTGTCGATCTTGCCGACCTTGGAGGCACCGCCGGGCGAGCCGAGGTCGTCGAAGAACTCCACGTTGGCCTTGTAGAAGTCCTTCCACTGCTCAGGCGTGTCGTCCTCGTAGTAGATCGCCTCAACCGGGCAAACCGGCTCGCACGCACCGCAGTCGACGCACTCGTCCGGGTGGATGTAGAGCATGCGCTTGCCCTCGTAGATGCAGTCGACCGGGCACTCCTCGATGCATGCCTTGTCGAGCAGGTCCACGCAGGGCTGCGCAATGACGTAGGTCACGTCAGTGACTCCTCTCGGGTTTCCGGCCCCGCCGCACGTCACGGCTCACCGCAAGCTCGCTGTGAATAGTATGGCCGTCACGGCGCAGTCGATTCGACACGGGGGTCCTCACATGCCGGGCCGCTTCGCCGCACGGCTGGTGGTGTCCATCAGTAGTGCGGACGTGGGTCAGCGGGTCTCGCTGCGCCGTCGTCTGCCAACGGGAGAGTACAGCGACGTGGTGGGCGTGCTCGAATCCTGGGCGGACGGAACGCTCCAGGTGCGCCGCCGCGACGGCGAACTGGTGGAGGTCCCCGAAGGCATCGTGGTCGCGGGCAAGGTCGTCCCGCGCCAGCCGCCGCCGCGCCGCAGGCCGCGCGCCGACGAATCGGGCTGAGGACGGCTGGGGCGTCCGTGCCCCGCCGAGCCTGACCAGGGCCGGCCCCGCCACTCCGCTGTAGCCTCCAGGGAGCCCCGCTGTGACCTTCGGGATGCCCCGCTGTGGCCTTTGGGGCGCCCTGCCGTCGCGGGCTGGAACCCGTCCGGTCTACTGGCCGCCGTGCGGGCTCATTGTCCTGCGGACGGGACGGGCGAACCCGGCGCCGGTGACCCGGGCGCGGGTGAGCCGGGCGCGGGTGAGCCGGGCGCGGGTGAGCCGGGGCCCGGAGCGCCCGGTGCGGGCGGTTCCGCGGCGGGCACGCTCGGCGAGCCCGGGGCGGGTGAGTCCGGCGCGGGTCCGGTGGGCGAGCCGGGCGCGGGCGAGCCCGGCGCGGGCGAGCCGGGACGCTCGGGCGGGGCCGGCGGCTTGGGGACGACGGCCTCTGTGTAGGTCTGGCCAGCCCTGAGCGGCTTGCCCCGGAACAGCTCCGAGACCGTGACGAACGTGAACCCGCGCCGCTTCAGCCCGTCCAGCACCTTGGGGATGGAGTCGACGCTGGGCTTGTGGATGTCGTGGAAGAGGACGATGCCTCCGCGCCTCGGCTGGCTGACGCCGACCTTGGCGTCGCGGCTGGCGCTGCGGTAGCGCCAGTCGAGCGTGTCGACGCTCCAGAGGATCAGCGGCATCCCGACGGCCTGCCCGACCCGCTTGTCGGTCGCCCCGTACGGCGGCCGCATCAGCGTGGGCCGCACCCCGCCCGACGCCTGCGAGATGGCCTGCTGCGTGCGCTGCACCTCGGACTGCACCCGCGCCGTCGAGAGCGACGTGAGCTGCGGGTGCGACCAGCTGTGGTTGGCCAGTTCGTGGCCCTCCAGCGCCATGCGCCGGACCACGGCGCCGTGACTGGGGACGTTCTCGCCCAGCATGAAGAACGTCGCGCGCGCGCCGCCGGACCGGAGCGTGCCCAGGAGCCGGTCGGTGTAGGGACCCGGCCCGTCGTCGAACGTCAGGGCGACGCACTGCACCTTGTCGCAGTCGATCTGCCGTGGAGGCGGCGGCGCCGCTCTGGGCGCCTTCCGCCCGGCGGCCACCTGCTGTCCTGCCGTTCGTGCTTGCTTCTTCGGCGTGTGCCCGCATCCGGTGACGAGCAGCAGGCCGACTCCGACAGCGGCGAATACACCGAAACCTCTCGTCTGCACCACGCACCCCCGAAACGTGTTGCCTCGGGCGGCTTCATACCCTGCGCGGCACTGGTGACACTCGTCCGGCAAGGTCGGTAAGGGTGCAGAAAGGCAAGATCGTCCGTGACCAAGAGCGGACGAATGAGCCCATCATGCGGGTCAGGAGCGGGCTTCGGGGAACAGCCGGACGATGACGTCCCGGCGCCACTCCTCCGCGTCTTGTCCGGGCGGCGGGACGGGCTCCAGATGGCCGTCGCCGGTGGCCCTCAGGACGATCGTGACGTCCGGGGCGAGAACGACCTCGCGGGGAATCCTCGCGGAGGCCGCCAGATGCCGCGCCAGCGCGCCGAGGACGCGCGCCCAGCCCTGGCCCAGATAGGGAGGCAGCCCACCGGCGCGCAACTCGGGCAGGCCCCGCGCGGACAGGCCGCCGGTGCGCAGGGTCAGACCGTCCGGACCCTCGGCGCCCATGACGCGAACCTCGCCCATCTCCGCAGGGTACGGGCCGTGCCGCCGGGCGGCGAGGCGGGGTTCGCCGAGGGTGGGCTGGATCACCACCGGACGCGTGCCCTCGCAAACGCCGCCTCCACTCCCCGCTTTGTCCGATAAATTACGACAGTGAATTGGGCCGTGACGACGTACGACTCCGCCTTTGGGTACGTCTCCGCGCACGGCGCGCCCCTGGTCGACCTGCTCGATCCCCAGCCCGGGGAGCGGGTCATCGACCTCGGGTGCGGCACCGGGACCTTCAGCGCGGAGATCGCCGAGCGGGGCGCCGAGGTGCTGGGCATCGACGGCAGCCCCGACATGGTCGCGCAGGCGACCGCGCTGCACCCGGGGCTGTCCTTCATCGTCGGCGACGCGCACGACTTCACGATCAGCGAGTCGTTCGACGCGGTCGCCTCCAACGCGGCGCTGCACTGGATGACCCGCGACCCCGACGCCGTCATCGCACGGGTGCACGCGGCGCTGCGGCCGGGCGGACGGTTCGTCGGCGAGCTGGGCGGCGCGGGCAACTGCGCCGAGCTGGTCGCCGCGATGCAGACGGCCTGGCGCGTGTTCGGTCTCGGCGAGCCCGAGCTGCCCTGGTACTTCCCAAGTCCCGCCGAGTACGCGACCAGGCTGGAGGAGGGCGGGTTCACGCTGCGGCTGCTGGAGCACGCCGACCGGCCGACCCGGATGACCGAAGGCCCGAACGGCGCCGCCGACTGGGTCCGGGCCTACGCGGCGCGCGCGCTGGCCGACGTCCCGCCGGAGCTGGTCGAGCCCCTTCTCGTACGGGTGAACGACCTGGCCGCGCCCGCGCTGCGCCGCGAGTCGGGCTGGGTCGCCGACTACGTGCGGCTGCGTTTCGCCGCCGTCCGCAAGCCCGACGGCGCCGTCCCGATGCCCGTCGGGCCGCTGTTCTCCGACCCGCCGCTCTGACCGCCGGTGGGATCCGGGGACGCCCGACGCCCTAGGGTTGGCACATGCTGCGGCTGCACGACCATCGCACCGGACGCCCCGAGGAACCGCCGGGCGGAAGGGTCCTGCGCGTCCACCTCCTGGACGGGGCCGGACACCGCGCGCTGGTGGTCGCCGACCTGCTGCGGCGTGCGGCGGAACGTGCCGGGCGCCACGTCCGGACGTCCAGCTCGCCCCGCTTCGCCGCCCAGGAACAGGACTGGACGGAGTACGGCGTCCAGCCGTTCGAGGTGCTCGGCGGAGACGCGCCCGTCCCGGAAGCCGACCTCTACATGGCATCCGAGGACGGCGCCGAAGTGGACGCCTTCCTCATGACCGTGCCGCGCGAGACCGGTGACTGGCACACGGTCGTGGCCGGCGGGAGCCTCGATCCCCTCCACGCGCGGCTCGCGATACTGGAGGCGCCCTACCGGGAGCCGCTGCACCTGTCGGCGGAGCGGTTCCGTCAGGCCGCCGACCGGCTGGACCGGTGGCGCGCCAAGGTCGCCGAATGGGCCACGGAGCCGGGCCGTCCGATGAGCCGGGAGCACGCGGGAAGGGCCGAGACGGCGCTGGCGAGCGACCTCGACAGCCCGTCCGCCCTCGCGGTGCTGGACGAGCTGGCCGCCGACCCGGACGTGCCGCCGGGCACGAAGCTAGAGACATTCATCCACCTCGACCTCGTCCTCGGCCTCAATCTGGTCTCCGCCATCGGACGCGCCTGACCGGCCACGGAAAAAGACAGGGAACCCCCTACGTGATTCGCTTGGGCCGGAAGTCCGGAGCCCTCCTCCTCTGCGCCGCCGTCGCCGGCGCGCTCGTCCCCGGCCAGGTGCGGGCGGCGGCTGCGCCCGCGCCGATCTCCTGGCACCCGTGCGAGGACGACCGGTCGATCCAGTGCGGGACGTTCACGGTGCCGATCGACTGGGCGACCGGGCCGCAGAGCGGCACCGTCAAGATCGCGGTGGCGCGGGCCAAGGCCACCGCGCCGAAGGAGCGGATCGGCACGCTCGTCGTCAACCCCGGCGGGCCGGGCGGCTCCGGCACGGAGTTCGTCCTGGACGGAAGCGGACTGTCGAAGCAGCTCAGGCGGCACTACGACATTGTGGGCCTCGATCCGCGCGGCGTGGGCGGCAGCCGTCCCGTCCGCTGCGCGAAGGTCGGGAAGGCGCCGCCGGCGCACCCCCGCAACCAGGCCGACTTCGCCAAGCTCAGCGCGTACCAGCGCAAGCTCTACACCGCGTGCCGCACGAAGACGGGCCTTCTGTACGACTTCCTGGACGCGGGAAGCGTGGCCCGCGACGTGGACGCGCTCCGGGCCGCCCTGGGCGAGAAGAAGATCTCCTACTACGGGCTCTCTTACGGGACGTGGCTGGGACAGCGGTATGCCGAGCTGTTCCCCGGACGGGTCCGTTCGCTCGTCCTCGACAGCACGATGGACCACAGCGCCCCCGGAACCGTGCGTTTCTCCACCGACGAGGCGCGCGCGCTGGAGGCCGGGTACGCGCAGTTCGCCAAGTGGTGCCCCACGTCCAAGTACTGCGCGCTGCGCAAGATGAAGAAGACCAACCCCGTCAAGCTCCTGGACGCGCTGATGCGGCGCGCCGAACGCGGCACTCTGCACGAGCTCGACTCACCCAAGGAACGGCTCGCACCGCCGGGCCTTGCGCAGATGGTCCGGACGTCGATGTACAACCCGCTGTCCTGGGCCGGGCTCAGCGAGGAGCTGCGCGAGCTGTCACGGCAGAAGGTGCGGACCATCAAGCGGAGCGCACCGGACGAGCCGCCCGACGGCGCGTTCATCGGGATCCTGTGCGCCGACTGGTCGTTCCCCGTCCGCAACTACAAGGACCTGGCCGCCGTCCGCGCGCACACGCGCCGGGCCGCACCGCACGTACGGTTCAACCCGCTCGGCTGGGAGGCCGTCACCGCCTGCATCGGACGTCCGCGCGCCGCCCAGGACCCGCAGCGCCCGTACCGGATCATCGGCACGCCGCCGATCCTGGTCGTGAACGGAGTCGGCGACCCTGTCACCGCGTACCCGTGGGCGCGTTCGGTGAACCGGAGCATCCCCGGCTCCGCGCTGCTCACCTACAAGGGCGCCGGGCACGGCGCGTACGGGCTGAGCCCCTGCACGCGCAAGGCCGTCGACACCTATCTGCTGCACGGCCGGACACCCGGGTGGGGCGCACACTGCCCGGCGGTGGCCCCCAACTTCAACGACACACGCGCGCAGCGGCGCTTGGACGGAGCACGCCGCTTGGACGGAGCACGCCGCTTCTGAAGCACCGCACCTGGCCCTGCCTAGCCCTGCTTATCCCTGCCTATTCGTCGTGGATCTCGATGAGGGAGCCGTCGGCGAGCATGTCCGCGATGGAGCGGCGGAACACGTACGCGGTGCCGCCGCCCGGTTGCTCGAACCAGGGAACGGCCGTACCGGTCAGCGCCTCCAGCGGCTTCTGCAACCGGTAGAGGTGGTACGGACGCCGCTGCCAGTCCGGCGGCAAGGAACGCTGGCCGTACGGCGTCCGGGCGGCGTAGGTCAGGTTGCCGCCGGGGCCGCCGTGGCGGTCCACGGTCGTCCCCTCTGGGAGTTCTGTTATCCGGCGGTCGCGCAGAAGGCTGAGCGGCGGTTCTCCGTCCAGCGGCTCGATCGCCCCGGTCGCCTCAGCCGGTCTGGCCGGTTTCGGCGCCGGGGTCGGCGCTTCCAGCAGGACGCTTCCGAGCAGGAATGCGGCCGCCTGCTCGGCCGCGTCGAACACGACCTTCGAGCGCGGCTCGCCACCTCGCATCTGGAACACCGACCACCGGTGCGCCTCCGGTAGCAGGCACCACGCCCCTTCGGCCGTGGTGCGGATCCGGTACGCGGACGGCTCCACGCCCAGTTCGTCCAAGCGACGCTGAAGCCTGTGGGACCACTCCTCGGAGGGCGGGTCCGGGTCCACGTGGGCCGCCACGGAATTCTTGCGGACGCGCTCGGGCGCGGTCCGTCCCGTCACGGCGGCGCTCGCGGCGTCCATCGTCTCGTCGTCCAGCGCGGGAACGCGGAAGCCACCGGCGCGCATGTGGGCCACCAGCTCCGGTTCGGGTGGAATGCCGTGCTCGCGCAGGTAGTAGCCGACCGCGCCCGACCACACCCACGTCCCGTCCGTGTGGAAGGTCAGCGGCACCTGGGCGCCGCGCGACGGATCGAGCTGATCGGGGGCGTACGAACGCGCGGCCATCACGACGGGCGCCCGCCGCAGGTATTCGGCCACGCGCTCGACCTCGTCCGCCGGGACGGCCGGACGCGACACAGAGGGACGGTCACCATCGGGCCCTGCGTGGTCGAAGACGCGGGCCTTCCGCAGCCCTCCCCGCGACGCGCCACCACCGTCCGGAGCCGGGGCAGGCGGCGGCTCCGGCGACGGCGACGGCGACGGCGACGGCGACGGCGACGGCGACGGGGCGGCCGTATCCAGGCGGCGGGTCATCCACTCGGGGACGTCGTCGCGCGGGAACCGTTCGAGCTCCCTCCGGACGTCCTCCGCGGAGGGCTCGCGATTCCACTTCGGCTCGTCGTCGTTGGTGAAGCTCGCACGGCAGCGCACGTTGCCGTCCTCGTACACCACCTCGAAGTCGATACGGGACCAGGTGGCGCCCTGGAAGGCGTGCGTCCCGGCGCGGAGCCGGTCGAGGAGCCCGGCGGCCGCGGCGGGCGGCGTCCAGACCGTCATGGTCTTGTCGGCCTTGTAGAGCATCATCGGCGGGAACTCCACGTGCCCGCCGACCACCTGGTAGTACCCGAAGATCTTCAGCCACAGCTGCGGCGCGTGGTCGGCGAGCAGGATGTTGAGCTGGTCGGACAGCAGCTCCATCTGCTCGATCGGGTTCATGGGGCCCGGGTCGGGCGCGGGCCGCGGGACGGGCTCGCGGCCCTCCAGCCGGTCGCGCAGCCAGCCCGGCAGGTTCGCGCCGTCCCGCGGCATAACGATCTGGTCGCGCCGCCAGCAGTCCACCTCGATGGGCGGGTTCCACTCCGGGTCGAAGTCGTAGTTGTAGAGGGGCCGCGCGGCCTCGGGCTCGATGATGAACAGCATCGAGAACCAGGTGCCCTGCTCGGACAGGTAGTGCGCGGTGCGCAGCTCCATCAGCATGCCGATCAGCTCGTCGGGCACCTTCCCCGCGACCTGGACCCTGCCCTCGTCCCTGAGGAAGACCAGCGCCGTGTCGTTCACGGCGACGGTGGCCTTGCAGTGCAGGTCGACCCGCCGCCAGCCGGACGGCGTCTTCCGCCGGACGTATTGGACGATCCGGCCCTCGATCTCGGCGATCCGCTCGTTCTGCCCCGTCACGACCGTGCTCCCCCGTGCTCCCCTGTGCTCCGCTGGCGACTGGCGGGAAGAATATCCGTCCGAAAACCCCATTGCGGTAGAACGGGACGTCCCCGGCTGTCGCCGAGAGGCCGGGCAGGGATCCCGCTTCGGTCGGCTAACGTCAGATGGCGTGACGACCGATGCCCCCGAATCGCCGCCCCCACAGACCTCCGCGCGCCCGCGCCGATCGCGGGGCCGCCGCGTCCGGCTGGTGGTGTCGGCGGTTCTCGCCGTCGTGGTGCTGCTGTGCGCGGCGGTCGGCGGCATCAGCTGGTACTTCGCCGGGGTGGCGACGCAGGTCGACCACTCGGTCGAGTACCGCACCGAGATCGTGGACGCGGGGAACGGCACGGTGACTCTGCCCCGCGAGCCCTTCACGGAACGTCCGGGCACGTGGGCGCTGATCTGGAAGGGCGGCCGCGCGCTCCTCGGCCCCGTCGTGGGCGGCGGCAAGAAGCGGGTCGTGCGGCGGGTCGCGTCCGTCCTGGAGGGGACGCTCATCAAGGGCGCGCCCGCCGACATCGACCACTGGCTGTACGACAGCGACCCGAAGACGGCGCTGGGCCTGGACTTCCAGAACGTCACCTATCCGTCCAAGGTCGGGCCGATGCCCGCCTGGCTGCTGCCCGGTGCGTCCCCTAAGAGCACATGGGTCATCGGGGTCCACGGACGGAACGCCGACAAGGCCGAGACGTTCCGCGCCATGCGGGCCGTGCACGCGACCGGGCTGCCGATGCTGTCCATCGCGTACCGCAACGATGTGGGCGCGCCCCGGTCCGCCGACCACAGGAACCACCTCGGCGACACCGAGTGGAACGAGGTGGCCTCCGCCGTCGCCTACGCCCGCGCCAATGGCGCGACCGGCGTCGTCCTGTACGGCTGGTCGATGGGCGGCGCGATGGTCATGACGACCCTGCGCAAGGATCCGTCGTTCGTGCGCGGCGTCGTCCTCGACTCCCCCGTCATGGACTGGAGCGCCACCCTCGACAAGCAGGGCGACGACCGCCACCTGCCGCGTTTCGTCACGGACGTGGCGAAACGCATGCTCAGCAAGCGCATCGGCATCGATCTGCGCGACTTCGACCAGCGCCCGTACGCCCCGCGCCTGCGCACCCCGACGCTGCTGTTCACCACGGCCGAGGACGCCACGGTCGCCAACAGGCCCGCGTTCGCCTTCGCCAAGGCGGCCCCGCCCGGCATGGTCACCCACATCGCCGCGCAGGGTGACCACACCGAGGCGTGGAACGTCGACCCCGCCGCCTACGAGCGCGCGCTGACGGCCTTCCTCACGCGGACCCGCTAGCCAGGCGCGCCGCCTCGGCGAGGAGGTCGGCCTGGCGGCGGCGGTCGGACGGGAACGGCATGCCGATGACGCGGTGCGCGCCCGCCTCCGCCAGCGCGGCCAGCCGCTCCGCCGCCTGACCCGGCCCGCCGGTGAGCAGGCTCTCCCGGGCCGCCTCCTCGCTCATCCCGTAGCCGGTGAGGGAGCGGACCTGGGCGTCCACCTCCGCCGCGGGCACGTCCCCGAGCCCGAAGCTGAGGCCGACGGTCACCTTGGGCGCGGGACGGCCGTGCTCCGCCGCCAGCTCCGCGATCCGCCGCGTCCCGGCCTCGATCTCCCCGGGGGTGGAGAACGCCGGGTACCACTCGTCCGCGAACCGGGCCACGCGGCGCTCGGGGCCGCTGCCGACCAGCACCGGCGGCATCTCCGCGCCCGGCGACAGCGTGACGTCCCCGCCGTCCAGCCGGGTGGGCTTCCCCTGGACGAGCCCGGGGAGGACCTCCAGCGCCGCGTCCGTCCGCGCGCCGCGCTCGGCGAAGGGGACGCCGACCGCGCGGAACGCGGCGTCGCCGTGCACGCCGCCGCCGCTGCCGACGCCGAGCAGCACCCGCCCGCCCGACAGGTGCTGGAGGCTCGCGACCTGCTTGGCGGCCCAGGCGACGTGCCGCAGCGGCAGCACCATCACGCCGAACCCCACCCCGATCCGCTCCGTCGCCGCCGCGGCCGTGGCCAGCACGAGCGTCGCGTCCAGGAACGGCCGGACGGGGATCAGATGGTCGCCCGCCCACACCGACTCGAACCCGGCGCCCTCGGCGTGCCGGGCGTGCTCCCCGACCGTCGCCGCGGTGTCCACCCCGTACGACGGCAGGTACAGCCCGAGCTTCAAGTCGGTCACCGCCGGACCTCCAGCAGCGTCTTGCCGACCGTCGCGCGCGACTGCATCGCCGCGTGCGCGTCGGACGCGCCGTCCAGCGGGAAGCGCTGCCCGATCACCGGCTTCAACCGCCCGGCGGCCGCCTCCGCGAGAGCGCTCACGGTGAACCCGCGCAGCTCCTCCGGCGACGCCGTGGGACGGACGAGCGCCACCCCCCGATCGGCCGCGGCCTCCTCCGGGATGTCGGCCCACTCGCCGCTCGCCAACCCGAAGCTAACCATCCGCCCGCCCCGTTCGAGCAGCGTGAACGCCTCCCGGCCCACGTCGCCGCCGACACCGTCGAACACCACGTCCACCTCCCCGACCGTCTCGCTCCAGCCCGGCTCGCGGTAGTCCACGACCTCGTCCGCGCCCAGCCGCCGCGCCACGTCCAGCTTGGGGCCGCCCCCGGCCGCCGCGACGACCCTGGCGCCCGCCGCCTTCGCGAGCTGGACGAGCAGCGTCCCCACCCCGCCCGCGGCCGCCTCGACCAGCACCCGCTCGCCGGGACGCGGATCCGCCGCCCGAAGCATCATCGTGGCCGTGCGCCCGTCCGCCAGCAGCGCCACCGCGTCGTCGAGCTCCAGCCCGTCCGGCACCTCGAACAGCCCGGCCGCGTCCACCGCGGCCTGCTCGGCGTATCCGCCCGACCCTCCCGTACTCGTCACGACCCGCCGCCCCACCAGCGCCGGGTCGGCCCCCGCGCCGACCGCCGCGACCACACCGCCGACACCGTTGCCCGGGATCATCGGCAGCTCCGGTGTGAACGGGGACGGCCCGCCCGACCGGAACTGCGTCTCCACGAACGTGATGTTGGCGAACTCCACGTCCACGACGACCTGGCCCGCCTCCGCGACCGGATCCGGCGCCTCCCCCGGCACCAACACCTCCGGCCCCCCGAACTCCTTCAACCACACGACGCGCATGACGTCCCTCCATCCGTAGAACGCCAGCCTGCAACCTCAAGCACGATCGAGGTCAATCCGAACGCAACGAATCCCTTTTCTCGCCACGCCTGTCCTCTGTAAGCTTTCGCGCGTATATCGCCCCGCTGTCGGCCGACGCTCAGGGATGACGATGCGCGTCCGGTTGGTACGTCCCTCCCTCCGGGGGTTCCGCCGCGCCGCCCCCGTGCCGGCGGCCCTCCTCGCCGGCCTGCTCGCGGGCTGCGGCACGTCCTCGTCCTCCAGCGGAGCGCTGAAACCCGAGGGCAGCTTCGAAACCGGGGCCGCCTCCGCCCCCTCCAGCGCCGCCGCTCCCTCGGCCCAGCCCACCGCGCTGCTTTACAAGACCGTCATCGACCGCTACCGCGAGTACCAGGCCGTCTACAAGCGCGTGTACGAGAGGAACGACCCCGCCGAACTCGCCACCGTCGCCGCCGACCCCCTCCTCACCCAGGTCACCAAGGACGTCGAGGCGACCAAGGCCAAGGGCGAGATCTGGCGGTTCGCCAACACCTTCAACCCCCGCGTCTACGGCCGGTCGACCGACAGCACCAAGGTCTACGTCCTCGACTGCGTGCGCACCCTCAGCGGCTACCGCTTCTCGGCCAGGACGGGCAAGCGCCTGGGCGGCGGCCCAGGCAGCGCCTACGTCTACCGCAGCACCGTCCTCTACGACTCCGGCACCTGGAAGGTCGCCGACATCGTCCAGGACCGCCCATGCTGACCTCCCTCAGCAAAGGATCCGAGATGACCCCCACACCCCC
>NZ_SMKU01000109.1 GCF_004349215.1 Actinomadura rubrisoli | reverse complement strand
CCCTCGTCGTGGACGACGCCCCCGCCGTGCCCGACCCGACGCCCGCGCCGCGCAGCTCCGAGCAGCTGCCGCTGTCGTCGTCCGGCGAGATCTACATGCTGCCCGACGCCTCGGCGCTGCGTCCGGGCAGCATCTCCAAGCCGCGCACCAAGGCCAACGACACGGTGGTGAACGCGCTCACCGGCGTGCTGGAGCAGTTCGACATCGACGCGCAGGTCACCGGGTTCACCCGCGGCCCCACGATCACCCGCTACGAGATCGAGCTGGGCCCCGCGGTCAAGGTCGAGAAGGTCATCGCGCTCACCAAGAACATCGCCTACGCGGTGAAGAGCGCGGACGTGCGCATCATCTCCCCGATCCCCGGCAAGTCGGCCATCGGGGTGGAGATCCCCAACGTCGACAAGGACATCGTCAGCCTCGGCGACGTGCTGCGCTCGCCCGCCGCGACGAACGAGCACCACCCGATGATCGTCGGCCTCGGCAAGGACGTCGAGGGCCGCACGGTCGTGGCGAACCTCGCCAAGATGCCGCACATCCTCATCGCGGGCGCCACCGGCGCGGGCAAGTCGACCTGCATCAACGGCCTCATCACCTCGATCCTGATGCGGGCCACCCCCGACGAGGTGCGGATGATCCTCGTCGACCCCAAGCGGGTCGAGCTGACGATGTACCAGGGCATCCCGCACCTGATCACCCCGATCATCACCAACCCGAAGAAGGCCGCCGAGGCGCTGGACTGGGTCGTCGGCGAGATGGACCGCCGCTACGACGACCTCGCCGCGTCCGGGTTCCGGCACATCGACGACTTCAACAAGGCGGTGAAGGCGGGCAAGCTCACCGCGCCGCCCGGCAGCGAGCGCGTCTACACCCCCTACCCGTACATGCTCGTCATCGTCGACGAGCTGGCCGACCTGATGATGGTCGCGCCCCGCGACGTGGAGGACTCGGTCGTCCGCATCACCCAGCTCGCGCGGGCCGCCGGCATCCACCTGGTGCTGGCGACCCAGCGCCCGTCCGTGGACGTCGTGACCGGGCTCATCAAGGCCAACGTCCCGTCCCGGCTGGCGTTCGCGACGTCCTCGCTGTCCGACAGCCGCGTCATCCTCGACCAGCCGGGCGCGGAGAAGCTCGTCGGCCAGGGCGACGCGCTGTTCCTGCCGATGGGCGCGAGCAAGCCCATGCGGATCCAGAACGCCTACGTCGCCGAGAAGGAGATCCACGGGATCGTCGACCACTGCAAGGGGCAGATGCAGGCGGTCTACCGCGAGGACGTCGGCGAGTCCAACGCGCCGAAGAAGGAGATCGACGAGGAGATCGGCGACGACATGGACCTGCTGACGCAGGCGATCGAGCTGGTCGTCTCCACCCAGTTCGGTTCCACCTCGATGCTCCAGCGCAAGCTGCGCGTCGGCTTCGCCAAGGCGGGACGGCTGATGGACCTGATGGAGAGCCGCGACATCGTGGGCCCCAGCGAGGGCTCCAAGGCGCGGGACGTGCTGGCCAAACCCGACGATCTGCCGGGCGTGCTCGCCGAGCTCCGCGGCGGCGGTGGCTGACCGGGCGGTCCCGGTCCGTTCCGCTGCTGTTCGGCGGGCCGTTCCGCGCTCGTTCCACGGCCGAGGACGGCGGGTCCCCTTCCCCTGGAAGGCTGTGGCGTGCGGGCGATGGCGGAATGATGCGAAATCTTGCCCAGTTTCCAACGTGTTGCCTGTCGCTCAGCGGGCATTGCGCTTTCTAGACTGGTGTCGCTGGAGTGTGGGGTTGGGCATGGACGCTCTCAAAGGAGGCTCGGCGTGAGCATCGGTGAGACCTTGGCGAAGGAGCGTCAGCAGGCCGGTCTCTCGGTGACCCAGGTGAGTCTCCAGACACGGATACGAGAAACCGTCATCCGCGGCATGGAGACCGACGACTTCTCCACCTGCGGCGGAAACTTCTACGCCCGCGGCCACATCCGCAGCATCTCGCGCGTCATCGGCATCGACCCCGAGCCGCTCGTCAGCGAATTCGACGCCGCGCACGGCGGCGCCCCTCAGCCGGTCTCGGCCGTGTCGGCGTTCGAGCCCGAGCAGCCCGTCGCGTTCCGCGAGCGCCGCTCCCCGAACTGGAGCGCCGCGATGGCGCTCGCCCTCGCCCTCGTGCTGGTCTACGGGATCGTCCAGGTGGTGGGGCACGGCGGCGGGCGCGAGCAGCGCACCGCGCAGCAGGTCGCCGGCACCCCGTCCGCCCCCGCGGCGCCCCGTCCGCCCAAGGCCGCGCCGCCGAAGAACGGCGCCCCGGTCGTGTCCGCGCCGCGCAAGAGCGTGGAGCTGCGCGTCAAGGCCAAGCGCACCACGTGGTTCAGCGTCCGCGGCGACAAGGGCAGGCTGCTGTACGGCGGCGTCCTGCGCACGGGCGAGGAGCGGCGCTGGACCGCCAAGAAGAAGATCAGCGTCGTGATCGGCGTCGGCGGCAGCGTCCGGCTGACGGTCAACGGCAAGGACGCGGGCGCGCCCGGGCAGGGCAAGGGCGTCCAGCGGCTGAGCTTCGACCGCGGCGACCCTGAGACCACCTGATCGCCGCCCCGCGAAACGGCGGCCCGCTGGTCCGCGCTGGGACGCGCGCCCATTACCTTAGGGGCATGTCCACTCGCCGCAAGGTCTCGCTCATCACGCTCGGCTGCGCCCGGAACGAGGTCGACTCCGAGGAGCTCGCCGCGCGCATCGAGGACGCGGGCTGGGACCTGACCGACGGCGCCGACGGCGCCGACGTGGTGGTGGTCAACACCTGCGGCTTCATCGAGGCGGCCAAGAAGGACTCCGTCGACACGCTGCTGGCCGCGCACGACTCCGGCGCGAAGGTCGTCGCGGCCGGATGCATGGCCGAGCGGTACGGCAAGGAGCTCGCCGAGGCCCTGCCGGAGGCGCACGCGGTGATCGGCTTCGACGACTACACGGCGATCGGCGACCGCCTCGACGACGTCATGGCCGGACGGGCGCACCAGGCCCACACCCCGCGCGACCGCCGCACCCTGCTGCCGATCTCCCCGGTCGAGCGCACCGCGTCCGCGCCGGACGTCGCGATCCCCGGGCACGGCGGCCAGGACGACCTCCCGGACGGCGTCGCGCCCGCGTCCGGCCCCCGGGTGCTGCGGCGGCGCCTCGGCGGCGGCCCGGTCGCCCCGCTCAAGCTGGCGTCGGGCTGCGACCGGCGCTGCACGTTCTGCGCGATCCCCGCCTTCCGCGGCGCCTACGTGTCCCGGCCGCCGGCGGAGGTACTGGAGGAGGCGCGCTGGCTCGCCGGGCACGGCGTGCGCGAGCTGGTCCTGGTCAGCGAGAACTCCACGTCCTACGGCAAGGACCTCGGCGACCTGCGGGCGCTGGAGAAGCTGCTGCCGGGCCTCGCCGGGGTGGACGGCATCGAGCGCGTCCGCGTGAGCTACCTCCAGCCCGCCGAGACCCGCCCGGGCCTGATCGAGGCGATCTGCGGCACGCCCGGCGTCGCCCCGTACTTCGACCTGTCGTTCCAGCACGCGAGCGGCCCGGTGCTGCGCTCGATGCGGCGCTTCGGCGACCGCGAGCGGTTCCTGGAGCTGCTCGACCAGATCCGCGCGCAGGCCCCCGAGGCGGGCGTGCGCTCCAACTTCATCGTCGGCTTCCCCGGCGAGTCCGAGGACGACTTCGAGGAGCTGGCGGAGTTCCTGTCGGCCGCGCGGCTGGACGCGGCCGGCGTCTTCGGCTACTCCGACGAGGACGGCACCGAGGCCGCCGGCCTGGACGGCAAGCTCGACCCGGGCGAGGTCGCCCGCCGCGTCGAGGAGCTGTCGAGCCTCGCCGAGGAGCTGACCGCGCAGCGCGCCGAGGACCGCGTCGGCTCGCAGGTCAGCGTCCTTCTTGAGGACAAGGCCGAGGACGGCGCGTTCGAGGGCCGCGCCGCCCACCAGGCACCCGAGGTGGACGGGACGGTCCTCGTCCGCGGCGACGGCCTGGCCCTCGGGGAGATCGTCACGGCCCGCGTCACCGGCAGCGACGGCGTCGATCTCGTCGCGGACGTACCGTGATCGCCGGCGCGCCCGACCCCGTCGCGGGCTCCCCGGAGCCGCCGCCGGCGAGCGTCTACAACGTCGCCAACGCGCTGACGCTGGTCAGGATCGCGCTGGTCCCCGTGTTCGTCTGGATGCTGTTCCTGGACGGCACGGCCTGGCGGCTCGCCGCGTTCGCCGTCTTCGCCGTCGCCTCGATCACCGACAAGATCGACGGGGATCTGGCCCGCGCCCGGGGGATCGTCACCGACTTCGGCAAGATCGCCGACCCCATCGCCGACAAGGCGCTCATCGGCGCCGCGCTGGTCAGCCTGTCGATCATGGGGGAGCTGTGGTGGTGGGTGACCATCGTCATCATGGTCCGCGAGGTCGGCATCACGCTGATGCGGTTCGTCGTCATCCGGTACCGGGTGATCCCGGCCAGCAAGGGCGGCAAGCTGAAGACCACACTCCAGGTCTTCGCCATCGGCTTCTACATCTTGCCCGGCCCACTCGACCCGGTCAGATGGGCAACGATGGCCGCCGCCCTCGTCGTCACGGTCGTCACCGGCCTGGACTACGTCGCCCAGGCATGGCGGATGTTCCGCAAGGCCCGCACCTGAGCCGACCGCCCGCATGGGGCACGCCCCAAGAAGCGCCCTAGAGACCGAGGAGTTCAGGGGTTCCGGCCAGCGCTCGCCAGTGGGCGCCGGGCCGTCGCGCAGCTCGTGATGGTAGACGGCGCTGTGGAGGTGGCCCTGGGCGTCCAGCTCGTAGGCGCGGACGGTGACCCGCACGGTGAACGGCTCAGTCACGGTCCCTCCTCCTTCGGCGTCCCGGGTGCGGGTTGGTCGTATTCGGCCAGCCACGTGTGGGACTTCGCGGTGAGGTAGCGCAGCCCGTCCGCGCAGGCGGCCGGACATGATTTCGCGCTTGCCGTCGGGACGCTCGGCGCGGTAGTCGCCGAGGGCGCGTAGCGGCGCCGGGGCGCGGTGGACGGCGGTGCCTGACAGGGATTCGTCAGCTTGGGTGCGCTGGGGCATCCTTGCGGCGGGAGGGACGAGGATGACCGCGCAGGAATTCACGTACGCCGAGGTGGGCGCCACCTGGGACGCCGAGCGGCCGGACGGCTACCGCCATCTGCGGGTGCGGACCCACGTGGGGGAGGGCCCCGCGGTGATGCGGAACGCGGCCGACGCGCTGATGGAGTTCTGGATGCACCGGTCGATCCCCGTCCGGGTGACGGCCTCCGCGCGGCGGGCCGGGCCGGGTGTGCGGGTCGAGATCGGGCTGGGCGCCGGGCCGTTCCGGCTGAGGGCGCCGTGCCGGGTCGTGTGGACGCGGGAGGAGGAGCGCCGCGTCGGCTGGGCGTACGGGACGCTCCCGGGCCATCCGCAGGCCGGCGAGGAGGCGTTCGTCGTGCATCTGGACGACGAGGGCGACGTGTGGCTGACGGTCACGGCGTTCAGCCGTCCGGCCGGGGCGGCGGCACGGCTGGCGGGGCCGCTCGTCCCGGTGTTCCAGCGCGCCTACGCAGGCCGCTGCGGCGCCGTCCTGCGCCGGCTCGCCCGTCCCTGACGCGACGCCGGGACACGGCACGGCGACAGGCGGGAGGACTGCGGGGCCACGCCCACCCCGGTCGTGGCCCCGCAGCCCGGTCTGCGAGCCCCTCCGCAGATTATCCCTGCGAATGGGCATGCCATGTGCCGTGGGAAATGAGTTCTGATTCACATTATGACCAGTGCTTCCGGCGAATGTCGGACCGCGCGTCAATGGTAAGGGCGCGCCGGGGGCCGCCGATGCGCGCTTTGGTCGCGTTCCATCCGCGCGTAGTGGTCAATGTCACCTTGATGCGGGACACAATGCACGGTTCGCCGTTTTTCGCGGCGATGGAAAAGTGATGGGCCCGGCTCGTCCCGAGGTGGAGCCGGCCGGCGGGCCCGCCGCCGCGCGGCGCCCCCGCTGTAGATTCGGGACGCTGTGCGGTCGGGCGAGGATGGGGGCGCGATGCGGGTCGAACTGCTCACGGTCGGGGACGAGCTGCTCCTCGGCGACACGGTCAACGGGAACGCGGCGTGGCTCGGGCGGCGCCTGGCCGACCACGGCGTCGAGGTGACCCGCAGCGTGGTCGTCGGCGACGAGACGGACGTGATCGTCGAGGCCGTCACGGCCGCGCTCGGCCGGGCGGGCGCCGTCATCACCACCGGCGGCCTCGGCCCCACCTACGACGACCTCACCCGCGACGCGCTCGCCAAGGCGGCGGGCGTCGCGCTCGTCCGCGACCCGGCGCTGGAACGGCGGCTGCACGAGCGGGCCGAGGCGGTCGGCCGCGCGCTGCAGCCGATGGCGTTCCGCATGGCGGAGGTCCCCGAGGGCGCCGGGCTGCTGCGCAACTCCGCCGGGACGGCCCCCGGCCTGCGCGTCGAGCTGCCCGGCGGCGTCGTCTACGCGCTGCCCGGCGTCCCGTTCGAGATGCGCACGATCATGGACGAGGTGGTGCTGCCGGAGCTGGCCGAGCGCGCCGGGCTGCCCGCCGTCGAGCGCCGCACGCTGCGCACCGCCGGAGTGTGGGAGTCGGTCGTCGCGACGCGGCTCGCCGAGGTGGAGGCGATGGACGGCGTCAGGCTCGCCTACCTGCCCGACCCGGCCGAGGTGAAGATCCGCGTCACCGCCGCCGGCCCGGACGCCGCCGGGCGCCTCGCGGCCGCCGAGGCGCGGATCCGCGAGCTGCTCGGCCCGGTGGTGTACGGGGTGGAGGACGAGACGCTCGACCGGGTCGTCCACCGGCTGCTGGCCGAGCGCTCCGCGACGGTCGCCGCCGCCGAGTCGCTCACCGGCGGGCTCATCGGCGCGGAGCTGACCGCGATGCCGGGCTCGTCCGCCACGTTCGCGGGAGGCGTCGTCGCGTACGCGACGGAGCTGAAGGCGCGCCTGCTGGGCGTCCCCGAGGGCCTGCTGGCCGAGCACGGCGCCGTCCACCCCGACGTCGCCGCCGCGATGGCCGAGGGCGTCCGGGCCCGGCTGGGAGCGACGTACGGGGTGGGCGTGACGGGAGTGGCGGGCCCCGAGCCGCAGGACGGCCATCCCGTCGGAACGGTCTACATCGGCGTGGCCGGACCTGGATACTCGCCCATTGTGGTCAGCCCGAGACTCCCCGTACCCGGCACGGGCCGGGAGATCCGCGCGGTGATCAGGAGAATGACCGTCGTGCACGCCCTTGAGCTGCTGAGACGCGCGTTGCTGGGGCTTGACGCCGACGCCGGGACCGGGGACGCTCGGGAAGATCGGGAAGATCGCGGCTGATTACAGCGTTACGTTCCGAGCGAACACGAAATCAACGGTCTGCCATGGCCCCCGCCAAGCCGGGTACGGTGGAAGCGGCAGATGGTCCGAACTGAGGGAGGGAGCGAGACGATGGTCCTGCTTCGCCAGCTGCTCGGTGACGTACTGCGGCAGCTGCGGCTGCGCCAGGGACGCACCCTCCGTGAGGTGTCCGCGGCGGCACGGGTTTCCCTCGGCTACCTCTCCGAGGTCGAGCGAGGGCAGAAGGAGGCTTCTTCCGAGTTGCTCTCCTCTATCTGCAGAGCCCTGGGTGTGCCGCTGTCGCATGTCCTCAGGGAAGTGGCGGATCACCTGGCCCTTGCCGAGCTGCAGCACGAGCCCGTCATGGCGGGCGCGCCGCCGGAACACGAGCGCATCACCACCGAGACCATTCCGGAGACCCCCGAGGAGATCACCGGCGAGCTCCGCGGCGACATGGTCGCCGCCTGACGTGTTGGCAAGGCGTTCTTGACCGGTGGGGCCGCGGGTGTGCGCGGCCTCACGCTTGAGCGCGGCATAGGTGGGGAGCATTCCCCGTTGTAGCGGATAACCGTAACGACGCGGAAGGAGCCCGACATGGCGGCGATCAAGAGCCCGCTCACCGAGGCGGCCCAGAAGGTCACGGGGGACGCCCTGCAGGGCGCCCTCGTCGACCTCATCGATCTTTCGCTGGTGGCCAAGCAGGCGCACTGGAACCTCACCGGGCGCAACTTCAAGGTCGTGCACGAGCACCTGGACGAGATCGTCGACCTGGCGCGGCAGGGCCAGGACGACGTCGCCGAGCGGGCCGTGGCGATCGGCGTGAACCCTGACGGCCGTGTCCGCACGATCGCCGACAGGACCGCCCTCCCGCAGCTTGAGGCCGGCTATCTCGACGACGACAAGGTCGTCGCCGCGGTCACCGACGTCCTGGGCCAGATCATCGGCCGGTTCCGCGAGCGCGTCGCGGCCACCGACGAGCCCGATCCCGTCACCCAGGACCTGCTGATCGGCATCACCGCCGAACTGGAGAAGCAGCACTGGATGTTCCAGGCGCAGACCTGATCCCGCGAGCCCCGCGCGGCGCGCCGCCGCGATCCCCGGCGCGCCGGCCAGGGCTCCGCACGGGAAGGCCCCGGTCCGCTCGGCGGGCCGGGGCCTTTCCGCGTCCGGGCGGCGCCGCGACGTCAACGGCCTGACCACGGCGGACGGCCGGAAATCCGGTCGCCAGGAGGCCGCCCCGGCCGCCAGGATGCGATCATGAACCGGGAACAGATCAGCGCCGCCGCCCATGCCCGCCACCCCATCGCCGCACCCCTCGACGACGCCTCCGTGCGGTCTCTCCTCGACCGGGCGGCGCCGCGCGGCGGGCGCCTGCTCGACCTGGGCTGCAACACCGCCACCTGGCTGATCAGGGCCCTGACCGACCGGCCGGGGCTCCGGGGGGACGGTGTCGACCTCGACGGGGGCGCCATCGCCCGGGGCCGCGCGGCCGTCGCCGCCGCGGGCCTGTCCGACCGCGTGGACCTGCACATCCAGGACGCCGGCGCGTTCACCTCGCCCGAGCCGTTCGACCTCGTCATGTCCGTGGGCGCGGCCCACGCGTTCGGTGGGCTGCTGCCGACGCTCGCCGCCGCCCGCGGCCACCTCGCGCCGGGCGGCGCCGTCCTCGTCGGCGACGGGTTCTGGGAGCGCGAGCCCGGCCGCGCCACCCTCGACGCGGGCTTCGCCGCCGACGAGTACACCGACCTCGCCACCACCGTGGCCCGCGTCGCCGCCGACGGCTGGACGCCCGTCCACGCCCACGTGAGCACCCGGCACGAGTGGGACGACTACGAATGGTCCTGGACGGGCTCGCTCGCCCAGTGGGGCATCGACCACCCGGAGGACCGCGACGCCGCGTTGAAGGCCGCCGACGAGCACCGTGACGCCTGGCTCGGCGGCTACCGGGGAACGCTCGGCTTCGTCACGTTCGTGCTGCGGCAGACCCCCTGAGGGGCGTTCACGGCGGGAGGGCGGGCAGGTGGAGGTCGGCGACGACCGCCGTGTGGTCGGACGGCCAGACCCCGTCCACCGGGCCGGTCCCGGCCCGGCGCACCGCGCGGACGCGGCCCAGCGCGCCCCGCCCGGGAAGCCCCACGTGGATGTAGTCGATCCGCACGCCCGGCTCGCCGTGCGGCGCGGTGTGCGGGTTGGCGTTGTCCCAGGTCGCGGACGGCGCGTCCCGCCGCGCGTACTCCCAGGCGTCGATGAGGACCTGGCCGGGGACGGGCGGCGCCGTCCGGTAGCCGCCGAGCAGCCGCATCTCGTCCGAGTCCGGCCAGGCGTTGAAGTCGCCCGTGACGACGGCGGGGAAGCGCGTCCCCGCGCGGTGCTCGGCGACGAACGCGGCGAGGGCCCGCACCTGCGCGCAGCGGACCGCCGACTCGTGCGGCAGCGGGTTCAGGTGCGTGGTGAAGAACGGGACGCGGTGCCCGGGTGCGTCGACGAGGGCGTGCAGGGCCATCCGCCCGTCGTCCTGGCCCCCGGCGGCCGGCAGCTCCACGACGGCGCGCCCGGCGAGGGGCCAGCGGCTGAGGACGGCCACGCCGACGTCGAAGCCCGAGCGGTCCACGCGCTCGCGCCACCGGTCGTGCGGGTCGAACGGCGCCCACGTCCAGTGCATGCCCAGCTCGTCCGCGAGACCGCCCGCGAGGTTGTCGCCCTCCCGGCCCCAGACCTCCTGGAGCCCGACGATGTCCGGCCCCTCCGCGCGCAGCACGCTGAGGATCGCCTCGCGCCGCTCGTCCCACGCCTGGAACCGCCACCACACGTTCCACGTCAGCACGCGCATCCCGCCGCCCTTCCCGATCGGCCCGTACCGGCATCCTGTCGCGCCGCTCGCGGTCCTAACCCCGCCCAGGTCAGGGCGTGGCGAGATGGTCGAGGACGGTCCCGGCGAACTCGATGGCGAGCGGGCTCAGCGCGTCCCAGCGGCGCGCCGCCCATCCCGCGGTGAGCGGCGGAAGGTCCGGGACGGGGATCAGGCGGACGGCGCCCGTCCCGCCGTCCCAGCCCGGGAGCGCGGGCAGGATCGCGTGCCCGAGCCCCAGCTCGGCCAGCAGCAGCGCGGTGTCCCAGTCGGCGACGCCGGTGGTGGACGCGAGCCGCACGCCGTGCCGTTCCAGGTGGGTCTCCAGGTGCACCCGGGACGTGGAGTGCGCGGGAAGCTCGATGTGCCGGATCCCGGCCAGGTCGCCGAGCGCGATCGACTCCCGTCCGGCCAGCGGGTCGCCGGCGTTGACGGCGAGCATCCAGGGCAGCTCGCACGAGGCGCGCTGCTCGACGCCGTCCAGCGGCGGGCCGACCGTGACCCACGCCAGGTCCGCCTTGTGCGACCGCACCGCCTCCAGGCAGCGGCGGCTGGAGCCGGCCGTCTCGAACTGCAGCGCGGCCTCCGGGTGGCGGGCACGGAACGCCGCCACGCCGGCCGCCATGAAGTGCCGGACGGTCGTGGCGCCCGTCGCGATCCGGACGGTGCCGCCCACGCCCCGGCGCAGGTCGTCCAGCCGCCGCAGCGCCGCGTCCAGCCCGGCGATGCCGTCCGTGGCGGCCCGGTGCAGGATCAGGCCCGCCCGCGTGGGCAGGACGCCGCGCGGGCGCCGCTCCAGCAGGACCAGCCCGGTCTCGCGTTCGAGCCGCTTGACGTGCTGGCTGACGGCCGACTGGCTGCACGACAGGTCGCGGGCCACGGCGCTCAGGTTCCCCGCCTCGCAGACGGCGACGTACACGCGCAGGTCGTCCAGGGTCATGCCATCAAAGCTAGGGCTTGGGGATCAATAAGGAAACCCGAGAATTGACTTGGGTACCGGCCGAACCGGAGGATCGGGTGGCGGGCGCAGGATCCGGCGACCCGACCAAGGCGGCGACCCGTCCGGCGGCCCGGGCCCCGGACGGGCGCCGACCCCATTTTGTTTACGGATCGGCTCGTATCGTTTATGCTCGGACCATGAACCGCGGACGCCCGCGCTCCGGGCACATCGACCAGGCCGTCGCCGAGGCCGTCCGCGAGCTGCTCGGCGAGCACGGCTACCAGCCGCTCAGCATCGACAAGGTCGCCGCCAGGGCGGGGGTCGGCAAGGCGGGCATCTACCGCCGCTGGCGCTCGAAGGCCGAGATGGTCTTCAGCGTGGTCGTGCACGGCACCCGGCTGGTCCCGCCGGCCGACACCGGGACCCTGCGGGGCGACCTGGCCGCGCTGGCCGGGCACATCGTCGCGCTGCTGTCGGCCCCCGACGCGCGGGCCGTCGTCCCCGGACTGGTCGCCGACATCGCCGCCGACCCGGCGCTGGCCGAGCGGTTCGCGGCCGAGTTCATCGACCGCGAACGGGCCGTCCTCGGCGAGATCCTCGACCGCGCCGCCGGGCGGGGCGAGCTGCCCGCGCCGGGCGACGCGGCGTTCGCGCACGCGCTCCTGCTCGGGCCGATCTTCACCTACCTGTTCCTGAGCGGCGGGGAACCGCCGCCCGGCCTGCCCGACCGACTGGCCGGCGCGGTACTCGCCGCGCTCGGCGCGAAGGAGTGAAACCCATGCCGCACGACACGCGGACCTGGCTCGACCGGGTCCTGCCCGACCCCCACTTCCGCTCCCGCTACACCCGCCGCATCGACGCCGATCCCCGGACGGTCTGGGACGCCATGATGGACCTCACCGCCGGGGACCTCCCGGTCTCCCGCACCCTCATGAGGCTGCGGTCGGCGGGCCGCACCCGGCTGGACGGCCCGCTCATCAAGACGTTCCCGACCCCCACACTGATCACCGACGAGGGGACTGAGCTGGTCAAGGGCAAGATCGCCAAGTTCTGGCGCGTCCGGCCCGAGCTCGCCCCGGTCGAGCCGGGCGACCCCGGCGCGTTCACCGCCTTCGCGCGCCCCGGCTGGGCCAAGGTCGCGCTGAGCCTGCGGGTGGACCCCGACGGCGACGGCTCCGTCCTGTCCTTCGAGACCCGGGTCCGCGGCACCGACGCCTTCGCCCGCCGCGTGTTCGCCCCGTACTGGGCCCTGATCCGCCTGGGCGGCGCCGGATTCATCCGCCTGGAGATCCTCGGCTCGATAGCCCGCCGCGCCGAACGCACCCCAAGAACCCGAGTCTGAGCCGGCCGCCCTTGAGTAAGAGCACACGCGCATAGCGCAACCGCCACGCGAGCGCATACGCCTGACCGAGGAGCGCATGCGCATAGCGCAACCGTCGCGCGAGCGCGCTACCTGACCGGGGATGCGAAGCCGAAGGCGAGCATCCCCGGGAAGATCGCGAAGCGATTCGCGCTCGCCCAATCACGGTCAGGGTTGTGAGCCGCTAGGCGAGCAACCCTGGGCCGGGAGTGCATTGACAGCACTGGCACCAAAAGGTGACACGGTCGCCCACGTCCGACGCCTGGGCGGCGCGCTGGACGCGGGTGCCGCAGCGGCGGCAGGGGCGGCCCGCGCGGCCGTAGACCCAGTGCTCGTGGCCGCGCCGCAGGTCGCCGGTGGTGATGTGGCCGTGCCGCTCCTTGTTGGCCTCCAGGAGCCGGTGAGACAGCTCGACGAGCGCCGGCAGGTCGGGGACGTCGCCGACGGGCGTCCACGGGTTGACGCCGCGCAGGAAGAGGACCTCGGCCTTGTAGACGTTGCCGATCCCGGCGAGGAGGCTTTGGTCGAGCAGCGCCTCGCCGATCGCCCGGTCGGGCCGCTCGTTCAGCCGCAGGACGGCCTCGGCGGCCAGCTCCGCGCCCCACGCCGGGTCGAGCAGGTCGGGGCCGAGGTGGCCGACGGCCTTGTCCTCCTCGGCGGTGCGCAGCAGCTCCACCAGGCCGAGGGAGTAGCCGAGCGCCTGCCATTCGGCGTTGGCCAGGACGAGCCGGATCCGGTGGTCGCGGGGGACGGGGCCGGTCCGGCGGATCTGCCAGCGGCCCTCCATGAGCAGGTGCGTGTGGACGGTCAGCCCGCCCTCGACGCGCACCAGGACGTGCTTGCCGCGCGACACCGCGGCCAGCACCGTCCGCCCGCGGAGGTCGGCGGTGGCGAGCCGGGGGACGCGGAAGTCCGAGCGCGCCAGCGGCCGCCCGGCGAGCGCCTCGTGCAGGCGCCGGGCGGCCAGCCAGACGACGTCGCCTTCCGGCACGTGTCACCTCCGGGGGCGGGCGCCCTGGACCCTCGGGGCTCCGCCCGGCGGGCGTCGGTCGCCTCCGGGGCGGCCGTCAGATGAAGGAGGGGCTCTCCCAGGCGGACGGGTTCTCGGTCAGCTTGCGGACGTAGTCGGGGAGCTCGCCCGCCGCGATGTGGGAGAGCGAGACCGATTCGAGGATCGCGCGCTCGTTGGCGCGCAGCGCGATCCAGACCTCTTGCAGGGAGCGTGCGGGCCCTTGGTACCCGACGTGTTCGGGCCGCTCGCCGCGGACGCCGAGCAGTGGCCCGTCGATCGCGCGGATGATGTCGGCCAGGGAGATCTGCTCGGCCGGCCGCGCCAGCCAGTAGCCGCCCTCGGGGCCTCGCTGGCTCCGGATCAGACCGGACCGGCGCAGCTGGCCGAGGATGTTCTCGAGGAATTTGGGCGGGATTTGCTGGGCCTCGGCGAGCTGCACCGCGGTCACCGGATGACTCCCGGCCACCGCCAGCTCCGCGGCGGCACGCAACGCGTAGTCGACCCGAGCGGACAATCTCATGCTCGTATTATCCCTTGCCGATCGGACTGGTTGGGCTTACCCCCCATCCTGGCCTCCGCCATTGACTCGGGACGGGTTGTTGTTATGGCGGTCGCGACAACAACAACTCACCACGAGTGAACGCGTTCCAGGCATGGGTGCGGTGTGGCGCGCCCGCCGGAACCGGGCTCTCGCCCGGCGGGTGCGCCACGGACCGTGGCGCCGCCCGGCCGCGGGCGGGAACCCGCGGCCGGGCGCCGTGGCCCGTCCCGGCGCCGTCAGGCGGCGGGGGTCAGGCCGAGGAGCTCGGCGGCCGCCTGGGCGTTGGCCGCCGCCGCGCCGTAGGTGGCGAGATAGACGGCGGACCCGGGCCGCCAGACGGGCAGGCCCATCTCGACGACCACCGTGTCCGGGCGGGCCGTCAGGAGGGCGTTGGTGAGCGCGCGCTGGGAGGCGTGGCGGTGCGCGTCGCGCAGGACGACGATCAGACCGCGTCCCGTGGCACGTTCCAGGACCCGGTCTACCTCCCCCTCCGCCCCGTCGGCACGGACGGCGTCGGACGCCCACGGATTCAGGCCCCAGGGCGTCGGGCCGACCGCGATGTTCCCGGTCGCCTCCAGCTCCACCACGAGCGGCGGCGAGCCGTTCCACCCCGGCAGCGAGCCCGTCACGCGGATGGCGCGGCGGGCGGCCTCCAGGCCGGCGGCACGGTCGACCACGGCGGGGCTGTGCCCGGCGAGCCACTGCTTGAGCGCGCGGGTGCGCTCTCCCGCCTCCGCGAGCCGGTCCGGCGACAGCCGGCCCATCCGCACCGCGGCGGCGATGGCCTCCAGCGTGGCCCGCAGCGTGTCGGCGTGCTCGTTCGGGCCGAGGCACAGCAGGTCGGCGCCCGCGATCAGCGCCCGGACGGACGCCTCCGGGATGCCGATCGCGCCGCTCGCACCCTCCATGTCGAGCGCGTCGGTGACGATCACGCCCCGGTAGCCGAGGCGTTCGCGCAGCAGGCCGGTGATGGCTTCGGGGGACAGGGTCGCCGGCACGCCGCGGGTGATCGCGGGCAGGTTGAGGTGCCCGGTCATCACCGCGCGGGTGCCGGCTTCGATCGCCGCCCGGAACGGGACCAGCTCGCGCCGGTCCAGCAGGTCCAGGTCGGCGTCGACGAGGGGAACGCCGAGGTGCGAGTCCTCCACGGTGGCGCCGTGGCCGGGGAAGTGCTTGGCGCACGCCGCGACGCCCGCCTCCTGGGTGCCCGTCACGGCCGCGGCGGCGTGCCGCGCGGCCAGCTCCGGGTCCGGGCCGAACGAGCGCGTCCCGATGACGGGGTTGTCGTCGGCGGTGTTGACGTCCACCGACGGCGCGAAGTTGAGGTTGACGCCCACCTCGGCCAGTTCGGCGCCCATCGAGCGGTACACGCGGCGCGTCAGCTCGGGGTCGTCGACGGCGCCGAGCGCGGCGTTGCCCGGGTAGGGGCTGCCGGTCGCGTGCCCGCCGAGGCGGGTGACGTCGCCGCCCTCCTCGTCGATGGTCACGAACGCCTCGCCCGCCTTGCGCATCTGCGCGGTCAGCGCGGCGAGGGACTCGGGGCTCGGGACGTTGCCGGTGAGGGCGAACAGGGTGACGCCGCCGAGGCCGCGCTCCAGCTCGTCGAGCAGCCAGCCGGGGGCGGTCGGTCCGGGGAAGGAGGGAAGCAGTGTGCCCCGCGCGAGCCGGGCGATCTCGTCGCCGGTCACCCCTTCACCGCCCCGGCGGTGAGGCCGGTGACCATGCGGCGCTGGACGATCAGGAAGAAGACGATGACGGGAATGGTGAGCAGCGTCGACGCTGCCATGATGGGCCCCCAGGCGTTGCCGCTGCGGCCGAAGAAGAACTGCAGCATGATCGGCAGGGTGAACTTGCTCTGGTCTTCCAGGAACGTGTACGCGAAGATGAACTCGTTCCAGGCCGTGATGAAGGAGAAGATGCTGGTCGCGACCAGGCCGGGCGCGACGAGCGGGAGCATGACCTTGAAGAACGTCCGGATCGGGCCGGCGCCGTCGATCGCGGCGGCCTCCTCCAGTTCGCGGGGCACCGCGGCGACGAACCCCCGCAGCATCCAGATGGCGAACGGCACCGCGAAGCCGATGTAGACGAGGGCGAGGCCGGACAGGCTGTTCCACAGCTCCAGCTTCTTCAGGTCCAGGAACAGCGGGATGACCAGCGCCTCCAGCGGCACCATCTGCACGATCAGCAGCATGATCAGGAAGGTGGTGCGGAAGCGGAACCGGAACCGGGCGACGGCCACGGCGGCCAGCAGCGCGAACAGGCTCGACACGATGACGGTGACGAGGGCGAGGACGGCGCTGTTGCGGAAGTACTCCCAGAAGGAGACCTCCGCGATGCCGCCGTTCAGTACCAGGTCGAAGTGGTCCAGCGTCGGGTGCGACGGCAGCGGCTTCGGCGTGGAGCTGAAGATCTCTTCGTTGGGCTTGAACGCGGTGGAGGCCATCCAGAAGACCGGGAACACCGCGAACAGGAACACCAGCAGGCCCGTCCCGTTCAGGACGACCTTCCGCAGCACCCTCGAACGGCCGCGCCTCCGCGCGCCGCCGGGATGCACTGCCGGCTTGTGGGAGTGGGAGGGATTCATCGGGTCTCCCCCTGACGCACCATGACCCGCACGTAGAGGGCCGTGACGATGAGCAGGATCAGCGTGAGCACCAGCGCGATCGCCGAGCCCATGCCGAGCTTCGGATTCATCGAGCCGAACGCCTCGGAGTAGGCGTACAGTGACAGGTTGAACGCGTCGCGGTTGGCCATTCCCGCCATGACGAACAGCTGGGTGAAGACCTTGAAGTCCCAGATGATCGACATCACGAGCAGCACGAGGAAGATGGGCTTGAGCATCGGATAGGTGATGCTCCAGAAGGTCCGCCACGGGCCCGACCCGTCCACGCGCGCCGCCTCGTACAGCTCGCTCGGCACGCTCTTGAGGCCGGCCAGCACCGACACGGCGACGAACGGGCACGCCTGCCACACGACGCAGACCGTCAGCACCGTGTAGGTCGACAGGGGCCTGGCGAACCAGTTGTAGTCGTTCCAGCCGCCGCCGACGAGAAAGTTCGGCAGCAGGTCGAGGGACCAGTTGACGAGCCCGCCGGTCGTCCCGAACAGCCAGGTGAAGATGATCGCTGCGGTGACCGGCGGGGTCGCCCAGGCGACCATCACGCCACCCGCGACGAAGCTCGACATCTTCCTGCCGAGCTTGTGGAGCAGCAGGCCCACCAGCGTCCCGACCACCAGGGTCAGCGACACCGCGACCACGGCGAACAGCACGGTGTGCCGGAGGGTCTGCCAGAAGAACGGATCATCGAAGATCGTGCGGAAGTTCTCGGTGCCGACCGACTCGGCGGGCTCGCCGCGCAGCTGGCGGTTGCCCACCTTCTGGAACGACATGATCCCGATCTGGATCATGGGCCAGAACATCAGCAGGACGATCACGACCACGGTGGGCGCGATCAACAGGTAGGGCCCGAATCGGGGCCGGCGGTGGGAACGCGCCCGGCCGGAGGAGTTCCGGCCGGGCGCCTTCCGCGCCGCGGGAGCGGTATCGAGCATGACGCGTTCCGATCAGCGGGGACGGGTGGCCTGCCGGCCCGGGCCGCCCGTCCCGCGGGTCGCGGGCGGCCCGGGCCCCAGAGGTCTTACGGGTTGAGCAGCTTGTTCGCCTGCTCGTTGGCCTTCTTCAGCTCGCCCTCGGCGGCCTTGCCCTGCATGATCGCCTTCATCGCGTTCGGCAGCACCTTCTTGGCCTGCTCGAACTCACCCCAGCCGGAGCTGATCGGGGTGAACTTGACGTTGCCCGCGATCTCGCTGAAGACCGCCAGCTTGGGGTCGGTGAACTTCACGTCCGAGCGCATGGAGGAGAACCCGCTGTAGTCGGCCCACGCCTTGGCGTTCTTGGCGTTGTTGAGGACCGTGATGTAGTCGAACGCGACGTCCTTGGCCTTGCTGTCCTTCCACACGGCCAGGTCGGAGCCGCCCGCCATCACCGGGGCGTTGCCGCCGGTCTTGGACGGGATCGGGAAGACGGCCCACTTGTCGGCGTCCTTGGAGGAGACCTTCGTCATCTCCTTCAGCGACCAGCTGCCGTCGATGTACATCCCGAGCTTGCCGAGGGCGAAGTCGCGCTGCGGGCCCTCCAGCTCGTTCTTGCCGATGTACTTCTCCGGGGCGACCTTGTCCTTGGTCACGAGCCCGGTGTAGAAGTTCACCGCCTCGACGGCCTGCGGCTGGTCGAGCTTGCCCGCCCACTTGCCGCCGTCCTTGGTGGCCACCTCGCCGCCGTTGCCCCAGATGAAGCTGACCAGCGCGTTCGTCTGGTCGCTCGGCACGCCGATGCCGGGCACCTTCTTGGCGTCCTGCAGCTTCTTGGCCGCCGCGCTCAGCTCGGCCCAGGTCTTCGGCGGCTGGATGTTGAGCTCCTGGAACCAGTCCGTCCGGTACCAGATCGCCCGGACGCCGCCGTACCACGGCACGGCGTAGGTCTTGCCGTTCGCCTGGTCGTTGCCGACCGCCGTCTTGTTGAGGGTCTTGCCGTCGGCCCAGCCGGAGAACTTGTCGGTGATATCGGCGAGGCTGCCCTGCTCGACGTGGGACTGGACGTCGGTGTTGCCCAGCTCCGTCACGTCCGGGCCCTCACCGCCCGCCGCCGCCTTCTGGAACGTGGTGGCTACCTGCGGCCACGGGACGTACTTGATCTGGACGTCGGTGTTCGGGTGCTTGGTCTTGAAGTCGGTCTCTACCGTGTCGAGGAACTTGGTCTGCTCGGGCGTTCCGTCGCCCATCATCCAGACCTTCAGCTGCGCCGGGTCCTTGCCCGAGCCGGACTCGTCCTTCTTGTCGTCGCCGCCGCAGGCGGCGGCAGCCAGGGCGATCGCGGCCGTCGCCGCCGCAATCTTGATGTACTTCACTGGGGGATCCTTTCCGGCATCGCCTCGCGTGGCCTTGTGGCCTGCGGTGTGAGTGGAGCACGGCCGGACCCTTTAGGGTCCAGCCATGCCCCGCTCGCCATCGCATCGCTCGCGGGCGCCATGCTCGCCAGTCGGCGCTCTGCGCGCGCCCCCCTCCCGGGGTACGGGACCGGTTGGCGCTTGGGCGTAAACTAACAAGAAACTTTCCTAAACAAAACCGCCCGTTAGCGGATTGAGACATCGAGGGGTACCAGCATGGCCAGACGCCCGGGAACGCCGCGGCTGCTGCGTGAGCTCAATGACCGCGCGGCGCTGGACCTGCTCGTCGAGCAGGGTCCGCTGACCCGCGCCCAGATCGGCGAGCACACCGGGCTGTCGAAGGTCACCGCCTCCCAGCTGCTGTCCAGGCTCGAAGAGCGCGGACTGGTCGAGGTCGTCGGCGAGCAGGCCGGGGGCCGGGGCCCGAACGCCGCCCTGTACGCGGTGGTGCCGTCGAGCGCCTACGTCGCGGGCCTGGAGGTGGGCCCGGACGGCGTGACCGCGGGCGTCGCCGACATCACCGGCCGTATCATCGCCCAGGTTACCGTCGATCCGAACGGCGCCGACGAGCCCGTGAAGATGGTCCACGCCGCCGTTGTCAAAGCGTGCCGGTCGGCGAAGGTGGCGCTGTCGAGGCTGAGCGCCTTCGTGATCGGCACCCCCGGCGTGGTCGACCCGCGCTCGGGGGACGTCCAGTTCTCCTTCGACCTGCCCGCCTGGCACGAGGGCGTCCTGGCCGCGCTGAAGACCGACCTGCGGCGTCCGGTGACGATCGAGAACGACGTGAACCTGGCGGCCATCGCCGAACGCGCCTACGGCGCGGCCAGGGACGCCGACGATTTCGCGCTGATGTGGTTCGACCGCGGCATGGGCCTGTCGGTGATGCTGGGCGGCCGGCTGCACCGCGGCCGCTCGGGCGGCGCCGGGGAGATCGGCTACCTGCCCGTCCCCGGCGCGCCGCTCCCGCTCGGCACCGCCCGGCGCGGCCCCGAGGACGAGGGCGTCACCGAGTCGACGTCCCTGGGGATGCCCACCCTGGCGGGCGGCTACGGCTCCCTGGTCGGCGCGGACGCGGTGCGGGCCCTGGCCCACGCGCACGGCGTGACCGAGCTCACCGCCGTGGACTGCGTCCGCGCCGCCGCGGCGGACGAGGCGCGCGGCGGTGCCTTCCTGGACGAGCTGGCCAACCGCATCTCCTACGGCGTGACCTCGGTCAACATCGTCCTGGACCCGGGGCTGGTCGTCCTCTCGGGCAACCTCGGCCGCGCCGGGGGACTGCCCCTCGCGACCCGCATCGAGCGGACGGTCGGCCGCATCAGCCCGACCCGTCCCACGGTCACGGTGACGGAAGTGGAGGGCAACCCCGTGCTGCGCGGCGCCCTGCACGCCGCGCTGGAGCAGGCCAGGGACGACGTGTTCTCCGCGGCTGGCGACTGAACCGGCCCCAGAGCACCTCAGAGCACCCCAGGGGCCCTAGGACGGCTGTGAGCGGCTCAGACGGCCGTGAGCGCCCCCGCCGGGCGGCGGAGGCGCTCACGGATGCCCTCACGGATGTCCGCCGCTCATCCGGCGGATCCGGCGTTCCTTGGAGGACCTGGTCCTCCTGGGAGGGCCTGGCTACTTGGAGGACGTCGCGGCGGCCGCGACCTGGTCATGGCGCCGCGGGTCGTTCAACGCGCGGTCGATGACCGTCTGACTGATGATCTGGCGCTTGCGCCGCTGTGCGGCGGCCAACCGTGCCGTAGGTGTCATGGTGAAACCCCGTTCCGCGGTGGCGCTTTCCCCTTGGCCACCGCAACCCCGTATGCCTCCATGTTCGCAAATCCCGCGGCCCCACGGGATCCGTCTTTGGGATGAAGTCGAGGTCAGACCTCCTGCGGAGAACGCTCCTCTTCCCGGGCCGCCCGGGGGCACCCGGGCCGGGGCGCGCCGTCCGCGCCCGCGCGCTGGGATCATGGGGAACGAGGGTCCGCACCCGCCCGTTGAGGGTAACCGTGAGAGAGGAACCGAGGAGGCGTCATGGCGTTGCGTGACCGGCTGCGCCGCCTTGTGCAGAGGCCGGGCAGCGCCGACCTGGCGCCCTTCCGGAAGGTCGTGGACGAGGCCGGGACGCGCGAGTCCCGGGTCCGCGCGCTGACCGACGCGGAGCTGACCGCCGCCGCGTCCGCGCTCCGGGACGCCGACGACCCCGCCGAGCTGTGCGCCCTCGGCCGGGAGGCCGCGCGGCGCACCCTGGGCGAGCGCCCGTTCGACGTGCAGCTCGTCGGCACGCTGGCGCTGCTGTCCGGGCACGTCGCGGAGATGGCCACCGGCGAGGGCAAGACCCTGGCGGGCGCGCTGGCCGCCGCCGGGTACGCGCTGCGCGGCCGGCGGGTCCACGTGATGTCGGTCAACGACTACCTCGCGCGCCGCGACGCCGAGTGGATGGGCCCGCTGTACGAGCTGCTCGGCGTGTCGGTCGGCTGGGTCGGCCAGGCGTCCACGCCGCCGGAGCGGCGGGAGGCGTACCGGGCCGACGTCACCTACGCCCCGGTCAGCGAGGTCGGCTTCGACCTGCTCCGCGACCGCCTCGTCACCGACCCGGCCGCGCGCGTCCTGCGGGAGCCGTCGGTCGCGCTGGTCGACGAGGCCGACTCGGTGCTGGTGGACGAGGCGATGGTGCCCCTCGTCCTCGCCGGGGCGTCCGAGATCGACGCCGCCGAGCCGCGGTACGCCGACCTGGCCCGCCGCCTGCGGCCGGGCCTGCACTACGCGACCGACGACGAGGCCCGCAACGTCCAGCTCACCCCGGCGGGCGCGCGCGAGGTCGAGCGCGCCCTCGGCGTCGACCTCTACGCCGCCGAGCACCTCGCCACCCTCACCGCCGTGAACGTCGCCCTGCACGCCGAGGTCCTGCTGCACCGCGACGTGGACTACATCGTCCGCGACGGCGCGGTGAAGCTGATCAGCGAGTCGCGCGGCCGGGTGGCGCTGCTGCAGCGCTGGCCGGACGGGCTGCAGGCCGCCGTCGAGGCCAAGGAGGCGCTGGAGGCGTCCCCGAGCGGCGAGATCCTCGACTCCATCACCGTCCAGGAGCTGATCGGGCGCTACCCGGTCCGCTGCGGCATGACCGGCACCGCGATGGCCGTGGCCGGCCAGCTCACCGAGTTCTACTCGCTGCAGATCGCGGTCGTCCCGCCGAACAGGCCGTGCGTCCGCGACGACGAGCCCGACCGGCTCTACGCGACCGCCGCCGACAAGGAGGTCGCGATCGTCGAGGAGATCGCCGCCGCGCACGCCGAGGGCCGTCCGGTCCTGGTCGGGACCGGCGACGTCGCCGAGTCCGAGCGGCTCGCCCGCCGCCTCGCCCGCGCCGGGCTCGACCGGGTCGTCCTCAACGCCAAGAACGACGCCGAGGAGGCCGCGATCATCGCCGAGGCCGGCGCACCCGGGGCGATCACCGTCTCCACGCAGATGGCGGGCCGCGGCACCGACATCCGGCTCGGCGGGAGCCCCGCGCCGTCCGCGCCCGGCACCGCCCCGGCCGAGGAGGCCGGGTCCGGCCGCGACGGCGTCGCCGCGGCCGGCGGGCTCCTGGTGATCGGCACCGGCCGCTACCACAGCAGCCGCCTGGACGACCAGCTCAGGGGGCGCGCCGGGCGCCAGGGCGACCCCGGCGGCTCGGTGTTCTTCACCAGCCTCCAGGACGACCTCGTCACCCGCTACGCGCCCGACGAGGACTCCAAGGCGGCCGCGAGCCCGGACGGGCGCGTCGACGACAAGGGCGCCCACTGGATCGTCGGGCACGCCCAGCGCGTCGCCGAGGGCGTCGACCTGGAGCTGCACCGCAACACCTGGCGCTACAACCACCTCATCGGGCTCCAGCGGCGCGAGGTCCTCGCCGAGCGCGAGGACGTCCTGACCGGCGACCGGGGCGACCGGCTGATGGCCGAGGCCGTCCCCGAGCGGCACGCCGAGCTGACGAAGGCCGCCGGCGGGCCCGCCGTGGCCGACGCCGCGCGCCAGATCGTCCTGTACCAGCTCGACCGCTGCTGGGCCGAGCACCTGGGCTTCCTCGCCGACCTGCGCGAGGGCATCCACCTGCGGTCGCTCGGCCGCGGCCTCGACCCGCTGATCGAGTTCAACTCGGAGGCCGTGCCCGCGGGCAAGAGCCTGCTCGGCCGGGCCCGGGAGCTGTCGGTGGAGGCGTTCACGGCCCTCACCGCGTCCGAGGACGGCATCGACCTCGACTCCGCCGGGCTCAAGCGCCCCTCGGCGACGTGGACGTACCTCGTCCACGACAACCCGTTCGGTTCCCTGGACGAGCGTGCCCTCCGCGGCCTGATCGCCATGTTCAAGGGACGCCGCTGATCAGGCCGAGGGCGGGCGGGGCAGGATCGCGTCCGCGGCGGCGCGCGCCAGCGCGGCGGCGTCGCGGACACCGGCGACGCTGAACGCGACGACCGCGCCCTCGTGCAGGATGAGGAGCTGATCGGCGAGGGCGTCCGGAGCGTTCTCTCCGACCAGGCCCGCGTAGAGGTCCCTGACCCACGCCTTCTGCTCGGCGGCCACCTGATGGACGGGGTGGACGGGGGCGGGCAGTTCCGCGCAGGCGTTCACCATGGAGCAGCCGCGTCCGCCCTCGCTGGCCATCCAGTCTCCGAGGGCGTCGAACGACGCGAGGACGCGTTCGCGGGCGTCCTGGACGGAGGCGAGGCGCCCTTCCATGAAGGCGCGCCAGCGTTCGTCGCGCGCGCGCAGGTAGGCCAGGATCAGCGCGTCCTTGGAACCGAACCGGTCGTAGACGGTCTTCTTGGTGACCCCTGCCTCGGCGGCGATCAGCTCCATGCCCACGGAGCCGATGCCGCGCTCGTAGAACAACTCGCTCGCGACGTGCAGCACCTTCCGCGCGGCCGGGGTGAGCGGCCGCTCCTGCGCGGCGCCGGCCACGTCCCGCTGCGAGGCCGCGTTCCGCTGTGAGGGCAGGTTCCGCTGTGAGGGCATGGTCCGGCTCCCTTCCTGGAGGTAGACCGCGAGTATACATACCGGTATGGCTACCCTGTAGGTATACCGGTATGTATACTTGGAGGCGCTCGTGATCGTCCGCAGACCCGACGCCGTCCTCGGCGCCGCGTTCGTCGTCACCTGGAGCTCCGGCTTCATCGGCGCCGAGTTCGGCACCCGGGCCGCTCCCGCGAGCACGCTGCTGGCCTGGCGGTTCATCGTGGCCACGACCGTCCTGGCCGGCCTGCTGGCGTGGCGCCGGCGGCGCGTCCCGCCCCGCGACATCGCCCTGCACCTGCTCATCGGCGTCCTCGCCCAGGGCGGATACCTCTACTGGGTCTTCCTCGCCGCCGAGCACGGCGTCAGCGCCGGGATCAACAACCTGGTCACCGCGTTGCAGCCGCTGGTCGCGGTCGCCCTCGCCGTCCCGCTGCTGGGTGAGCCGTTCACCGGACGGCAGGCCGCCGGGTTCGCCGCCGGGCTCGCCGGTGTCGCGCTCGTGGTCGGCGGCGACCTGCGCGGCGGCGCCCCCACCTGGGCTTACGCGCTTCCGTTCGCCGCCATGCTGTGCCTGGTCGGCGCCACCCTCATCGAGCGGCGGACGCGGCCCTCGGCGGGGCTCCCGGAGGCGCTGGCCGTTCAGGCGGGCATCAGCACGCTGCTGTTCACCGGCATCGCCGGGGCGGGCGGCGACCTGGCCCCACCGGCCGACCCGGTGTTCTGGGAGGCCGTGGCCATGCTGGTGGCCCTGGCGATGTTCGGCGGGTACGGGCTGTACTGGGTGAACGTCCGGCGCACCGGCGTCACCCGGGTTTCGGCCCTGCTCTACCTCACCCCGCCCGCGACGATGCTCTGGGGCTGGGCGGCGTTCGGCACCACCGTCACCCCGCTCTCCCTGGCCGGCGTCCTGGTGTGCGCCGGGGCGGTCGTGCTGGTCCTGCGGACCCCCGCCGGTCGCGGGGCCGGTCAGGAGCGGAGGCGCAGGCCGCGCGGGGTCGGGTGGAAGCCCGCGGACTCCAGCGCGGCGGCGAGCGGCGAATCGTTGATCGACTCGCCGTCGGCGCGCTCCACGGTCAGCTTGCCGAGCACGCCCTCCCGGACGGCCAGGGCGAGCGCGTCGACCGCCGGGCGCAGCACCTCCGGGCCGTCGTCCCAGGTCAGCAGCGTGCGTCCGCCGCGCTCGACGTAGAGGGCGAGGCGGCCCTCGACCAGGACGACGAGCGCTCCCGCCTTGCGGCCGGGCTTGTGGCCGCTGGCGACCTCTTCGTCGCGTCCCGGCCAGGGCAAGGCCGCGCCGTACGGGTTGGCCGGGTCGGCCGCGGCGAGCACCAGGGCCCGGTTCTCCGGCGACCGGCCGGGCCCCGGCGTCTCCCAGAGCGCGGAGAGATCGTCCGCCGTGGCGGTGGGACGGAGCGCCCGGAGCCGGTCGACGGCGCCAGGAAGCGCGAACTGGGCAGCCCCCAGACCCTCGACGAAGTAGCCGCGGCGGCAGCGTCCGCTCTCCTCGAACGCCCGCAGGACCCGGTAGACGGCCGAGAAACCACCCGGCGCCCTCTCGGCCGCCACGGCCCCGCGGATGACGATGCCGTACCGCTCCAGCAGCGCCTCTGCGAGAGCGTGCGAACGGAGCGTCGTCTTGGTCTCGCGCTCGGGGAGCGGCCACCAGCGTCCGGCGACCGTGGGCGGCCCCGTCCTGGACGGCAGCACGGGGCGTCCGCGACGGGTCGTCTTCGACCGGTGCGTGGGACGGCCGGAGCCGAGCGCGGCGCGCAGCGGGGCCAGGGTGTCGTTGGTGAGATGCCCGGCCCAGACCAGGTCCCACACGGCGGTGACCAGGTCGGCGTCGGTGGTGGTGGTCTCCCGGTTCACCCGGTCGGACAGCGTGCGGAAGAACAGGGCCCCGCCACCGCCGAGGGCGTCCAGGACGGCCTGATGCGCGGGCGTCAGGGTGATCTCGGCGGGCTCCGGCATGAGCAGCGGCGCGGTGTCGGCGAGATACAGCGACACCCAGCCGTCGCCACCCGGCAGCCCGCCC
>NZ_SMKU01000108.1 GCF_004349215.1 Actinomadura rubrisoli | reverse complement strand
CCAGAGGCTCCTGGCAGGGCGGTTGTTTTGGTCGACTTCGCATCTACCAGGAGCCTCGTCGCGTCACCGGCCGACTCAGTCCACCGCAACCACCTTGTGACCAGCACGATCAAGATGGAAAAGGCTCATGGATCAGGTGGAGGTCGACATAGATGAGATCATTGCCGCCGGATGCCTGCCGCACCCGATGGGAGTCCCATATCTTGCGGGCCAGGGTCTTGCCCACAGGCATTTTTCGGGCAGGCGTGTCAAAGGCCAGTGCCTCATGGCTGGGTGTCTCTACCACGGGTGCCTCAGAGGTCGGTGTCGCCGTCATGATCACTCCCGGGTTCTCGCGGCCTTCACCGGGCCGGGATGCCACGCTGAACCGTCGTGACCTCGGCCGTACGTGCAAGCAGTCGCAATGCTGACTCGTGCAACTCCTCGTTCGTCGCAGCGGTCGCGTCCGCGAGCACACGGATCCGAAAGTCCCGGTCATGGCCTTCGCGGGCGGTCGAGAGCACCACCAGGTCGGTCGAGACACCCGTCAGCAGCAAGGTGTCCACCCGCTGGTTGCGCAACAGCAGGTCCAGTGACGTGCCGTAGAACGGGCTGATCCGGTGCTTGACGACAAGCGGTTCGCCGTCCTGCGGCTTGACGGCGTCGTGGATCCGGGTTCCCCACTCGCCGAGTGTGAGCTTCCGTTGCCTCGGCGCGTCCCCGAAGATCGGTGAGTCCGCCGGGCATTCGACATAGGTCGGTGAGAAGCCGACCACAACATAGATCACCGGGATGCCGGTCGCACGCGCACGATGGAGGGCGGCGGCCGTACGGTCGAGGACACCTCGCCTGGCCACCTCCTTGGCGTAGCCATGGCCGGCGAATTTCCCGTCCGGGTGTGCGACGTCGTTGATCAGGTCAAGCACGAGTAGCGCAGGGCGCAGCGACTCCATGGCCGTCCTCCGGTTTCGTGATGGTCGGGGATCGTCATCGGGCGCCCGTCATCGGCACGGTAGGCGCCTCTCGCACGGCCAGCACGGTGAAACCGGTCTCGGTGGTGATCTGGTGAACACTGCCGGGTGCTTCGATGACAAGGTCGCCGGTGCGATAGAGGGCGCCCTTACCGGTGACCATCTCCCCGGCGAGCACGAACATCAGCTCGTACCCGAGGTGCCGGTGCAGGTCGCCGTGCGCGCCCGGCGAGTAGCGAACCAGGAATGCCACCGCTTCCTGTGGCGGCTCGGTCGCATAAAGAACGTGCATCTGCACACCGGCGCGGCCCGGCTCGCTCCACTCCTTCCATGCCACGGCGTCCTGGCTCTCGGCCGCCAGGAGGTCACGCATGACGGTTGCGGCCGGCCTTCGGGAATCCTGACTGACCATGCTTCCTCCAGAAAGGCTGAGGCGGAGTTCAATCTCGTGGGGCGAGAGCGTGTTCCGCGATTGCGTCGGCATCCCGGATGAACTCGTTCCAAGGGCCGGGACGCCCGCTTCCGACCAACGTCACCCACCGCGTGTGTTCAGTCGGTACACCCAGCACGTAGAGATCGGTGTTCGGGTGTCCATCGCGTCCGACCGGATGGAATGGAGAACGGGTCACGGCGACGCCTCCAGTGGGGAACGCCTGTGCCCCCGAGATGTTGACGAACTCCGTCCAGACCCCCCGTTCGAGCAGCTTCCGGGTGAGCGGCGACGTGTCGCGGCGGACATCGGGACTGGGGATGCGGGCATCGATCACCGCATCCAGTTCGACCCGCGAGCCGGTGACATGGTCTGACTCCGCGACGAAACGGCCGCTCTGCGGGGCACCGTGAAAACGGGTCTCTGGGCCGACCACGCGGAGAAGCCCGGCCTCCATCAATGCGAGCGCGTACCGCAGCCGCACGTTTGGTGGCCCGGCCGCGAGAAACGAGGTCCTCGGGGAGAACCACTCGATGAAATCCCGCCTGTGCGACTCGGCGCGCAGACCACCGAAGTCGACCAGCAGGCGTATCACCCATCTGGTGTCCCGGATGACGTCGAGCGCGGCCTTGAGCGGATCGTCAACGTTGCCTCGTTCCGCCCGGGCAAGGTCGTCCCGCATCGCCTCGGCAAGCGCACGATGGAAGGCCGCTGGGTCGGTGAACGTGCGCCGGGCGAACGGGCGGCAGAGGTCCTCGAAGTCGAAATGGTCGTGCTCGCCGATCCCATGTTCGGCCGCGAAACGGCAGAGGTCCGGGACACTCTGGTCAGCGGACATGGTGACGTCAGTGACAAACCGCGCCGCGGCCGACTCACCGTGGATATTCCGCAGGATCGCCGCGTGGTACACCAGGTTCATCTCGGCCGTGAGCCACGGCAGGACATCTGCCCGGAAGTCAAGCGGCTCCCCAGCCGCCGACCTGCGAACTCTTTCAGGTGTGAACAACACCGGCCGGTAGGAGAAGGCCGGGCCCTTCTGGTTGCGGCCACGGGCCGGGATGGGCACCCCGCTGCGTGAACCGGCCACCAGCAGCGGCTCCTGACCGCTGGGCTGGTAGATGATCTCACCATCACCGACCTTGAGGAACTTTCCGTCGCGTCCGACCGTAAGGGCGAACATGACGTCGAAGAAGGACAGGCCCATTCCGATGACCCCGACCTTCGCCCCTGACGGTATGTCGCCGAACGGCATGTCCGAAGCACAATCTCCCCGTATGTACGTCAGCTCTGGGCGTTCACGCGCGAATTCGGCGAGGTGCCGCTCCGCGCCAGTGAGTTCCGGCAGTGTGTGCCCGGTGGTCAGGACGACCTTATTGGCGATGAGATCCTCACCGCCGCGCAACGACAAGCGGTAAGCATCGGCCGCGGGCTCGATGTCCTCGACGAAATCGACAACCCGGTGCAGAACGGCGTGGGAGGGCAACGACCGCTCCACCGCTTCTAGCAGAAAACGCATGTATCGACTGTGGAGTGCTCGCGGCGCATAGCCGTCCGCCCCGGGGCATTCTGGATCCAGCGAGGCCCACCACTGAGCCAATGACGGTCCCGCACCAGGCCGGACAGGCCCGTCGTCGGGCGGACCGGAGAACATGGTCACCTCTCCGGCCACCGTATTCATGAGGAACCACTCCGGCTGATCCGGGCTCCACACCCGGCCGCATCCCACTTCGACGGCGTCGATCAGATAGATTTCGACCGGCCCGCCACCCTGGCCCTCCACGAGCCGGGCGGTGATGCGTTCCAGCACCCCCATCCCGCGCGGGCCGCTTCCCACCACCGCTATGCGATGCGGCTCCGGCGCGGTCGTCTGTCCACGAAACGCAGCAGCGTCGTTCACGCTCGCCCTTTCTGAAACCGTTGAGACGATCGTTCGCGCTGAATTCAGGAACAGTGAATCAATGTGCCGTCAGGCGATCAACGCCGCACCGTTCATCATCACCATGAAATTCGCTCATGGAAGCGCCCCGACCGGACGACGGTCATCATCGCCCGGCACCGTCCACGACTCCGCCCCCGGCAGGGCACCACGACCCGCTGAACACGCATGGCCGCTCCACACGACGGCACCGCGATCGCGACCGTGATCGACGTGACCGCGCGCGGCCCTCCACAAGATCTTCTTCACACACTCCGAGCCCTGCCGGGATCGTGGGGGTGGCTGCGGGTGGCGGGTGGCGAGAGGGCATCCGAATGACCCTCATTCCCGTCTCGTATGAGGACTGACGGCCCTTCCCTCGCCTGTGTTCAATCGAGTTCGTCGCATCGGAGCCGAACGCTGGAGGAGACGGCCGTGCACGATGACCGCGTTGCGGGGCCCGGGGGACGGACCGTGGTGGTGATCGGCGGGACCAGCGGGATCGGCGCCGCGATCGCCGGCCGTTTCGCCGCCGATGGGGACCACGTCGTCGCCGCCGGACTCGACGCTGGGAGCGCCGGGCGCGAACTGCCCGAGGACGTGAAGAGAGTGGAGCTCGACGTCCGGCGGGAGGACGAGCTTCGCGTGTTCCTGGGCTCGTTCGGGGAGTTGCACGTCCTCATCAACGCGGTCGGCATCGTCGCGCGGGGCCGGGAGTTCGAGTCCGAGGTGTTCGCCGACGTGGTCGGGGTGAACCTCACCGGCACCATGCGGAGTTGCCTCGCCGCCCGCGAGGCGCTGGCCGGCTCGGGTGGCTGCATCGTCAACATCGCGTCCATGCTGAGCTTTTTCGGCGGTGGCCGGGTTCCGGCGTACAGCGCCAGCAAGGGCGGTGTGCTGCAGCTGACCAAGTCCCTCGCGGTGGCCTGGGCGGACGAGGGGATCCGGGTGAACGCCGTCGCGCCGGGATGGATCCGCACCGGGCTGACCCGCGAACTGCACGAGAGCGCCGAGACCAGCCGCCGCATCATCGACCGTACGCCGATGGGGCGCTGGGGCACGCCCGCGGACATCGCCGGCGCCGTGTCGTTTCTCGCCGGCCCCGACGCCGCGTTCATCACCGGCGCCGTGCTGGCGGTCGACGGCGGATATCTGGCCGCGTGAGCCGAAACCCAGGAAAGGACCGTTGTTCATGGCCGTCATCCCCATGTCCTCCGCCGTACCGCCGGAGATCGCCGTGGCCGCCGTGCCCGACGACGACCGGGTCTGGGTGCCGCAGGCGCCGAACGTGTGGTTCCGCCCGCTGATGTTCAACACCGTGACCGGGCAGTGGTGCAACCTGCTCAAGGTGACCGCCGCCGGCATCGTCTCCCGGCACCGGCACCCGGGGGTCGTCTTCGGCTACGTGCTCAAAGGCAAGTGGCGGTACCACGAGCACGACTGGGTCGCCGAGGCCGGCCACTTCGTCTACGAGCCGCCCGGCGAGATCCACACGCTGGAGGTGCCCCCGGACTGCCCCGAGATGGTGACGTTCTTCAACATCACGGGCGCCATGGCGTACGTCGACGAGACCGGCGAGCAGATCGGCTACGAGGACACCTTCACGAAGATCGACATGTGCCGGGCCCACTACGCGAGGAACGGCCTCGGAGCCGACTACGCGGACCAGTTCGTCCGCTGACGGGGCCCCGGCGACCGATCTGCACCATTCACCTATCGGTGCGCCGCAGGTAACGTTCTCGACGATCTCGGTTTGGGAGGACGGGCCATGGACCTGGGCAGCGCTCATCACTACCGCATCGACTGGATCGCGAGCTTCGTGGCGGTGGCCCGCCACGGCAGCTTCTCCGCCGCCGCCCGGACTCTCTATCGCTCCCAGCCAAGGGTCAGCAGCCATGTCGCCGCCCTGGAACGGCTGGTCGGCCAGAGGCTTGTGGACCGTTCCGTTCAGCCGGCCATCCTCACCCCCGAGGGCCGCGGACTGCTGCCGCACGCCGAGGAGATCATCAGGCGGCTCGACCTGCTCGCCGAGACGGCGGCGGGGAGCGTGTGCGGGACGGTGCGGCTGGGCTGCTATCCGAGCGTCGCGGCGTACCTGTACCCGCGGGCGGTGCGGGCGCTGCGGGACACCCATCCGCAGGTGCGCCTGGTGCTGCACGAGGGCCCCAGCCTGGAGATCGGGGAGCAGGTCGCGGACGGCGGCGTCGACCTGGCCGTGCGTCCGCTGCATCCGCTGGTCAACTCCGACCGGGTGACCAGCGAGGTGCTGTGGCGCGAACCGCTCGTCGCCGTGTTCCGCGCCGACCATCCGCTGGCGCGCGAGCCGGAGGTGACGCTGGCGCAGGCCGCCAGGCTGCCGGTGATCAGCATCGGGGAGAGCGACGACGGCCACAGCCGGCAGTACGAGACCAACCTCGCGTTCGCCAACCACGGGCTGCACCCCGTGATCAGCGAACGCACCAACCAGCCGCAGACGCTGATCTCCCTGGTCCGCCACGGCCTGGGCGTCGGCATCACGAACGCGCTCGCCATGACCACCGCCAACACCGACGGCGTCTGCCTGGTCCCGCTCGCCGGCGCGGGCTTCGAGCGCGTCGTCGCCGTCTGGTGGCGGCTGAGCGAGGACGAGTCGCCCGCCGTGGAGGCGGTCCGGGACTGCCTGGAACGGCTCTCCCCGCCCGCGTGGCCCTGGCCGGACGCCGCCGCCGGAGGCCGGACGGGCACAGCCGGAGGCCGGACGCGCGCGACCGGGGGCACGGTGGGCACCGCCGGCGGCCGGCCGGACGCGGCCCCGCCCTCCCTGCCGACCGCCGTATAGCGGTCGGCATCCATTTGTCGAATACCCGCATTCGAGCTCCAGCCTTAACCGCTCCGACAATCCGCTTCTACGGTTCCTGTAGCCGCGTCACCGGGCCGGTCGCACCCTGACGAAATTCGTCTCCGGAATGCGGCGCCTCGCGGGGAACGCTTTGCAGAGAACGGAGCCCATGACATGACCACGATGCTTTCCGCCGATATCATCACCGCTTTCCGTTCCATCACTACCGCCTCGGTGGCCGACGCGGTGGAGCTGGGCGGCCGCCGCGGCTACCTGTCCGGCAGCGTCCGGCAGATGCTCCCGGGCGCGGGCCGGCTGGTCGGCCCGGCGGCGACGGTGCTGGAGGTGCCGTCGCCCGACCCGTCCCCGCCGACGCACGCGTTGCGGGCCATCGACGAGTCGGAGCCGGGCAGCGTCGTCTGCATCGCCGCCGGCGGCGCCGACGTCGCCGTGTGGGGCGGCCTGATGGCGGCGGGGGCCGTGGCCAACCGGATCGCCGGCGCGGTGCTGGACGGCGGCTTCCGCGACGTCGAGGAGATCCGCCGCGACTACCCCGACTTTCCCGTCTACGCCCGCGGCAGTGTGCCCGCGACCACGGTGGGCCGCTATCGCACGGTTTCCCTCAATGAGCCGGTGGAGATGGGCGGCGTGGCGGTGCGTCCCGGCGACCTCATCGTCGCCGACGCCGACGGGGTGGTGTGCGTGCCCGCGGAGAGCGTCGCCGCGGTGCTGGAGACGGCGCTGGAGATCGAGCGGCGGGAGCGGGAGCAGACCGCGCTGATTCTGGAGCTGGGTTCGCTTCGCGGCGGCATCGAGAAGCACGGCCGGATCTGAGCCGTGGACATCCTCGCGGTGGGCGAGCCGCTCCTGGAGTTCAACGCCCGGATCGACGGCGCCCGGCCGGTCCAGGGCGGAGACGCCTTCACCGTCGGCTACGGCGGCGACACCTCGAACTTCGCCGTGGCCGCGGCCCGGTCGGGCGCCCGCACCGGCTACGTCACCCGGATCGGCGACGACGACTTCGGCGCGGCGTTCCTGCGCATGTGGGAGCGGGAGGGGGTCGGCACCGATCACGTCGTGCGCGAGGCCGGCGGGCGGACCGGCATCTACTTCGTCTCCCGGACGGAGTCGGAGGCCAGCTTCGTCTACCACCGCGCGCACTCCCCGGCCAGCCGGCTCGCTCCGCAGGACATCCCCGCCGACGCCGTCGCCCGGGCCCGCCTCGTCCACGTCTCCGGAATCACCCAGGCGATCAGCCCGTCGGCCTGCGACGCGGGCTTTCACGCCATGGAGCTGGCGCGGCGGGCCGGGGCGCTGATCAGCTACGACCCGAACCTGCGGCCCGCCCTCTGGCCGGCGGAGCGCGCCCGCGCCGTGATCATGCGCGGCGTCGAGATGTGCGACATCGCGCTGCCGAACCTCACGGAGGGCCGGGCCCTCACCGGGGCGGACGACCCGCGAGAGGTGCTGGACGCCTTCGTACGGCGAGGGCCGGCCACCGTGGTGCTGAAGATGGGCGCCCAGGGCGCGCTGGTGGCCCACGAGGGCACGGTCACCCGCATCGACCCGCACCCCGTGCGGCAGGTCGATCCCACCGGGGCGGGCGACACCTTCGACGGCGCGTTCGCGGCCCGGCTGCTGGACGGCGCGCCGGTGCCCGAGGCCGCCCGCTACGCGGCGGTGGCGGCGGCGCTCACCACGACCGGCCTCGGCGCGGTCACCCCCATCCCCCACCGCGGCACCGTCGACGCCGTGCTCGCCGGGGGCCCCCGACCCGTCCGACCGTCCAGACCGATCAGGAGATGAGTCATGTCGCGCGTGAAACGCCACCTCGCGGTGGTGGCTTGCTCGGGCATCGTGCCGTTGCTCGCGGGGTGTTCCGGCGGATCCACCGTCGACGACAATGTCGCGGGCGAGGGCGGTGCGAAGGCCCCGACCAAGGTCTCCGCGGGATACGTCTCGGCCATCGACCAGCTCGGCCTGCCGGCCGGGGTCGAGGCCGGCTATTTCGACGACCAGGACCTCAATGTGAAGCTCGCCGACCCGTTCCCGACCGGCGTGGACGCGCTCAACGCGCTCCAGGCCGGCCAGGTGGACTTCGTCCAGGTCGGCACGCCGGCCATCGCCGCCGCCCAGAAGGGCATCGACCTGGTCCTGGTGGGCAGCTACACCGGCTCCGCCAGCAGGCTCAGCATCGACGACACCATGGCCGTGGTGGCGAGCGGCAAGTCCGGGATCGACGGCAAGGACCTCACGACGCTGCGGGGCAAGCGCATCGGCGTCTCCGAGGGCTCCATCAACCACCTGTACCTGCTCGGGCTGCTGAAGAAGACTGGGCTGAAGACGAGCGACGTCAAGATCGTGAACACCGAGCCGCCGGACATGGCGGTGGCGCTCAAGTCCGGCGGCATCGACGCCGCCATCGTCTGGGACCCGTTCCCGATCACCATCGCGCAGCAGGTGGACGGCGCGAAGGAGGTGCTGCGCGGCGGCGGGCACATCCCGTTCGTCGGCTACATCGTCACCACCCCCAAGTACGCCGCGGAGCACCCCGACGTCGTCCACCGCTTCCTCACCGCGCGGGCGACCGCGGACCAGTGGATGCGCCAGAACCCGGACAAGGCCGCCGACGCCGCGACCCGGTGGCTGCCCGGCACCAAGAAGGCCGTGGCCGTCGAGGCGATGAAGCACAACGTCAAGCAGCTCGACCCGCGCTTCTCCGCCTGCAACTACCTCGCCCTCGACACCGTCGCCCGGCTGCTGGCCGCGCAGGGGAACGTCAAGGCCGGCCTCGACGTCAACAAGTACTTCCGGCCCGGCCCGATCCTCAAGGTGATGGCCGGCAACGCGAAGCTCTTCCAGGACCTCCCCGAGACGCCGGCGTCCGCGAAGATCGAGGACGGCTACACCTTCGAACGTGCGGCGGCCGAGAAGGCGTGCCCGTCGTGACGGCGCCGACCGCGCGGCGGCTCGTGCGGCGGCCCGAGCAGCCGCCTGAGCGGCGTCCCGCGCGGCGGCGCGGCCTCCGCGCCACCGCCACGGGCGCGCTGTGGTTCTTCGGGCCGCTCGCGGCGCTCGTGGCGGTGTGGGCCGTCGCGGTGTCGGCGTCGGGGGCCTCGATGCGGGTCTTCCCGCAGGTCAGCGACGTGCTCAGGGCGCTGGGCGAGCTGTGGTCGAGCGGGGACCTCTTCCGGCATCTGGGCGCCAGCCTGCGGCGGGTGGGGATAGGGATGGCGCTGGCGCTGGTCACGGCGCTGCCGTTCGGGATCGCGCTGGGGTCCAGCCGCGTGCTGTCGGCGTTCTTCCTGCCGCTGCTGAGGTTCTCGGTGGCGCTCGCCGGCATCGCCTGGATCCCGATCGCGACGCTGTGGTTCGGCTACGGCGACCGGGCCGTGATCTTCATCGTGTGGAACGCGATGTTCTTCGCGCTGACCTACAACGCGATGCTCGGCGTCCGGCAGATCCCCACGGAGCTGCTGCGGGCCGCGCGCAGCATGGGCACGGGCCGGCTGCGGATGTTCTGGGAGATCCTGCTCCCCGGCGCCCTGCCCAGCATCGTCACCGGCCTGCGGGTCGGCCTCGGCTACGGATGGCGCGGCCTGGTGGCCGCCGAGATCATCGCGAGCGACGCGGGCCTGGGGTACGCCCTGTTCCAGGCGCAGAAGTACTTCCAGACCGACGTGATCATCGCGTCGATGGTGATCATCGGCGTGCTGTGGCTGCTGATGGACCGGCTCCTGCTGGCGCCGCTGGAGCGGCGCACGATCGAGCGCTGGGGGATGACGGGAGGGCAGGGTTCATGACGTCGACCGCCTCCCCGACGAGGGAGAAGCACGCGGGCCGCGGACCAGGCCGGCGCGGACGAGGAGCCCGCCGCGGCCTGGCGTGGCGGCTGTGGCACCGGTGCCTTCGCAGCGGAACGTTCCGCACGCTGGGGCCTTTCGTGCCGGTCGTCGCCCTGTGGTGGCTGCTGGCCGCGCTGGAGGTGTTCCCCGAGTCCTTCTTCGTCGGCCCGCCCGCCGTGGTGGACAGGCTCGGCGAGCTGGTGGAGAAGGGCATCCTGCCGGGCTATCTCTCGGACTCGCTCACCCGGCTGTCCTACGGCGTCGGCTTCGGCCTGCTCATCGGGCTCCCGCTGGGCTTCGCCGTGGCGATGAGCCGCTGGGTGCGCCGCGCCCTCTGGCCGATCCTGCTGTTCTTCCAGGCCGTCGCGGACATCGCGTGGCTGCCGATCGTCATCGTCTGGTTCGGCTTCAGCCTCACCACGGTGACGTTCGTCCTCGTCTACACGATCGTCTTCCCGCTGATGCTCAGCGTCGTCGCCGGGGTCGAGCAGGTGCCGGGCGAGCTCGTCCGGGCGGCGCGCAGCCTGGGCGCCGGCCGCCTGCGGGTGTTCCTGGAGGTGATCGTGCCCGGGGCCCTGCCGTCGGTGGCCGGCGGCATCCGCACCGGGCTCGGCTACGGCTGGCGGGCGCTGGTGGCCGCCGAGATCATCGTCGGCACGAGCGGCGTCGGCTTCATGATGTTCGACGCCCGCCGGGTCGGCGACGTCAGCCAGGTGTTCCTGGGCATGGTGGTGCTCGGCACGCTCTGGTACGCGCTCGACGCCCTGATTCTGGCCCCGTTCGAGCGGGCGACCGTCGAACGCTGGGGAATGGTTCGCGCGATGGAGGCGGATGGATGACCGCGCTGGAGATCGACCGACTGCACAAGGTGTACACCGACGCGTACAGCGGTGAGGAGGTCACGGCCATCGACGACGTCTCCTTCACGGTGAAGGAGGGCGAGTTCGTCTCCGTGCTGGGCCCCAGCGGCTGCGGCAAGACCACCGTGCTCAACATCGTCGCCGGGTTCGTCCGGCAGTCCGGCGGGACGGTCGTCGTCGACGGCCGCCCCGTCGACGGGCCGGGGCCAGACCGCGGTGTGGTGTTCCAGAGCCACGCGCTCTTCCCGTGGAAGACGGTGCTGGGCAACGTGGTCTTCGGGCTGCGCATGCGCAAGGTTCCGCGGGCCGAGCGCAACGCCAGAGCGCAGGAGTTCCTGAAGCTGGTCGGTCTCGACGGCTTCGCGCACAGGTACCCGCACGAGCTGTCCGGCGGCATGCAGCAGCGGCTCGGCGTGGCCCGGGTGCTGGCCAACGAGCCGGCCGTGATGCTCATGGACGAGCCGTTCGCCAGCATCGACGCGCAAACGCGCCGCAGGCTCCAGGAGGATCTGACGGGCATCTCCGAGACCCGCCGCCCGACGGTCTTCTTCGTCACCCACGACGTCGACGAGGCGGTGTTCCTCTCCGACCGGATCGTGGTGCTGTCCCGGCGGCCCAGCCGGGTGCGCGAGATCGTGGACGTGACGCTGCCCAGGCCGCGCCGCTGGCAGGAGACGGCGGAGCTCCCGGAGTTCCGCCGCACCGCGAACCGGGTCAACGACCTGCTGGCAGGGGACGAGGACGCGGGAGACGGCGCGGGCGCGAGCGCGGGAGACGGCGGCGTGGGAGACGGCGGCGCGCGCGGCGAGGACGCGGGGGGCGGGCCCAATGCCGCCTAGGACGTCGCTGCCGCGCCGGGCCGCGAAGAGCCCGACGCTCCGCAAGATCGCCGTGTTGATCGCGATCGTGCTCGCCTACCAGGTCTGGCTGACCGTCCAGGCCCAGGGCAAGGCCGGTCCCGGTGTCGGCGCGGACCGCGACGCCCGCGGCCGGTTCGCGGTCGACGTGGAACTCGGCTTCGCGCCAGAGCGCTACCACATCCTGCGGCTGCAGAAGCACGGCCGCATCGCGGGCACCGACGGCCATGTCGTGCACCTGCGGGGCGTGGCGCCGGCGGGGGTGGACGCGCTGGCCCGCGAGTACTGGATCAAGCACATCGAGGCGCCGAAGGGAGGGCCCTGACCCGCACGGCTATTCGGAATGCGGATCGGTCCCCATCCGAAACCACGACCGGGATTGTCCACTACCAGGCACGGCGGTAGAGCAAAGGCATGATCCGTACCGATCTGCGCCTCGAATGGCTCGTCTCGTTCCTCACCGTCGTCGACACCGGAAGCTTCAGCGCCGCGGCGGAGGTCATCCACCGCTCCCAGCCTCGGGTGAGCATGCACGTGGCCGCCCTGGAACGGGAGGCGGGCGTCTCGCTGTTCGACCGGGACCGCCGGCCCGTGTCGCTCACCGACGCGGGTGTGGTGCTCGCCGAGCACGCCCGGACGATCCTGCGGCAGCTCGCCGGCGCGGAGGCCGCCATGGCCGGGTACCGCGGCGCGGCCCGCGGGGTGGTGACGCTCGGCAGCTACCCCAGCGCCAGCGCGGCGTTCGTGTCGCAACTGCTGGAGCGGATGGCGCGGACCCGTCCCACGATCAAGGTGATTCTGCTGGAGCGCTCCACCCTGGAGCTCGACGGGGCGCTGGCCGCGGGCGAGGTGGACATCTGCCTGCGGCCCATGGCGCCGCCGGCCGGGCCTTCGGTGGAGTGCCGGCCGCTGTGGCGGGAGGGCCTGATCGTCGTGCACCGCCCGGACCACCCGCTGGCCGCCCTGCCCGAGCCGCTGCCGGTGACCGAGGTCGCCAAGTACCCGGTCATCACCATCGGCCGGCTCGGCTCGCCGAAGGAGACGGGCTTCGAGACCTACCGCGCCTTCCATGAGCGCGGCCTCGAACCGAACGCCGTCCAGGCCACGAACCAGCCGCAGACGCTCATCTCCCTGGTCCGCAGCGGCCTCGGCATCGGCGTCATCAATTTCCTGGCGGTCGCCACCGCCAACACCGACGGCGTGGTGGCCCGCCGTCTCGACGTCCCCTGCGGCCGCCGCGTCGCGGTGTACTGGAGCACGACCAGCCCGCTGACACCGCCGGCCCGCACGCTCCTCCGCGAGATCGAGGTGTCGGACATCCCGGTGGGGACCACGAAGCTGACGGCTGCGGAGAGGCAGCCGCAGCCCGCCGGGTGACGTCCTGACGGCACCGGCACCTGAACCGCCAGTGTTCCGGGAGGCATTCGATGTGCCATTACGGCTACCGGGGGAACGCACTTCTTCAAGGGCGCAACGGCGCGGCGATCCCCGTCCATGGGAACTGCGCGCATTTCCCGCGACACGCTGGGTCTCGAACGGCCCGCCGCCATCCGAGATGCGAATACCGCCATACGAATCACGAGCTTAACGCCCGCCCCCGCTCGCCTTACCGTGTGACGCACACCACGAACCACGAGTCGCCTGGGGTGGACCGGATGCGAACTGAAGGAATATCACGGCGGACGATGCTCGGACGCGGCGCGGCCGTCGGCGGCGCGCTGAGCCTGGGGCCGCTCCTGGGCGGCGAGGCGGTGGCGGCGCCGAACGGCGGCACGGCCGCCGGCGCCGCCGGGAAGGGCGCGAAGAACGGCTACGAAGCGATCGGCGTACGCCCGCTGATCAACGGACGCGGCACCTACACCGTGCTCAGCGGCTCGCTGATGCTGCCCGAGGTACGCGACGCGATCGACAGGGCGGCGCGGAAGTACGTCCAGCTGGACGAGCTCGCGGACGCCATCGGCAAGAGGCTCGGCGAGCTGACCAAGGCCGAGTTCGGGATGGTCAGTTCCGGTGCCTCCGCGGCGCTGGGGCACGCGAGCGCCGCGTGCGTGGCGGGCGGCAACCCCGATCTCCACGTCCGGCTGCCGGACCTGACCGGCTTCAAGAAGACCGAAGCGATCATCCCGAAGCACTCCCGGAACGTGTACGAGGCGGCCATCAGCGCCACCGGGCTCAAGATCGTCGAGGTGGACAGCCGCGAAGAGCTGAAGGCGGCCCTCGGGCCGCAGACCGTGCTCGTCTACATCTTCGCCATGCCCCGCGTCGACAAGAGCGAACTCGACACCAGGACGATCGCGCGGATCGCCCACGCCGCGGGCGTGCCGGTGCTGGTCGACGCCGCCGCGGAGATCCTCACCATCCCGAACGTCCATCTGCAGCGGGGCGCCGACCTCGTGGCGTACAGCGGCGGCAAGTGCCTGCGCGGACCGCAGTCGGCCGGGATCCTGCTCGGCCGCAAGGACCTGGTGCGGGCCGCCTGGGTGCACAGCGCGCCGCACCACGGCTGGGCCCGCGGGTTCAAGGTGGGCAAGGAGGAGGCGATGGGGATGCTCGCCGCCGTGGAGATGTGGGTACAGCGCGACCACAGGGCCGAGTACGCGAGGTGGACCTCGTGGCTGAAGGACATCACCCGCCGGGTCTCGGTGGTCCGCGGCCTGACCACGAAGATCGTCCAGCCGGACGGGCTCTCCAACCGGACCCCGACCCTGACCATCCTGTGGAACGCCGAGAAACTCGGCGTCACGGGCCAGACCATCGTGGACACCCTGTGGAACGGCGAGCCGCGCATCGCCATCAACGCCGCGGGCGGCGGCGACCCGGCGCAGTCCGGCGTGTCCATCACCCCCTACATGCTGGAGCCCGGCAACGCGAAGACCATCGCCGCCGAGCTCGTCAAGCTGCTCAGGGACCCGCCGCCGAAGCCCGAGCCGCCCAAGCCGCCCACCGTCGACGCGAGCGGCACCTGGGCGCTGGACATCAGGTACACGGCCGGCAGGTCCACCGCGCACGAGCTGAAGCTGAGCCAGAACGGCGCGAAGCTCACCGGCACCCACAAGGGCGAGTTCGTCACCCGGCCGGCGACCGGCACGGTCAGCGGCGCGGAGGTGACCGTGCGTAGCCACTACGGCGAGGAGCACGGCGACGCGCTCGACTTCACCTTCACCGGCACGCTCAAGGGCGACCGCATCAGCGGCGCGCTCAGCATGGGCGAGTACCTAGGGGCGTCCTGGACCGCCACCCGCAAGTCCTGACGGCGGCGCCCGCTTCTTGCACCTCACGCACCGAACCATGTCTCACCCCCTGGAGGAACCGTGTCCTCGAACCGACGGGACTTCATCCGCAAGGCCCCGGCAGTGGCGGCCGTCGCCGCCGTACCGGTCGTGGCGAGCGCCGAACCCGCGGCCGCCGACAGCGGGCGCGGCCGCCGGCCGCGCAAGGAGGTCCACTACCCGGGCGGCGAGCAGCCGCCGAAGAACCCGCTGTTCAGCCCGATCGTCACCTACGGCGACATGGTCTACATCTCGGGCATCGGAGCGCACTTCGAGGGCGACATCCGCGCCCACACCGACCACGTCCTCAAGGAGGTCAAGCGCTACCTGGAGTCCGTCGGCTCCTCCATGGAGAAGGTGCTGAAGGTCAACGTCTACCTCAACTCGCTGGACGACTACGACGGCATGAACGAGGTCTTCCGCGGCCGCTGGGGCCGCGCGCCCGGCGTGCGCACCACCATCGCCGCCGCCGGGGGCATTCCCGGCGACTCGCTCGTCGAGATCGACTGCATCGCCGTCAGATGAGAGCCGCCGTCAGCTGAGACTGGAGTCCGGATGCACGCGAGAGACCGATTCCGCCGGCGGATCCTTCCTGCCACCCTCACCTTGCCCCTCGGCGTCGCCCTCGGCGCCCTGGCCCCGGGCGGCGCACCGTCCGCCGCCGAAGCCTACGACCTGGTCATCCAGCGCGGCCACGTCGTCGACCCGAAGAACCGCCTGGACGCCGTGCGCGACGTCGCCGTCAAGGACGGAAAGATCGCCAAGGTCGCGAGGCGGATCGACGCCGCGGCCGCGAAGAAGACCGTCGACGCGTCCGGGGAGTACGTCACCCCGGGCCTCATCGACCTGCACGCCCACCTCTTCCCCGGCCCGGAGGACGCCTACCGGAACGGCTGGTCGGGCGTGGCGCCCGACGGCTTCACCTTCCGCTCCGGCGTCACCACCGCGGTGGACGCCGGCTCATCGGGCGCGAAGAGCTTCGACCTGTTCAAGAAGAACGTCATCGACCGCTCCCAGACCCGCGTCCTCGCCTTCCTCAACATCGTCGGCGAGGGCATGGCGGGCGGCAAGTACGAACAGGACCTCAAGGACATGGACCCCGGCCGGGCCGCGGCGAAGGCCAAGGAGCACCCGGGCACGATCGTCGGCATCAAGACGGCGCACTATGAGGGGCCGGAGTGGACGGCCGTCGAGAACTCCGTCAAGGCGGGCGACGAGGCGGGCATCCCGGTGATGGTCGACTTCGGCGCCAACCGCCCGGAGCGCCCGCTGAAGACGCTGCTCACCGAGAAGCTCCGCCCCGGCGACATCTACTCGCACGCCTACTCCGGGCTCCGCGGCGAGCTGGGCCAGGACGGCAGGCTCAACCCGGGCATGCGGAAGGGCCGTGACCGCGGCGTGCTGTTCGACGTGGGCCACGGCGGCGGCAGCTTCGCGTGGGACGTCGCCGTCCCGGCGATGAAGGAGGGCTTCGCCCCCGACACGATCTCCACCGACCTGCACATCACCAGCATGAACGCCGGCATGAAGGACCAGTCCAACATCATGTCGAAGTTCATGGCGGTGGGCATGCCGCTCAAGGACGTCGTCAACGCCTCGACCTGGGCACCCGCGAAGGCGATCGACCGGCCCGACCTGGGCCACCTCTCGGTGGGCGCGCCGGCCGACATCGCGGTGTTCACTCTCGACAAGGGCAGGTTCGGGTTCACGGACAGCTTCGGCTACCGCATCGACGGCAAACGGAAGCTGTCCACCGAGCTGACGGTCCGCGCCGGGAAGGTGGTCTGGGACCTGAACGGCAAGGCCGCCCAGAAATGGACGCCGGACCCGAGCCGCCTGACGGGAAGGACGGACGAGCACTGACCTGAACAAACGAGGGGCGGGAAGCCGGGCACAACGCCCGCCACCCCGCCCCTCACCCATTTGGCATAGGGATCCCTGGTCCAATGAGAGCTTTGGAAAGGGGAGGGCAAGAGGGCATTTTCGGGAAAGCAAACCCGTAAGTCAACCCTGACGAAGGTCAGGGGCGCGAATTGGCCGTTCGACTCGGGTGCTCAACGTGCCAGTGTTCTTACTGTCGACAGCATGGAACCAGAATCTCAGTACCAAATTGTCCCGCGGGTCCTCGGAGCGGCGGCATCGATGGTCGCGGGGGCGCTCGCCCTGGTGCTGCTCTGGCCCGGCGGACTGGGCGAAACGGGGCCGGTGAAGGTGACCAGCGGGGCCTCCGCGTCGGTGTACCGGGACATCAGCGATGCGGCGGCCGACGCGCCCTCGTTCGTGGGCTCGGCGGCGGATCTGGCCGGCGACGGGCTCCTGCTCGTCCTGGGAGTGCTCCTGGCGGTGACGGGGTTGCTGGCTCTGCGCCGCCGCAGTGCCCGTGACGTGGGCGCCGCGATCCTCGTCGGCGTCGCCACCGTCGGCGGATACGTGGTCAGCGAGGCGCTCAAGCTGGTCGTGGACGAGGAGCGGCCGTGCCGCGCGGTGCCCGGAGCCAGGGCCGTCGCCGAATGCCCCCCCACGGGTGACTGGGCCTTCCCGAGCAACCACGCGGCCCTCGCGGTAGGACTCGCCGTGGGGCTGGCCATTCTGCGGCCGCGGCTGGCGATCGTCTCGATTCCGCTGGGCGCGGCGGTGATACCGGCGCGGGTGGCGTCAGGCGCCCACTACCCGCACGACGTCCTGGCCGGTGCGGCGCTCGGCGGCGCCGTCGCCGCCGTGACGATGCTGCTATTCACCCCGTTCGCCGCGTGGGCCGTGGCCAGGCCGCTCGGGTGGCGGGACGAGCCCGGCCTCGTGGGCGACCACGGCGGCGGCCGCCCGGTTGTCCACGGCCAGCCGCGACAGGATCGAGCTGACATGGCCTTTGACGGTTCCCTCCACCACCCGCAGGCGCCGGGCGATCTGCCCGTTGGTCAGCCCCGCCCCCAGGAGGGCCAGCACCTGCCGTTCCCGGGGCGTGAGCGCCGCGACCTGCCGGCCGGCGGCGCTGCGCCGTCCGGCAGCGGCCCCCGCCCCGGTGGTCAGATGGGCGACCACCCGGGCGGCGACCTTCGGTGACAGATAGGCGGCGCCGTCGGCGACCGCCCGGATGCCGATGACCAGTTCCTCGGGTTCACCGGACTTGACCAGGAAGCCCACGGCGCCGTCGCCGAGAGCCTGCAAGATGTAGTCGTCCTCCCCGAAGGTCGTCAGCATGACGACGCTGGTGTCCGGGACGGTCCTGCGGATCTCGGCGGCGGCGCGCAGGCCGTCCATGCGGGGCATGCGAATGTCCAGGATGGCCACGTCAGGGCGGTGGCGCTGGGTCAATGCCACCGCCTGGTGGCCGTCCTCCGCCTCGGCGACCACGCTGATGTCCGAGGCTGAGGCGAGTACGGCTCGCACGCCTTGGCGGACCATGGGCTCGTCGTCGGCGACCAGCACGCGGATCACTGGGCGTTCACCTGCTTGGACACCAGGCGTCCCGCCCGGAAGCACAGCCGGTAGGCGTCACCGGAACGGTCGTCGAACGGGTTGGCGGTCATCGCGTAATACTCACACTGGACGCCGGGTCCGGGGGAAGGCTCGTCCGAATGCTCGGGTTTCTGGCGCTCCGGCAGGATCCCGGTGAACTCGGCCCGGTCCTGCCCCACGTGAATGCGGGCGTAGTCGTCGGGTGAGAGCACCGTCGCGCGTACCAGCATCAGGTCCCAGGCCCGTAGTCCCGCCCCGAGCAGGACAACGGCGGCCAGCGGCACCGCGACCGCGGCGAGCATGGTCCGGTCCAGGCGCCGCCGCGCGCGACGGTGCTCCAGCGGCACACTGTCCTTCTTGCGCTCGGTGGTGGCGGCCAATCGCGGCGCGGCCCCGGGGGCGTGCGGGATGCGGGCGATGACCGCGAACCCCCGCCCACGCGGCCCGTACTCCAGTGAGCCGCCCACGACACGGACGCGTTCGTCCAGCCCAACGAGCCCGCGCCCGCCGCCGGCGTTCGTCGCGGCCGGGATACCGCCGGGCGCGGGTTCGTTCTCCACCCGCACCTCGGTCTCAGCGTCGCGGTACACGATCCGCACGGTCACCGGTGCTCCTGGCGCGTGCTTGGCGACGTTGGTCAGCGCCTCCTGGACGACCCGGTGCACCGCGCGCTCGGCAACGGGGGAAACCACCGGGGGCTCGCCCTCGGTGGACAGCGCGACCGGCAGCCCGGCCGCGGACGCCCCTGCGACCAAGCCCTGCACATCGGTGGCCATGGGGTCCTCCCTGCCGTCCGCGCTGAGGATGCCGATCACCTCCCCGAGGTGATCCACCGCCGCGCCGGCTCTGGCCCGGATCTCCGCCGCGGCCTCGCGATGCCCGGCGGGCAGGTCGGGCGCGAGCTTGAGCGCCCCCGCCGAAAGCGCGATCAGGCTGAGGTCGTGGCCGAGCAGGTCGTGCATGTCCTGCGCGATCCGGGCACGTTCCCGCAGCCGGGCCTGGTCGGCGACCAGCCGCTGCTCGCGTTCCAAATGCTCGGCCCGCTCCCACCCGGCCCGCACCAGCGCACGGTACTGACGCCAGAACCGCCCCGCGAACCACGGCAGCATCGCCGCGACCACCAGCATGGCCACGAACCGGCTGCCCATCGAGAGCCATGACGGGACCACGGACACCGCGATCATGCCCGCGGCCACCAGGGCCAGCAGCGCCAGCGCCGCCAGCCGTGCCCGGCTCGGCAGCCGGCCGGCCAGAAAGGACAACACCACCGTGGGCGGGACCCACCACAGACTGAGGACGCTCAGACCGGCCGTGCAAACCGCAGCCATCACCAACGGGTTACCCGACCTGGCGACAGCCTTGACGACCATTCGCTTCACGAGCGTGACGATACGACAATCTGTGAACCGCCCGACACTATCGAAAGTCATGCCCGTGCAGGTGACGGGGCCCCTGGCCGGGTCGCCTCATCGATCGGAACCCAAGACCGTCCAGCCTGGACACGTCCTCACTCGGACGATCGTCGAGGCAGAATTGTGGGATGGCCAAATGTCCTTGTGGGGTGGGTGCGGCGTATCGGGAGTGTTGCGGGCGGCTTCATCGGGGTGAGGGGCGGGCCGGGACCGCTGAGGAGCTGATGCGGTCGCGGTTCAGTGCGTTCGCCAAGGAGGACGAGGCGTATCTGCTGAGGAGCTGGCACCCCGCGACGCGTCCGGAACGGGTCGAGTTCGATCCGGGGATGCGGTGGGTAGGGCTTGAGATCGTGGACACCGGCGGTGGGGGGCCGCGGGACGCGAAGGGGACGGTGGAGTTCCGCGCTCATTACCTGACGGGGTCCGAGGTCGGGGAACTGCACGAGGTCAGCCGGTTCGTGAGGCATGACGGTGAGTGGGTCTATGTCAGGGGCAAGGTGAACTGACAATCCGCCGCGCGGGGTAGCGGGCTCGTTCGCTCGGGGGAAGAGCGCGAAAGGGGATTCTGCGAGTTTGTGGGGAGCGGGCGACGGCGTCCGCGAGAGAGGAGACCCGTATGTCACGGGGTAGACGTTTCCTGGTCGCGGGGGCGGTGGTCGCGGCGGTGGCGGGGCTGACCGGGAGCGGCAGCGCGCTGGCGCAGGGCGAGGACAAGGATCCCGGGCCGTTCAAGGACGCCCATGTCACGGGGGACGCGTGGCTGAAGTTCCCGGCCGACCCGGAGTACCCGTACCGGCGGTTCATCGTGGACGCGCACGGCGCGCCGTGGAAGGTCGTCAACGGGAAGATCGTGTTCGGTGCCGCGCGGGGGACGGTGACCTACGACCACTATTCGCCGGACGTGCCCGGCGGGCCGTCCAAGCACCATTGGGGGACGATCAAGGTCGACTACGTGATGGCGACCGGGCCCGTCGCCGTCGTCTCCGGAATCCGGCAGGACAAGGTGCCGGAGAACGAGAAGCGCGCGAATTTCACGTTCTACCAGTCTCCGCTCGGTCACAAGTACGACCGGATGGGCTTCTCGTGGGGCGTCACGCTCGCGCAGTGCCAGCAGATGGGCAGCGGTCCGGCGCCGTTCAGCACGAACAGTTCCGGCCCCTTCGGTAAATGGCTGAAGGGGTACACGGTGAAGGACGCGCCACTGCCGATTCCGAAGGGCGAGTTCGAGCCGCCGGACAACCCGCCGGACTGCAAGTTCACCACCGATTAGGCTCCGCGACCGCAGAGGACGTCCGGCTTGGTGTCGGTGGGGCTAGGACGTCCAGCATGCCCGCGATGGTGGTCGTCCACGGGTAGCTTTCGGCGCGTTCGCGGGCGGCGGCGCGGCGGTGGGCGGACGGGAGGCGCAGCATCCCCTGGACGCCGTCCGCGAACGCCGCCGCGCGCGGCGGCACCCCGGCCCCGGCGCCCGGGGCGAGCAGCTCGTGTGCGGCGCCCCGGTCGGCCGCGACGACGGGCGTCCCGCAGGCGAGGGCTTCGAGGACGGCCAGCCCGAACGACTCGATCGGGCAGGTGGCGAGCGCCACGTCGGCCCGCGCGAGCAGCCGGGCGACGGTGGCGCGGTCGCCGACGTGGCCGTGGAACCGGACGGGCAGCCGCTCGCGGTCCACCCAGGCCCGCAGCCGGGGACGGCACGGTCCATCACCCACCACGTCGAGCCGCACGGGCACGCCTCGGCGCACCAGCTCGGCCACGGCGCCGATCGCGAGGTCGGGCCGCTTCTCCACCGACAGCCGTCCAAGATGGACGAGCCGGACGGGCCGGACGTCCGCGCCGGCCTCGTCGTCCACCGATGGAAGCGGACGGAACGTCGCCAAATCCACGCCCAGCGGAACGCGGTGCAAGGACGGGGCGCCGACCCGGGCGAACTCGGCGGCGGCGAACGCGGAGGTGACCACGATCGCGTCGAACGACGCCGCCAGCCGCCGGTTCCAGCGGTCGGTGACGGCCTCCAGCGGCACCCAGCCGGGCGTGCGCGGCGCGAGGATCGCGTCGAGCCGCTCATGCGAGAACAGGACGGTGCGGACGCCGCGCCGCCGCGCCCACCTGGCGGCGACGGTGAGCGTGGCCTTGTCGGACACCTCGATGACGTCCGGCCGCAGGCGGCCGAGGACGCGCAGCACCGGCCGGGGATCCAGGACGAGCCGGTATCCGGGCGCCACCGACGGGCCGGGCACGGTGATGACCGTCCCGCTCTCCGTGTCGCGCCGCGTGTAGGAGGGCCCGGGAACCACAAGGGCCCGCCAGTGCCCGGCCTCGGTGTACCCCCCGCCGAGCATGTCGACGGCCGTGCGAAGCCCCCCGGACACCGGACTGTAGAGGTTCGCGAGCTGCACGATCCTCATGTCGCCGTCAGGGATTCGTAGGTGGTCGGGCGGGCGCCTGCTGCGAGCGCGTGGTCGATGGCGGTGAGGGTGGCTTGGCGGAGGCCCGGTCTGGTCAGGTCTGCTGGGTGGAGGGCGATGCGGAACGGGGTTCGCGTCCTGGTGAGCGTGCGGGCGGCGCCGGTCATCAGGCGGGCGCCGGTGCGTTCGCCTGTTCCGCCGGGGCGGTGGGAGAGGGCGGGCATGCGGCGGACGGGGCCGCCGGGCAGGCTGTGGACGCCCAGATGGCTCGTCCAGTAGGCGAAGCCGAGCGAGGCGAGGGCCTGGCGGGTGCCGGGGGACGCCAGCCAGCCGGGCGGGGTGAAGCCGACGACGCCGATGTCGGCGTCGGCGAGGAGGTCGAGGCCCGCGCGGAGCCGTCCGATGGCCTGGCTCGCGGTGAGGGACCAGAACTCTCCGGCGCCCCTGGCCAGCACCTGGTTGACACCGCGCCGCCACTGCGGGCCGCCTGGCACGCCTTCGTGGCGGTAGCCGTGCAGGGCCAGTTCGTGCCCGCGCCCGGCGGCGGCGTGGAGGAACGTGACCAGCGCGTCGTCGGCGGGCAGGGCGGGGCCTCCGCCGTACGGTCCGGGGATCACCAGGAGGGTGGACGGGACGCCGCGTTCGTCCAGGTCGGCGAGCCACCGGGCGGTGGGTTCGGCGGTGGACGGGGCGACGTCGTGGATGGACACGACGAAGGGGAAGCCGGTCGGATGCGTCACGCGGCGCGCTCCTTGCGTCGGAGTACGGCGCGTTCCTTGCGTTGGGGCGCGGCTCGCCGTTCGGCGTACACGAGTTCCCTGTAGTGCTCCATCAGCTCCCCGCAGACGGTCTCCCAGTCGCGGCCCCGCACCGACTCCGCGGCCTGGACGGACATCCGGCGGCGCATCTTGACGTCGTCCACGAGGGTGGAGACGGCCGCGCGCAGTTCGGATCCGTCGTCGGGCGCGAACAGGAGTCCGTTCACTCCGGGGCGGACGAGGTCGAGCGGGCCGCCTGCCGCTGCCGCCACGACGGGCACGCCCGAGGCGAGGCCCTCCTGCACGGCCTGGCAGAAGGTGTCGTCCGCTCCGGTATGCACGAATACGTCGAAGGAGGCGACGAGTTCCGACAGCGCCGTTCCGGTCTGGAAGCCGGTGAAGATGGCGTCGGGCATCCGGCGTCGCAGCCGGTCCTCCTCTGGCCCGTCACCGACCACGACCAGCCGTGCGCCGGGTACGCCGACCAGGCGGGTGAGCATCTCTGGGCGTTTCTCGGCGGCGAGGCGTCCGACGTATCCGACGAGTGCCCGGCCGTCCGGTGCCAAGCGCGCGCGGAGTTCCGCCGAGCGGTGGGACGGATGGAAGCGGCGCTGGTCCACGCCTCGTCCCCAGTGGGCGAGGCGCGGCACGCCGCGCCTTTCCAGTTCGGCCAGTACGGGGGACGAGGGTGCGAGCGTGCGGTCGGCGCGCGTGTGGAGGCGGCGCAGCCACCACCAGATGGGCGGGCCGGTGCCGCGCAGGCCGTACCGGCGGGCGAACCCGGCGATGTCGGTCTGGAACACGGCGATGGCGGGCACGTCGAGGCGGCGCGCGGCGGCGAGCCCGGACAGGCCGAGGACGAGCGGGGAGGCGAGGTGGACGATGTCGGGCCCGAAGTCGCGGAGGACCGCCGTGACGCGCCGCGAGGGCACCCCCACGGCGAACGACGGGTAGAACGGCAGGGCGACGCCCCGGACCGCCTCCACCGGGGCACCGGCGTGGGAGCCGGGGCCGGGACCGGGGGCGACGACGAGGGCCTCATGGCCGTGGGCGGCGAGATGTTCGAGAACGCGGCAGACCGAGCCCGTGACCCCGTTCACGCGGGGGAGGAACGACTCGGTCACGATGGCGACCTTCACGGGCGAGAGGCTCTCCTTGAAGCCCGAAATCGCGGTCGCGGCGGGACACCCGCAAGGAGAACATCACACGAACGGGAGTGTCGTCTCGGTGATCATTCGGTCGCTCTGCGCCGCCGGGGCGTCAGGCCGGGCGCCACTCCGGGACGGCGCCCGCGTCGTGGAGGCAGAAGTCCGGCGCGCCTTCGAGGGCCTTCTCCTCCCCGCCGGGCGTGTAGGTGACGATCAGGCGGAGGGTGCGCCAGGTCGTGTTGTACGTCGAGTGCCACGCGCCCTTCGGGATGTGGACGGTGTCGCCCTCCCGGATGGTGAACGGCTCCCCGTCGTCCACCATCTGGGTCGCCTCGCCGGAGATCACGTAGATGATCTCCTCGGCGCCCGGGTGGTTGTGCCGGGCGTGGCCCTTGCCGGGGTTGACGATGACCTCGCCCAGCGTGCTGGACGCGCCGGGCACGCCGGACGGGGTGACGAACCACTTGATCGATCCCCAGTCGAAGGTCATCGTGGGCACGTCGCCGGGACTCACCAGCATCAGATCTCCATGTTCTTGAATGCGACGTTCTTGAAGGCGGCCACCTGCTCGGTGATGGCCCGCTCGGTCGGCAGCCGTTCGACCGAGGAGGCCCCGAAGAAGCCCACGACGCCCCGCGTCCGGGAGAGCACGTGGGCGGCGTCCTCCGGCTCGGCGATGGGGCCGCCGTGGCAGAGGACGAGCACGTCCGGGCGGACGGCGTGCGCGGCGTCCGCCATGGCCTGCACCCGCTCGACCGCCTCGTCCAGCGTCAGCGCGGTGCCCGCGCCGATGCTGCCCTTGGTGGTGAGCCCGACGTGCGGGACGAGCACGTCCGCGCCCGCCTCGGCCATCGCCCGCGCCTGCTCCTCGTCGAAGACGTAGGGGGCGGTGACCAGGTCGCGCTCGCGGGCGAGCCGGACCATCTCCACTTCGAGGTCGTAGCCCATGCCGGTCTCTTCGAGGTTCTGCCGGAACACCCCGTCGTACAGGCCGACCGTCGGGAAGTTCTGCACGCCCGCGAAGCCCATCGCCTTGAGCTGGTCGAGGAAGACGGGCATGAGCCGGAACGGGTCGGTGCCGCACACCCCGGCCAGGACGGGCGTGTCCCGCACGACCGGCAGGACCTCGGCGGCCATCTCCACGACGATCTGGTTGGCGTCGCCGTAGGGCAGCAGCCCGGCGAGCGAGCCGCGTCCCGCCATCCGGTACCGGCCGGAGTTGTAGATGATGATCAGGTCGACGCCGCCGGACTCGGCGCACTTGGCGGACAGCCCGGTCCCGGCGCCCGCGCCGATGACCGGCGTGCCCGCCGCGACGGCGGCGCGCAGCCGCGCGAGGACGCCCTGCCGGTTCATTCCGCTCCCCCCGAGATCATCTCGTGCAGCCGGTCGGCCATCGCGCGGCCGAACTCCGGGTCGTTGACGTGCAGGTCGAGCCGCCGCGTCTCGACGGCCGCCGCCTCCGCGCCGCCCAGCGCCTCGAAGCATGCCGCATCGGCCGCCGGATCGTGGAACGGCATGCCGGGCGCGTCCAAGGCGGACACCCCGCCGAGCGGGACGAACAGCGCCGCCGGGCCCGTCGCGGCGGCCAGCTTGGCGGCGACGCGCCGTCCCAGCTCGGCCATCTCCTCCGGCGTGGTCCGCATCAGCGTGACGGTCGGGTTGTGGACGTAGAGGTCGCGTTTCGCGAACCGCTCCGGGACGGTGCCGCGCGGCCCGAAGTTGACCATGTCCAGCGCGCCGGGCGCCACGACCTGCGGCACCCCGTGCCGTCCGGCCGCGGTGAGCCGGTCCGGCCCGGCCGACAGGACGCCGCCGACCAGGTCGTCCGCCAGCTCCGTCGTGGTCAGGTCCAGCACGCCTGCCAGCAGGCCGCTGTCGACCAGCCCCTCCAGCGCCCGCC
>NZ_SMKU01000107.1 GCF_004349215.1 Actinomadura rubrisoli | reverse complement strand
CCCCTCGCCCGGCCCCGCACCCTCCGACTCCGCTTCGCCCGACCCGGGTCCGTCCGACCCGGGTCCGTCCGACCGCGAGGCCGGGTCCGATCCCGTGGCCCCGCCCGTGCCCGCGGCCGCCGGGGCGCCCGACCGGCGGCTCATGCTGATCGTCATCCTCGGCGCGCTGACCGCCGTCGCGCCCCTGTCGATCGACATGTACCTCCCCGCGCTCCCCGAGCTGGCCTCGGACCTGTCGACCGGCGCGATGCAGGCGCAGCTCACCCTCACCGCCTGCGTGGTCGGCCTCGCCGTGGGGCAGGTCATCGCGGGCCCGCTGAGCGACGCGCTCGGACGGCGCCGTCCGCTGCTGGTCGGCCTCGCCGCCTACACCGTCGCGTCGCTGCTGTGCGTCATGGCGCCGAACGTGGAGACGTTCATCGCGCTGCGGCTCGTCCAGGGCGCCACCGGGGCCGCCGGGATCGTCATCGGCCGCGCCATCATCCGCGACCTCTACGACGGGGTCGCCGCCGCCAAGTTCTTCTCGATGCTGATGCTGGTGAGCGGGCTCGCGCCGATCCTCGCGCCCGTCCTCGGCGGCCAGCTGATGCGGCTCACGCCGTGGCCCGGCGTGTTCGCCGTCCTCGCCGGGATCGGCGTGGCGCTCTACCTGGCCGCGCTGCTGCTGCTGAAGGAGACGCTGCCGCCGGAGGGCCGCGAGACCGGCGGCACCCGCGCGACGCTGGCGACGTTCCGCGAGCTGGCCGCCGACCGGGCGTTCGCCGGGTACGGGCTGGCCCTCGCGCTGTCGTTCGGCGCGATGTTCACCTACATCTCGGGCTCGCCGTTCGTCCTCCAGGACATCTACGGCATGTCACCGCAGGCGTTCAGCATCGTGTTCGGCGTCAACTCGCTCGGCATCGTGGCCGCCGGGCAGGCGAGCGGCACGCTCGCGGGACGGGTGCCGCTGGAGCGCCTGCTGGGCGCGGGCCTCGCGATCGTCGCGGTCGGCGGCGTCGGCCTGCCCGTCGCCGTCCTCGCCGGGGCCGGGCTCTGGGGCGTGCTGCCCGCGCTGTTCCTGATGACCTCGGGCCAGGGGCTGGTCATGCCGAACGCGACGGCGCTCGCGCTGGACGACCGCCCGCCGCGGGTCGCCGGGAGCGCGTCGGCGCTGCTCGGGCTGGCGCAGTTCGCGATCGGCGGGGCCGCCGCGCCGCTCGCCGGCGTCGCCGGGCCGGACACCGCCCTCCCGATGGCGGTGACGATCGCGGTGCTGTCGATCGCGGCCGTCGCCGCCGCCGCGCTCCCGGGCCGGGCGCCCGGGCCGCCACCGGGAAAGGCCGCGCCACACGACTGAACGCCGCCGCTCTCCCGGCTGAGCGGGTCATCCCGGCCGTCTTCGCGGACTAATCACCGGAGATCGGGAATCATGGGAGAAATACCGTGAGGAGGGGGTGCCGGTGAGGGGAATCCCGGAGCGCCGCGGAACCCGCGCCGCGACGCTGCTGGTCCTGGCCGCGCTGCCGGCCCTGCTGACCCCCGCGTGCCGCGTCGCGGACCAGGGGGAGCCCGAGGACGTCCCGCCCCCCGTCATGGCGTCCTCCACCCGGCACGCCAAGCCCAGCGGACGGCGGCCCGGCGTCGTCAACATCGACACCGAGCAGGCCCTGAACAGCACCCGCGCCGCCGGGACGGGCATCGTCCTGGACCCGTCCGGGCTCGTCCTGACCAACAACCACGTCATCCAGGGCGCCACCTCGATCCGGGGCACCGACACCGACAACCGCCGCTCCTACACCGCTCAGGTCGTGGGCTATGACAAATCGGGCGACATCGCCGTGATCCGCCTGACCGGCGCGTCCCGCCTCAAGCCCGCCGTGTTCGGGCCCGCGTCCGGCGTGCGCCTGGGCGACCCGGTCACCGCCGTGGGGAACGCGGGCGGGAAGGGCGGGACGCCCACCGTCGTCACCGGCCGCGTCACGGCCCTGGACCAGGCGGTCACGGCCCGCGACGAGAGCGACGGCGGCTCCGAGCGGCTCACCGGCCTGATCGAGACCAGCGCGCCGATCAAGCCGGGCGACTCCGGGGGCCCGCTGCTGAACACCGCCGGCAAGGTCATCGGAATCAACACCGCCGCGTCCGCCGGGTTCGAGCTGAAGAAGAAGGGCGCCCAGCGCGGCTACGCGATCCCCTCCGACCGGGCCCTGGAGATCGCCCGGCAGATCCAGCGCGGCGAGGCGTCCCGGACCGTCCACATCGGGCCGACCGCGCTGCTCGGCGTGAAGGTCCGCGCCAACGGCACCGCCGCCGGGGCCCTCGTCGCCGAGGTCGTCCCCGGCACGCCCGCCGACGCCGCCGGGCTCCCGGTCGGCGCCACGATCGTGTCCCTCGGCGGGCACGCGGTCGACTCCCCCATCGGGCTCACCGACCTCATGCTGGCCCACCACCCGGGCGACACCGTCCGCATCGAGTGGACGACCCCGCGGGGCCCCCGCGGGGCCGCCGACCTGCACCTCACCGACGGGCCGCCCCAGTGACCGGGGTCGCCGCCCCCAGTGACCAGGGCCCCAGTGACCGAGGTCAGGGCGCCGCGGCGTCGGCGACGGCCGCCGACCACAGGGCCAGGGCGTCGTCGATCTGCGGCTCGCTGACGACCAGCGGCGGGATCATCCGGACGACGTTCCCGAACGCCCCGCAGGTCAGCAGGAGCAGCCCGTGCCCGGCGGCGGCCTGCTGGGCGCGGGCGGCGGTGGCGGCGTCGGGCTCCCCGCCCGGGGTGGTGAACTCGCTCGCCCGCATGAGCCCCAGGCCCCGCACGTCGCCGATCACCGGATGGTCGGCGGCGACCTTGCGGAGCCCGTCGCCGAGCCGCGCGCCGAGCCGGTCGGCGGCGGCGACCAGGTCCTCGTCGCGGATCACCTCCAGCGTGGCGAGGGCGGCGGCGCAGGCGACCGCGTTGCCGCCGTAGGTGCCGCCCTGCGAGCCGGGCCAGCCGCGCTCCATCAGCGCGGCCGGCGCGGCGATCGCCGACAGCGGGAACCCGCTGGCCAGGCCCTTGGCCGAGATGAGGACGTCGGGACGGGCGCCGGCGTGCTCGTGGCCCCAGAAGCGGCCCGTCCGGCCGAAGCCGGTCTGGACCTCGTCCACGACGAGCAGGATCCCGTGCCGGTCGGCGCGCTCGCGCAGCCCTTCGAGGAAGCCGGGCGGCGCGGGGATGTAGCCGCCCTCGCCGAGGACGGGCTCGACGACGAACGCGGCGGTGTCGCGCGGGGAGCTGGCGGTGGCGAGCAGGTAGTCCAGCTCGCGCAGCGCGAACCGGGTCGCCTCCGCCTCGTCCCACCCGTACCGGTAGGACTGCGGGAACGGCGCGACGGCGACGCCCGGCATCAGCGGGCCGATCCCGGCGCGGAACTTGGTACCGGCCGTGGTGAGCGCGGCGGCGCCCATCGTCCGGCCGTGGAACGAGCCCTGGAAGACGACGATGTTCTGCCGTCCGGTGGCGTGCCGGGCCAGCCGGATCGCCGCCTCCACGGCCTCGCTTCCGCTGTTGAGGAAGAACAGGGAGTCCAGGCCGGCGGGCAGCACCTCGCCGAGCGCCTCGGTCAGGCGCAGCAGCGGCCGGTGCATGACCGTCGTGTACTGCCCGTGGACGAGCGTCGCGACCTGCTTCTGGGCGGCCTCGACCACGCGGGGGTGGCAGTGCCCGGTGCTCGTGACGCCGATCCCCGCCGTGAAGTCCAGGTACCGGCGGTCGTCGGCGTCGTACAGGTACACGCCCTCGCCGCGCTCGGCCAGGACGGGGGTGGCCTGCTTGAGCAGGGGTGACAGCTTCGCCATGGGACCCTCCCTGAGGGGGTTGTCAGGTCGTGCGGAGACGCTCGATGGAATCGGTCATGTGCTCCTCGATGAGGCGGAGCAGCCGCTCCTCCTCGCCGTCGGCGATGGCGTCCACCAGGCGGCGGTGCTCCTCGACGAGCTCGGACGGCTCGGGGTACTTGTCCTGGAGCGCGTTCAGGCACATGCGGGTCTCGACCAGCAGCGTCTGCGCCATCCGCTCCAGCCGCGGGCTGCCGGACGAGCTGACCAGCACCTGGTGGAACCTCTGGTCGGCGTCGCTCATCGCGACCCGGTCGCGCTGGCGGGCCGCCTCGACCAGGGCGTCGAGGGTCCCGGTGAGCCGCACGACCGCCTCCCCCCGGTTCCGCTCCATGATCAGCACGCAGGCGGCGCGCTCGATGGCCAGCCGGGCGAGGTAGATGTCCGCCACGTCGCCCTGGTCCAGGGTGATCACGAACAGGCCGCGGTGCGGCTCGCTGACCAGCAGGCCCTCCTGGACGAGCCGCTGCATGGCCTCCCGGAGCGGGCCGCGGCTGATCCCGAGCCGGGCGGCGAGGTCGGCCTCGCCGAGCTGCGCGCCCGGCTCCAGCGACCCGTACATGATCGCCGAGCGCAGCTCGTCCGAGACGAGCTCGACGGTCGATCTGCGCGGGACGGGTTCCAGCTCACCCAATCGGCCCATGGCAGGGCCCCTTTCGTCAGCACTGTGGGGGGATTGTCAGGGATTGTCTGGGATGTCGTGTCGGCCCGGCGAAGAGGCGGCCGAGGCCGGGACGCGGCGGGAGCCCCTCGGGGCCGGCGGCCAGGCGCAGGCCCTCCCAGACGCTCACCTGGTTGGCGGTGAGCACCGGCTTGCCGGCCCGCGCCTCCAGCTCGTCGAGCCAGGACACGGTGTGCAGGGCGGTGTCGGGGACCAGCACCGCCTCGGCGTCCGGATGGTCGTTGGCCGCGACGAACTCCAGCACCTCATCGCGGCCGAGGGTGCCGACCTCGGCGGCCGTGACGATGCCGCGGCACGACAGCGCCACCACCTCGATCCCGGCCCGGCCGAGGAACGCCCCGAACCGCTCGGCCACGTCGGACGGGTAGGTCGCCGCGACCGCCACGCGCCGCACGCCGAGCCGCCGCGCGGCGTTCACGAACGCGAACGAGGTGCTGGACGCGGGCACCCCGGCGGCCTCCCGGACGCCCTCGACCTGCGCGGCCGCGCCGTCCCAGCCGAACACGAAGCTCCCGCTGGTGCAGGCCCACACGGCGGCCCCGACGCCCAGCCCGCGCAGCGCGCGGGCGCCCTCGGCGAGCACGCCGGCGCCGCCGATGTCGAGCAGGGCGTCGACGCGGTGGGCGTCCTCGCGCATGAGGGTGTGCACGACCGGCAGGCTCACGCCGCCGAGGGCGCGCTCGATCGCGGGATAGTCGTCCTCGGCGCTGTGGCCGGGGTAGAGGAACCCGGCGCGGAGTCCGGTCTGGCGCATGTTGTCGACAATCCTACCTTCGAAGATCATGGGTCAGGCGGCCGTCGGCCGGATCAGCTGCACCAGCGACTGCCCGGGACCGGCCGCCGAGCGGCCCATGGCCCGCAGCGCCGAGCACATCGTGACCTGGTTGGCGGTGAGGACGGGCTTGCGGATCAGCTCCTCCAGCGGCGCGATGATGTCGTAGGTCGGCACGTTCGTGCAGCTGATGAACACCGCCTCGGCGTCCGGCCCGTCCACCGTCGAGACGGCGCTGACGATCTCGCCGTACCCGACCTTCCAGATGTGGCTGAGCAGCCCCATCCCGACGGACGAGACGACCGTGATGCCGTGCTCGCCGAGGAACGACACGAGCCGGTCGGTCACCGCGTCGATGTAGGGGGTGACCACCGCGACCCGCGTGGCGTTCAGCAGCCGCAGCGACTCCACCAGCGCGCCCGAGGTGGTGGCCGCCGCCGGAGCGCCCGCCGCGAGGATCGTCCCGTGCAGCCCCTGCTCGCCCGCCTTGCCGCGGATGAAGCTGCCCGATGCGCACGCGTAGGCCACGGCGAGCGGCTCGGGCGCCAGCACGTCGCGGGTCGCCTGCCGGACGATCGAGTGGTCCGACAGCGCGGTCGCCATCTCCACCGTGACCGGCACCGGGACGTACGGGAGCCGGGTCATGAACAGCGAGACGTCGTCGGGCGTCCACCGCCACAGCTCGCGGTCGAGGGCGAAGTCGAACGGCGCGACCACCCCGATGCCGTCCTGGGCGAGCAGCTCGGGTCCGACGACCAGCGTGGGGTCGAAGGTCATCTGCGGGGCCCCGCCGCTCAGGACTCGGCGCGGCGGTAGACCAGGCGCTCGCCGACGGCGCCGGACCGCCAGACGTCGTTGCACGCCTCGGCCATCCGGTCGAGCCCGTCGACGATCGTCGCGTACACGTTGCCGGGCACCCAGCCGACGTCGCCGTTCAGCAGCAGATTGTTGCGCCCGTAGAAGACGGCCAGATCGATGACGCCGGGCAGCGCGCCGATGCCCTTCTCCTCCTTGAACGCCCGGTCGAGCATGCCGCCGGCGAACGAGAAGTAGACGACGTCGCCGGGGATGGGGGTGACGGTCGGGTTCTCCAGCCCGACCTCCTCGTCCGCGAACCGCTCCACCATGGTGTAGAGCTCGTTGCGGGCGTACTTGGCGTGGTAGGCGTCGCCGCCGAGGGGCAGGGCGCGCCACACCGCCTCGCAGGTGCGCGGCGCGTCCTTGTCGAGCAGCTCGGCGACGCACGAGACGCCGCGCCGCTCCAGTGAGATGGTCATGAGCCTGGACATGCCGGACCTCCCCGTTGGGCAGGGGTGGGCGAGAGCGTCGCCACCCGAGGGACTCTTCCGTTGGAGCGCTCTGGGATCCGTCCTGGCCACTGGCAACGGTTGCGACGGTCTTGCAGCACGTGATCAGCGCGGTCACCAGGACCTCCGTTACCGCGCTGATTGTTGACAATCCTACGAACCCTTTCTAGCGTGTCAATGCCCTGGCCACTTGCCTTCCCGCTAAATTCCGGATCCCCCGAAGGGACGCCGATGGAGCCTGTCCCGCCCGTTCCCGGTGGGCCGCCCGAACTGGTGGTGCTCGTCGGGGAGGACGCGCCGCCCGGCATGGCGGCCGTGGAGCGCCTCGCGCGCGTCCGGCTCGTCCGCGAGGGCGGGCTGGCGGACGCCCTGCGCGGCGCCGAGATCGTGTTCATGTGGGACTTCCGGTCCGCGGCGCTCGCGGGGGCGTGGCCGCGCGAGGGCGGGCCGCGCTGGGTGCACATCGCGAGCGCGGGCGTGGACCGGCTGCTGTTCCCCGCGCTGGTCGAGGGCGACGCGGTCGTCACCAACTCGCGCGGCGTGTTCGACGAGCCGATCGCCGAGTACGTCCTGGGGCTGGTGCTGGCGTTCGCGAAGGACCTGCACGGGACCGTCCGGTCGCAGGGCGAGCGGCGGTGGCGGCACCGCGAGACCGAGCGGATCACCGGCGCCCGCGCGCTGGTCGTCGGCCCGGGCCCCATCGGCCGCGCGATCGGCCGCCGCCTCACCGCGGCCGGGCTGCGCGTGTCCGGAGCCGGCCGCACCGCCCGTGCCGCCGACCCCGACCTCGGCGTCGTCCACCCCATGGAACGGCTGGACGAGGCGCTCGGCGACGCCGACTACGTCGTCCTGGCGGCGCCGCTCACCGGGGAGACGCGCGGGATGATCGGCGCCGCCGCGCTGGAGCGGATGAAGCCGACCGCCCGCCTCATCAACGTGGGGCGCGGGCAGCTCGTCGCCGAGGACGACCTGGTCGCGGCGCTGCGCGCGGGCCGGATCGCGGGCGCCGCGCTCGACGTGTTCGCCGACGAGCCGCTCCCCCCGTCCTCACCGCTCTGGGACATGCCGAACGTCATCGTCTCCCCGCACATGGCGGGCGACGCGACCGGCTGGCGGGACGAGCTGGTCCGGCTGTTCGCCGAGAACCTCGACGACTACGTGCACGGCCGCCCGCTCCGCAACGTCGTGGACAAGCGGCTCGGCTATGTCGGCCCCGCGCGGACCGGCGTGAACGGGATGTCCGTCCTGGACAGGAGGAGGCAACGATGAGCGACCCGGCGGACCTGACCGCGACCGAGCTGCTGGCGGCCTACCGGGCGGGGACGCTCTCCCCGGTCGAGGCCACCGAGGCCGTCCTGGCCCGGATCGGCCGCGACGACCCGAAGGTCAACGCGTTCTGCCTCGTGGCCGCCGAGTCCGCGCTGGCCGCCGCGCGCGCTTCGGCCGACCGGTGGCGGCGCGGCGAGACCCTCGGCGCGCTCGACGGCGTGCCCGTCTCCATCAAGGACGTCCTGCTCACCCGCGGCTGGCCCACGCGGCGCGGCTCGACGACCATCGACCCGTCCGGGCCGTGGGAGGAGGACGCGCCGTCCGTCGCGCGACTCCGCGAGCAGGGCGCGGTGTTCGTCGGCAAGACCACCACGCCCGAGTTCGCGTGGAAGGGCGTGACCGACTCGCCCCTCACGGGCGTCACGCGCAACCCGTGGGACACCTCCCGCACGGCCGGCGGGTCCAGCGGCGGCGCGGCGGCGGCCGTGGCGGCCGGGATGGCCCCGCTGGCGCTCGGCACCGACGGCGGCGGCTCGGTGCGCATCCCCGCCGCGTTCACCGGCACGTTCACTCTCAAGCCGACCTACGGCCGGATCCCGCACTACCCGGCCAGCCCGTTCGGCACGCTCGCGCACGTCGGCCCGATGACCACCAGCGTGGCGGACGCGGCGCTGCTGCTCGACGCCGTCTGCGGCGCGGACGGCCGGGACTGGTCGTCGCTCCCGCCGCCCGGCGCCCCGTTCAGCGGCACGGCGCCTGCCGGCACGGCGCCCGCCGGCACGGGCCCAGGCGACCTGACCGGGTTGCGCGTCGCGTTCAGCCCCGACCTCGGGTTCGCCTCCGTCGACCCGGACGTGGCGGCGCTCGTGGCCGCCGCGGCGGAGGTCTTCGCCGAGCTGGGCGCCAAGGTCGAGCAGGCCGACCCGGGCTTCGGCGACCCGGTCGCCGACTTCGAGGCCCTGTGGTTCGCCGGGGCCGCCAAGGTCGTGGAGCATCTCGGGCCGCAGGACCGCGCGCGGCTCGACCCGGGCCTGCTGGAGATCTGCGAGCAGGGCGCCCGGCTCTCGGCCGTCGGCTACCTCACCGCCACCGCGCGCCGCATGGAGCTCGGCCGGACCATGGGCCTGTTCCACGAGCGGTACGACCTGCTGCTCACGCCGACCCTGCCGATCGCCGCGTTCGAGGCGGGCGCCGAGGTGCCGCCGGGCTCCCCGTCCCGCCGCTGGACGGGCTGGACACCGTTCACCTACCCGTTCAACATGACCCAGCAGCCCGCCGCGAGCCTGCCGTGCGGCTTCACGGCGGAGGGGCTCCCGGCCGGGCTGCAAGTGGTCGGCGCACGCCACGCCGACGCCCTCGTCATGAGCGCCTGCCTGGCCTACGAACACGCCCGTCCGTGGAAAGCCAAGCGGCCGGTGCTGTAGCCGGGCGCGGTCCGTCTCAGTCGAAGGTGATGACGGAGCGGCCGCGGTGGGTGCCCTCGGTCATCTCGGCCAGGACGCGGGGGGCGTCGTCCAGCTTGACGGGGGTGACCTCCGGGAGGATCCCGTGCGTGGCGGCGAACGCGAGGGTGTCGCGCAGGTCGTGCGGGGCGCCCGACGGCGAGCCCATCACGCGCTTGCGGCCGAGGACGAGGGGCATCGGCGGCACCGACAGCTCGCCCTGGTCGAAGCCGAGGATCTGCAGCGTGCCGTCCGGGCGGAGCCCGCCGAGCGCGGCCTGCGCGGTGGCGGTGCTGGGCGCGGTGTTCATCACCAGGTCGGCGCCGCCCCAGGCGGTGAGCGCCTCTGCCGGGTCCTGCTCGTCGGTGGCGACGAACAGTTCGGCGCCCAGCGCGCGCGCCTCGCCCTCCGCGCGCCGCGAGCGGGAGACGACGGCGACCCGGGCGCCGATCGCCGCCGCGAAGCGGACGGCCATCGTGCCGACGCCGCCCGTCCCGAGCACGGCGACCTTCGACCCGGCGGCGGCGCCGCCCTGCCGGAGCCCGTTGAAGGCGGTGACGCCGGCGCACATCAGCGGCGCGGCGGCGACCGGGTCCAGGCCGCTCGGGAGCGGGGTGAGGAACCCGGCGCGGGCCACGAAGTACTCCTGGTAGCCGCCGTCGTGGTTGATGCCCGTGGCGTGATTTGGGCCGGTGCAGAGCATCTCGTCACCGCGGATGCAGTAGTCGCAGTGCCCGCAGGACGCGTAGAGGAACTGTGCCCCGACCCGGGTGCCAGGCTCAGGCCAGTCGACGCCCTGGCCGAGCGCGGCGACCACGCCGCTGATCTCGTGACCGGGGACGACCGGGAAGCGGGCGAACGGGTAGTGCCCGCGGAACTGGTTGACCTCGGAGAAGCACATCCCGCAGGCGGTGACCCGGACGAGGATCTCACCGGGGCCCGGCTCGGGCATGTCGCGCTCGACGAGGTCGAGGGGCTTCTCCGGGGCCGCGAGGACGGCGCTGCGCATGGCTGGTTCCTCTCGTGTTTCATCTCAAGTGGCACTAGCGACGATATACGAATCCCTGTAGTAGCGCTATAGAAGCTGATGGCCCGATGATGTCGTCCGGAGGCGTTCCCCCTGCTGGATGGCCCATATCGGCGTTCGGTAAATTTCTGTAACATCGATGTTGTGACAGCGCAGAAGGACCTCGACACCCGGGACCGGATCCTGCGGGCCGCCGCGCGGCTGCTCGCCGAGTCGGACGGCGAGCCCGTCTCGACGCGGGCCGTCTGCACCGCGGCGGGCGTCGGCGCCCCGACCCTGTACCACCACTTCGGCGACAAGCGCGGGCTGTTCGACGCCGTCGCCGCGCTCGGGTTCGAGGAGTACCTGGCGGGCAAGCGGGCGCAGGAGCGCACCGGCGACCCGGTCGAGGACCTGCGCCGCGGCTGGGACCTGCACGTGGAGTTCGGGCGCACGCGCCCCGCGTTCTACGCGCTGATGTACGGCTCGCCCCGCACGCCGCCCGTCGCGGACGAGGCGTTCGGCATGCTGGTCGGCCTCGTCGAGGCGGTGGCCGACGCCGGGCGGCTGCGCGTGCCCGTCGCCACCGCCGCGCGCATGATCCACGCCTCCGGGATCGGGGTCACGCTGGCGCTGATCGCCGAGGACGGCCGCGCGGGCACCGGCGGCGGGGACGGCGGCGAGGTGTCGGCGCGGGTCCGCGAGGGCGTCCTCGCGGCGATCACCGTCCCGGACGAGGCCCCGGCGGACGGGCCCGGGGAGGACGGGCGCGCCTCGTCCGCCGCCCGCGCGGTGGCGTTGCGCGCCGCGCTGGCCGCCGACCCGCCGGCCGTCCTGTCGGCGTCCGAGACGGCCCTGCTCGGCGACTGGCTGGACCGGATCGCCGGCCCCCGCTGACCGCGCGCCGCGCCGATGAGTACGGGCCGCGCCGGTGGTCTGCTCCAGGACCGCACACAACAGAAAGTGGATCGATGGCCGACCTGCACGACATCCTGGAGCCCTACGTCGAAGGCGGATCGATCCCGGGAGCGGTGGGCCTGATCGCCCGCGGCGACCGGATCGAGGCGGCGGCCGTCGGCTCGCTGGCCGTCGGCGGCGCTCCGATGGCCCGCGACTCCCTCTTCCGCTTCGCCTCGATCACCAAGCCCGTCACGGCCGCGGCGGTCATGGCGCTGGTCGAGGACGGCCGGATCGCGCTGGACGACCCGGTCGGCCGGTGGCTGCCGGAACTGGCGGACCCGAAGGTCGTCCGCACGCCCGCCAGCGCCGTGGACGACGTGGTCCCGGCCGTCCGTCCGATCACCGTGTTCGACCTGCTCACCTCGCGCGCGGGGTACGGCTTCGCGTCCGACTTCACGCTGCCCGCGGCCCAGCGGCTCTTCCCGGTGCAGAAGGACGGACGGGAGCCGCGGACCTTCCCCGAGCCGGACGTGTGGATGGCCGAGCTCGCCCAGGTCCCGCTGCTGTACCAGCCGGGCGAGGGGTGGCTGTACGACACCTGCTCCACCCTCCAGGGCGTGCTGGTCAGCCGCGTCTCCGGCCAGGCGCTGCCCGATTTCCTGGCCGAGCGGGTGTTCGAACCGCTGGGCATGGCGGACACCGCGTTCGAGGTCCCCGCCGCCAAGCGCGACCGGTTCACCAGCTACTACCGGACCGGCCAGGACGGCGGGCTCGTACTAGCGGACGGTCCCGACGGGCAGTGGAGCACGTTGCCCGCCTTTCCGCTGGGCAACGGCGGGCTGGCCGGGACCGCCGACGACTGGCTCGCGTTCGGCCGGATGCTGCTGGACGGGGGCGCCGGCCCCGGCGGCTGCCGGATCCTGACCGCCGACTCGGTGCGGCTGATGACCACCGACCACACCACCCCGGCCCAGCGCGAGATCGGCGCGCTGTTCCTGGAGGGGCAGGGCTGGGGCTTCGGCGGCGCGGTCGACGTCGCGTCCGTCGACCCGTGGAACGTCCCGGGGCGCTACGGCTGGGTCGGCGGCACCGGGACCACGGCGCACATCGTCCCGTCCACCGGGACGGTCGCCATCCTGCTCACGCAGGTGGGGCTGGACAGCCCGGTCCCCGCCACGTGGCTGCGGGACTTCTGGCGGTACGCGGCCGGCGCCTGAGTCCGGAGGCGGCACCCCGGCCGCAAGCCCGCCCCGCGCCGACCCCGGCGGGCCGCGCTCAGTCCTTCTCGCCGCGCTCCTTGAGCTCCCCGCGCTCCTTGAGCTGCTGCTTGCGCAGCCGCTTGTCCTGCCTGCGGGCCTTGCGCTTGACGTTCACGCCGCCCCAGAACGCCAGCCCCGACACGACGACCCGGGGCGCCCCGGGAGTGCCCGGGCCGCTCGCGCCGTCGTCGAAGCCGCCCATGATCCCGATGCCCTTGACGTGGACGGCGACGTCCTCGGGCGCGACGATGTCGATCCCGCCCATCAGGGCCCACGCGCGGATCCGCACCTCGGCCTCCTCGAACCGGGCCTCGCGCAGGTCGATCTTGCCGCCGCCCCAGAACGCGAACGCGGTGAACCGGCCGGGGACGTTCCACACGCCCGTCCGCCGGAACGCTCCCATGATCGCGATACCGATCCGCCAGGACGGGGCGTCCACCGCGGGCCGGTAGTCCGGCGCCCCCGTCGCGAGCGGGGCCGGGTGCGGCCTCGTCCCGCCCGCCGGCAGGTCGCGGGTGATGGGCTCCAGCTCGGCGTAGGTCTTGGCCGCGTACACCGCGTCCAGCCGCTCGTCGAGCTCCTCCAGGGTCAGCCGCCCGTCGCCCGCCGCGTCCCGCAGCACCTGCGCGACCCGCTCGCGGTCCCCGTCGGACGCGCGCATCTCGGACGGCATAGGCGTTCCAGGCGTTCCGGGACGGTCCGGGAGGTTCGTCATGGACCGAGCCTAGTCCAGCCGCCGTCGCCCGCGAGGTCATCCCGCACGCGCGGGCCAGGAGGGTCTGGCGCCCCTGCCATCACGGCCCGGACGGTTCGAGGCGGACGACGACGGACTTCGACGTCGGGGTGTTGCTGATCTCGGCGGTGCTGTCCAGCGGGACCAGCACGTTCGTCTCGGGGAAGTAGGCCGCCGCGCAGCCCCGCGCCGTCGGGTAGGCCACGGCGCGAAAGCCGGGCGCGCACCGCCCGGCGCCGTCGGCCCACTCCGAGTGCAGGTCCACCATCGCGCCGTCCTCCAGCCCGAGGGCGGCCAGGTCGGCCGGGTTGACGAACACCACGCGCCGTCCCGCCTTGATGCCGCGGTAGCGGTCGTCCAGACCGTAGATGGTGGTGTTGTACTGGTCGTGGCTGCGGACGGTCTGCAAGAGCAGCCGCCCCTCGGGGACCCGCAGCACCTCCAGCCCGTTCACCGTGAGGTTGGCCTTGCCGGTCGCGGTCGGGAAGCGGCGCTCGTCGCGGGGCGCGTGCGGCAGCGTGAAGCCGCCCGGCTCGCGGATCCGCTCGTTGTAGCGCTCGAAGCCGGGGACGACCCGGGACACGTGGTCGCGGATCACGTCGTAGTCGCGCTCCATCGCGTCCCAGCCGATGCCGGACCCGGGCAGCACCGCCTTCGCGAGGCGGCAGACGATGGCCACCTCCGGCAGCAGGTGCGGGGAGGCCGGGGCGAGCCGTCCGCGCGAGGCGTGCACCATGCCCATCGAGTCCTCGACGGAGACGAACCGGGCGCCGGACTCCCGCTCGTCGCGCTCCGTCCGGCCGAGCGTCGGCAGGATCAGCGCCCGCTCGCCGGTCACCGCGTGCGAGCGGTTCAGCTTGGTGGAGACCTGCGCGGTCAGCCGGCAGCTCCGCAGCGCCGCCTCGGTGACCGCCGAGTCGGGGGTGGCGCGGACGAAGTTGCCGCCCATCCCGAGGAACACCTTCGCCTTGCCGTCGCGCATGGCGCGGATCGCGTCCACGGTGTCCAGGCCGTGCTCGCGCGGCGGCGCGAAGGAGAACTCGGCGGCCAGGGCGTCCAGGAACGCGGGCGCGGGCTTCTCGTAGATGCCCATCGTCCGGTCGCCCTGCACGTTGGAGTGGCCGCGGACGGGGCAGACGCCCGCGCCGGGGCGGCCGATGTTGCCGCGCAGCAGCAGGAAGTTGACGACCTCGCGGATCGTCGGCACGGAGTTGCGGTGCTGCGTCAGGCCCATCGCCCAGCAGACCACGATGCGCTTGGCCGCCAGGACGTCGCCGAGCGTCGCGGCGATCTCGTCCCGGGTCAGGCCGGTCGCCTCCAGCACGTCGTCCCAGTCCAGGCCGAGGACGTGCTTCTGGAACGCCTCGAAGCCGTGGGCGTGGGCGTCGAGGAACTCACGGTCGAGCGCGTCCGGGGCGTCCGACTCCAGCAGCAGCCGGTTGAGCGCCTGGAACAGGGCCAGGTCGCCGTTCAGGCGGATCTGGAGGAACCGGTCGGCCAGCGCCGTGCCCCGCCCGGTGACGCCGGACGGGCGCTGGGGGTTCTTGAACCGCATCAGCCCGGCCTCGGGCAGCGGGTTCACGGCGACGATCCGGGCGCCCTCCTTCTTGGCGCGTTCCAGTGCCGACAGCATCCGCGGATGGTTGGTGCCCGGGTTCTGCCCCACGACGAAGATCAGGTCGGCCTGGTACAGGTCGTCCAAGAGCACCGAGCCCTTGCCGACGCCGATCGTCTCGTTCAGCGCCGACCCGGACGACTCGTGGCACATGTTGCTGCAGTCGGGCAGGTTGTTCGTGCCGAACGCGCGGGCGAAGAGCTGATAGGCGAACGCGGCCTCGTTGCTGGTGCGGCCCGAGGTGTAGAAGAGGGCCTCGTCCGGGGAGTCCAGGCCGTTCAGCTCGGACGCCAGGACGCCGAACGCCTCGTCCCACGACACCGGCTCGTAGTGCTCGGCCCCGGCCCGCAGGATCATCGGCTCGGTCAGCCGGCCCTGCTGCCCGAGCCAGTGGTCGGAGCGCTCCGCCAGCTCCGCGACGGTGTGGCGGGCGAAGAACTCCCGGGTGATCCGCCGGGTGGTCGCCTCCTCCGCGACGGCCTTCGCGCCGTTCTCGCAGAACTCCGCCATGTGCCGGTGGTCGCCCTCCGGCCAGGCGCAACCGGGGCAGTCGAAGCCCTGCATCTGGTTGACGCGCAGCAGCGTCAGCGCGGTGCGGCGCACCCCCATCTGGTCGTAGGACTGGCGCAGCGCCGCCGTGACGCCCGGCACGCCCGCCGCCCACGCCTTCGGCTTCGACACCTCCAGGCCGGAGTCGTCGAAGTCACCGGACGGCGCCTTGCGGCTCATCACTCACATCCTCGGAGTCGGGGGGTCACTGCCGCTATTTTCGCACGTCCGGGCCCCACGGCCACCGTCCGGGATACCGCTGGGCAGACGCGAGACCCCGGCAAGCGCGGCGACGACGGGCGCCTCGTCACGGACCGTGACCGCTTGACTCGATCAGCATGTCTCCTTCGTGCTCACGGATTCGACCTCCTGGCCGTTCCACTTCCCCTTGGCCGTGGCCACGTGCGGCTTCGACCGTCCGCCGGGGCAGTTCCGCCAGTCGGTGCTGACGCTGACCTCGCCTTTGCCGCACTTCCACCCGGTGTCCGCGATGGTGCTCCAGCGCGGGGGCTTGTCCGTCCGCCTGCGCTTCAAGATCACTTGTACGCAGACGTCGCTACGGCCCGAGGACAGGTCCTGAATGGCACCTCCGGCACGGATGCGGTTGCCGTCGATGTCGATGTCAACCGAGAGGCGATGCTTCCCGGCCACCGCCGACGCTCCGGGGGCCTGCGCTTCGGCGGACGCCGCGGGCGCTGCCACGACGGCGGCGGCGATCAGCGCTAAAAGGGTCCTGGAAAGGGGCTTCATGCGATTCACCTGCCGACGTTGAGGTGATCGCCTCAGCGAGTGAGGCACTGCTCCTTGAGCCGGCCGCGCTCAACCCCATCGGCGACGCGACCGCGCCCCCTGTCTACGTCCGCGAAGGCTGTCCAACAATCCCCGATCACTCCGATTGGCACGGGTGACCGTATCCGGACACGCTCCGGGCGCGGTGAGCACGGCTGACAACTTAGTGACTGTTGGGTAGCCGAGCTGCCACGGGACACGGCCTGCCGCTGGTACAGCGCTTGGGGCCAGGACGGCACGTGGGTCCAGATCCACGACCGGCTGCGCGAGCGGGTGCGGATCGCCGACGGACGCGACCCCCGGCCGTCGGCGATGCTGGACGCCCAGTCGATCAAGCCCAGCGAGGGAGGCGAACAGCGTGGGTTCGACATGGGCCGCCTGGCCGCCGCCTTCGGCTCGGTGGCCCTGGTGCGGGCCGACGGCGGCTACGCCAACAAGATCGACAACAGCCTGCTGAGCTGGGCGTAGGAGAACCTCAGGCTCGTGATCGAGATCGTCAAGCGCAGCGACGACATCCTTGACACGTCGAGTGTTCCACCGGCCGGACGCTTCGCCGTGGTGAGTCCGTCCGTCAAGGCCGCGCTCCTCAAGCATGACAAGTTCATCGCTTCGGCCTACGGGTCGGCTGCCCCAGCTCGACCCGGCGGGACCGTTCACAGAAACAGGCGTTGTCGGGCCTCTACAAGGAGTCCCGGTAGTCGGCCCACTGCTGCGCGGATGTCGCCATCGCGGCAAGCCATGGCGCGTCGGGACTTCGGTCGGCGAATCGGCGGTACATGTGCCGGTTGGCGGTGGCGAACGCGCTGATTGCTTGGGGGTCGGCGTTGGTCCATGCGGGACAGTGGGCCGCCCATGTTTCGGCGGCCTGGGGGCTGTGCCCGGCCGCTACCAACTGCACGACCAGACAGGCCGGGTCGATGAATGCGGCGCCGCGTGTAGGCCACGACCAGTCCACCGCCCACGTGGCCCCATCCCCGATCAACAGGTTGTCGGGGTTGATGTCGGTGTACAGCAGTGATCGCCCCTGGAACCGGTCCGCGTCGGTGGCGAAGCGGTCCCATCGCGTCTCTGGCCAGTCGTGAGCGATCTCGGGGAGGTCAAGGACACCGATGCGGTTGATGATGTCGATGATTGCGGGCAGGTCTGCCGACCCCGGCGTGAAGTCCGCCGAGCGCCCGTCCACAACTTCGAACCCGAGCGCGATCCACGCCTGGTCCTCGGCCTTCCACAGCGAAGCCGGGGATAGGGACCGCACGTAGGGGTTGACCAGTCCTTCCCGGACCAGGGAGTCACGACGGCCGCCCGGCCGGTTGGGGACGGCCTTGACAAAGAACGGCCCGTTCTCGCACTCGACTATGGCTGTGACAGCCGAGTTGTTGCCACGCGAGGTAGGCCGCACACCCGTCACGTCCCCGGTATGCGGGCGGATCAGCGCGGTGAACTCTGGCCCGGGAAGGCCGGCACTCACGAATCCCTCACGTCCTTGTGGTCACGCCCGGGGGGTGCATCCACTACCCGGAGACCCCGGACTGCATTCCTCGTCAGGATCACAGGCACCACCCAAGCGAGCGACAGCCCGGATGGAGGCGTTGGCCTCGGCCATGGCAGCACCGCCGAGGATATCGGCCAACGCAGCGTCTTGGATGTTCCCCACGCTCATCCACTGCGACATGACACACGGGGAGACGTCACCGGTCGGGCCGATCGTGGCCTTGCCGCTGCCGCACCGCCCGCACAGCTGGGCCATGTCGGGAGCCTGCCCCCTGGCCCCCCGCCCGAAGGCACGGACCTTGTCGACTCGGATGTCGGCAACGCCCAGAATCTCCAGGTCCGCCCGTGCCTGACTGACACGCTGTGTGTCACCGATGTCGATGATCCCGACACGCAGCGGGACACCGAGCCGGACGGCCTTCTCAATGTTGGCCCGCGTCCGCTGGTGGCTCGGGCGACCCGTGATCGCGTTGTGCTGCTCGGCATCGTCGGAGTAGTACGAGGTGGCGACCGACACCCCGGCGCGCTGCAACAGCTCCCACCAGGTGTCGGAGACGTGGACCAGGTTGCTGAACACCTCGACCCGCAGGCCCAGTGGCAGGGCGTAGCCGACCAGGTCCGGAGCGTCCGGGTGCATCGTCGGCTCGCCGCCGATGAGCTGTACGGCGCGTACACCGCACCCGGCGGCCTGGGCCAGGACACGCGTCCAGTCCGCGCGGGTCATCGTCCCGTGCGTGCCTTCCGGCCCCGACTCATTGAAACAGTGCGCGCACTTGAGCTGGCACTTTCGAGTCAGGTCCAGCCACAGCAGCCGGGGAACGGCTGTCTGTGTTGGAGGTTCGAGAGCAACGGTCACGGCTTCCTCCTCATGAAGCCTTCGGCGCGGCCGGTTGCCACGCTTGAACCTCCGGACGGCGGCGAGGTGAGGGTCGAACGAGACCCGCCACCACCGCCCGGAGGGGTCTAGGTGCCGGGTTCGGTGCCGTCGTCTTGCGCAGCCAGCTCGGCAGCTGCAACTCGGCGTAGGCGTGAACCTCGGTGCAGCCTCCGAAAAGGCGCCGGCCCCAGCGCACCAGATCGGGCCCCAGCACATAACCGAACAAAGCCCCGAACCCCACGCATACAGCCCCGAACAACAAAAGAAGTCGAAAGACCTCGCCCAGCTCGCCCGGCATCAGGGACGCACCCACCGCTGAACACCGACCGCACGCCCGACAACATCGGCAACGCCGTCCACGTCATCAACCGTCCCGATCGTGGCCCCCGACTCCGCCCAGGTGAACCACCAGCAACGGTCAACGAAGTCCGCGCTGACCTCCACGGACCGGCGCGGCACCTCGGCGTTGATCACCAGCAAAACCGGCGAACCCTCGCGCGGAACCACACCGCACGACATCCCGCCATGCCTACGCACAGCCGCATCAAGCTCATTCAGGAACGAACGGCGCTCACCCGTGGGCATCGGCTCGTCGGCGGTTGTCCTTGCATGTCGGGGGGCGGCGAAGCTCATGACCAGGACGCTAAGAGCCCGGTCATGCTGGAGGCTAGGAAGTTGCAGATTGTTGCAGCAGTTCGTCCCGGACCTGAAGGATCAGGTCCCGCGCCTCGTCACCGAAGAGCGCGGCGTGGCGCATCTCGTTGAACACCGTAGCGTAGATGGCGATTTCTTCGGCGCGTGTAATGTCAAGTGTCGCCGTGAGTGTCTCAACTTTGACAAGTTCGTCGTCGAAGATCCAAAACGCCGTCTGGGTGTGCGCACCCATACCGGCACTCGCGGGAATTATACCGATCGAGACATTAGGCAGTGCCCTCGCCGCGATTACGCGATCAAGCTGTTCAAGCATCGTCTCGATTGAGCCTATGCGACTACGCAATGCCTGTTCCGCCAAAAGGAAGACGAACCGGTGATCCCCCTCGCGCAGAATGCGCTGACGCGCCAGGCGGGCAGCAGTTGCCGCTTCACGGTCGTCGGGTAGGTCGAGTAGACGAACCCAGTAGGCCATACTCTCCGTTGAGTACGCGGACGTTTGCAGTAGACCCGGAATGCTCCAATGCTCATGTACACGAAACAGCCTAGTCCGCGCATAAAGTGGCTCGATGACTTCCTGGAGTCGGCGGAGGCCGGTTCGAGCCTGCTTGCGCCACTCCCGATACATGGTCTCAACTGCACGAGCCTGGACGATCAAATCTTGAATCTGCTCGTCCGCATCACAAGCGGAACACCACGCGCGAATGTCTGCGTCAGATAGTCCCTGTTTCCCGTGCTCGACACGGGACACCTTCGTGTAGTGCCACCCTGTCAGTTCGGCGAGTTGACGACCTGACAGGCTGGCATCCTTACGGATCTCGCGCAGGCGGGCACCGAAGGCTTCCTTGGCCTGCTGGGCTGGACTGGTCACCGCTCAGGCAGGCTTGTACTCGCTGTGCGGAGCCGCCTTGCCCCATACGGCATCGAACGCGTTGCGGCAAAGCTCGATGTCATGAGGTTCGGTCGAGGTTGTGAAATCTATGTTTCGTCCGTTGCCGTCGTAATGATGGAAGACAACGAGGTGGTTGTCGAACATCCAGAAGTCATTGCCCGGGAAAGCGATGGAAGATACATGACGTCGCGGCATCCATCGAACTTCCGAACCTGCATCAAGATGTGGCTGCATAATGCTGTGCGACCATCGCTGGTAATCAGATAGCGGTTCGGAGACTACGTGAACGCGACGAAAGGACTTCCCATTACGAACACCTTCTCGTACGAGGTCACACCAGTCGCGCAGCCATTCGAGATCGTCACGTTCTCCGGCCGCCCATTTCGCCATATGAGGAAGCTCGATCTCTGTCCCGTACGAGTCGCGCATCTCAAGGTGGATGGCTTCATGATCGAACCTGGTGAAGAGAGCGTTGAACTCCTCGTACGAGAGTCCCATCAATCGCCTTTCTGGAAGAAGAACGGCACGAGTCGATCGGGGATCTCGCAAGCGATCTCCCCTTCCGGGATATTCATCTTGGCCAGAACGTCCGGATCAGTGATGACCCATCCCTGAATCACCCAGCTACCCCGGTCGGTCTTGTAGAGCGTCGGGGAGCCCTGAGGCTGAGAGTCCGGGTCAATGGCCACGAGCGTAATCTCCATGAACACTCCCTGTCCTCCGAGGTGCGCGATGTTGCGCCCCTGCGAGCCTCCGACACGGCGTCATGGGTGTCAAGGGCTGGAAGGAGGCCAGGCACGCGACAGCCGAATCCCCATAGCCCCCACTCGATCCCCACGGATGGGGCTCCATCAGCCTCCAAAGAACCGAAGGTAGGGCCCCTGCGATCCTGCCCTCTACCTGCGCAGACACCTCCGGATCGACACTAGACCGGAACAGGCTCCAGGCAGCCAGAACCCCCTCGTTAATCCGACAACTCCGAAACCATGATCAAGATCGCGATGATCCGGTTGATGGCCACCCGCCTCGCCGGCGAACAGGTCCGCTGGAGCAACCGATCAGCCGATCCGACAACGTAGTCAGCCGGCCACCCAACAGTCACTAAGCCGTGACGAGGCTGGCAACGGGAAGATGTCGGGGCCAGGTGGCAAGGCTCCCCCTGAGCGTCGCGGCCCCGGGGTAGAGAACGCGCACCGAGGGTCGCACCCTCCACGGGCGCGCGGGGAGGGAGACTCAGACCGGGCTTTGCGTGCTGGAAGACGGGACGGTTGTCACTGCTAAGCACCGTAAGACCGAGACGAACGCCCTGTACTGGTGCTGACCGAACTGAACGATGCCACCGCTGACAGCGTGATCTTGGAGCTGCTGGACCGCGACGTCCCCGTGATCCGGCTCGACCCCGGCGTGGACTTCCCCGATGCCGTGACGTTCTCCGCACACCTTGGCGAGTCCGCCTGGTGGACTGGGAGCTTGACAACCCCAACCAGGTGGCTCGACCTGTCCTCCGTCAGAGCCGTCTACAGGCGGCGGCCGAACCGGCACACACACTCTCCGAACCTGGAGGCCCAAGAGGCGCGGTTCGCTGCACGGGAAGCCCGCGAGGGGTTCGGCGGAGTGCTGGCTAACCTGCCCGGCTGCCTCTACGTCAACCACCCTGACGCCAACCGGACCGCCGAACCGAAGGTGCGTCAGTTGGCCGTCGCCGCCGAGCTCGGTCTTACGGTCCCGCCGACCGTGGTGACCAACGACCCCCACCAGGCCCGCGCATTTGCTCGGACGCGCGGACAGGTGATCTACAAGCCGCTCAACCACGTTCGGCACCTGACCCCGGAGGGTGAGCCACTGACGATCTGGACCCAATCCGTTCACGCCGATGAGCTGGACGAGGAGACCGGGGCACCGATCTCGGCGGCCTTCGCTGATCTACTCAGGAGGGGCGCGTGACAACCACAGACCAGCGCATTGACCAACTGGCCGACGCCTTGGAGGCGTCCGGCGACCTGTCCGACCCTACATGGCGGCGGACCATGCACGTGGTTCCCCGGCACCTGTTCGTCCCGGAACGCGGGTACGCCCTGCCTTGCCGCTACGACCTCGGCCCGGCCGAGCACGTCATCGACAAAGCGGCCGACCCGGAGCAGTGGTGGGCAGCCGTCTACTCCGACATGTCGATCATCACACAGCGCGACGACGGGGCATCCGACCCCACAGACCCCGAAGGCTCCGCATCGTCCTCGATCTCCGCCCCCGGCATCGTCTTCCCCTTCCTCGAACTTCTTGGCCCTACCAAGGGGGAACGCATCCTGGACATTGGCACCGGAACCGGCTGGACGGCCGCGCTGCTGTCCGACCGAGTGGGGGCGGAGAACGTCACCAGCGTGGAGATTGACCCGGCGGTTGCCGCACAGGCCGCCGAGAACCTTCGGGCAGCGGGGCACACGCCGACGCTGATCGTGGGCGATGGGTTTGAAGGGTGGCCGCAAGGTGCGCCCTACGACGGCATCCACGTGACCGCCGGAGTCAGCGACATCCCCCATGCGTGGGTGAAGCAGCTACGCCCCGGCGGGCGAGCAGTGATGCCTTGGATGCCCGAGGGGCTCGGCGGGTTTCAGGTGAAGCTGACCGTCAACCCTGACGGTCACGGCATCGGCACCATCCACGGGCGGGCCGGATACATGCTGCTGCGCTCGCAACGCTCGTCCTCGTACTGGAAGGAACACCACCGCGGCGAAGCCCAGGTGACCACGACCGAGCTGCCTCCCAAGGCGATCGAGGACGCCGGGGACGGGGCCGAACTCGCTCTGATCATGAACGTGCCTGATCTGTTCGTGATTCGGATGCTCATGGGTGACGGCACCATGTCCTACCGGCTGGCGGTGGTGGGTGACCCGGACGGGCCTTGGGCGTCCATCGACTCCAGCCCGACCGGCGAGAACACCGTCACCCAGTACGGCGACCGGCGTTTGTGGGATGAGGCTGAGAACGCCTTCACGTGGTGGCGTGAAAAAGGGGCACCAGGGGCCGAACGCTTCGGCCTGCTGGTCACCGAGGAGGGCACCCGCCTGTGGCTGGACGATCCGCCAAAGGCGTAGAAGCGGGAACCGCAGACTGGCCGCCCGTGAGGCTGATTCCGCCGATCCCGAAGGTTCACGGCTCCTTCCTCATCGCGGTCGCCGAGCACCGCGATGAGGGGGATACCCGGACGTCTGGGTCCGGTACGACCAGCCTGGCCCCGACCGCTTCGGCGACGGCTGGGAAGAGGGCTGCGCGGTCGTCTACCCCCGAGGGGGCCTACAGGTCGTGTGAACCCGCGCGGATCGCCCCGACGAGCCCCGTGAACGCCGCACGACTGAAACCCAGCACGGGCCCGTCCGGGTCCCTGGAGTCCCGCACAGCCACCACGGGGACGAGGCTCGCCACCTCGACGCACTCCCCGCCATGCTCATCGCTGCGACTGCTCTTCCGCCACTGGGCGCCTGACAGATCTAAGGCCATGCCTCTGACTGTAACCGGACACGCTCTGGGCGCACACCACGCCCCGCCGGTCACGATGATCGACGGGGCGCTGGCGCATGTAGGGGCCTACAGGTTGTGCGAGCCCGCCCGGATCGCTCCAATGAACGCCGTGAACGCCGTACGACTGAAACCCAGCACGGGGCCGTCAGGGTCCGTGGAGTCCCGCACAGCCACCACGGGGGCGAGGGCGGCGACCTCGACGCAAGACCCGCCATGTTCGTCACTGTGAGTGCTCTTGCGCCACTGGGCGCCTGACAGATCTAGGGTCATGCCTCAAGCCTCTCTATCGCTCGGCGAATCAAAGTTCGCGACTGGTCCACTGGAAGCGCACGGCCCCGCAGCGAGTCATACCGTAGGACATGACGCGCAATCCGGACAGGGTCTTGGATCAGCAGACCCTCGCCTGACGACTCGGTATAGACGACGCTACTACCGTCCTCGAACCCTAGAATATAGAACTCTCCGCCCAGTCCTGGATAGAAACCGGTGGTTGAGGGCACCACTTCGAGCTGTATTCGTGGCCGCTCCATTAGGTCGAGAAAGAATCTGAATTGACCCAGCATAATTTCGGGACTACCGACAATTCTATTCAATGCGGCTTCGTCCATGACAAAATAGCCATGGGCGCGATCAAGAACTTCCTTGCGCTTCATCCTTTCCTGAACCAACTCTTCCGCCACGTCGGGGGACTGGTTAGTGCCGAGAATCGCTCGCGCATAGTCTTCAGTCTGAAGTATTCCGTTGACCAAAGTTGGATTGAAATTCTTGAGTGACTCTGCGCGGTGTTCGCACTTGAGATACTCCGGGAAGCCGGGTGGGATCACGGAGTATTGCCGGGTTTCAAGGATGCGTTCCCGTAGCCGCCCGAACAGCCCGTTGGTCTTGAAGTAGGTGTCGAGCGCTTCGGCGAACTCCTCGGACGGGATGTTCTTGCACAGCTCGACCTGGCCGACGTAGGAGTCGGTGAACCCCAGAGCATCGGCGAGTTGCTTCTTATTGAGTCCAGCGTTAGTCCGCCAAAACTGCAACTCGCGGGCGAAAGTGACGATGGCGGGGGCCTCGTACGGCTCGGACACTGCGGGCATTGTGGGGGCTCCGGGGGTGTACCTGATCAGCGGGTTCGGACGATCTCGTCGGGGGTCGAATGACGGTAGTTCGAGGGCGCTTTCCAGCCTACCCCCGCGCTGTGAAGCTGGTCACGCTGTTCCGGCGACTCGACTTAATGTAATGGTCTGTCGGTTTCATCCGGAATGGCAAAGCGGGGCATGCGCCACTGAAACGGACAACCGGTGCGGCAGCATCAGGGGCGTATGCCCTCCGCCCAACCTGAAACGGAGGTTCGACTATGGGCAAGGGCGACGAAGTGGACGGAGCGGGCATGAGTGAACGCTTCGACGGGACCGAGCATCCCCACGCCTACGCGCAGCTCGGTGCTCTGATGAACCAGCTGCAGGGCCGGGGCTTCAAGTCCAAGCTCGGCCGTGACTCGCTCGTGGTCGGTGGAATCGTTGGCACCATCACCTGTAAGCCGCGGCCCACCGACGCCGACCGGTTGTGGTTTCTGGACGGCTCCGGGGAGCCGATCGCGCAGGCCGACCACATCGTTGACGCCGCGGTGATCATCGCTGCGGGTCTGGACAGGCCGGCCGTCACACCGTACGGGCCGATGGACGCCCTTTACGCCGCGGTGCGGCGGCGGATCCCGCAGGTCAACGCGCGCTGCGAGTCGGTCCCTCAGACCTCGTGGCTGGAGGGGGCCAAGGCGGCGGGCAACCACCTGCACGTCTCCTACCAGGGCGAGAAACGTCGGATCTCCTGGGACGAGAGCGCCGAGAGTTATGTGTGGTCGACCGGCCCTGACACCGGCGGCCGGTTGTCGGTGGATGTGGAGCAGGCGGCCGAGCGGATCGCGTGGGCGCTCGGCGCGCCGGTCTCCGCCGACCCGACCGCAGGGGGGTAGGCGGGCCGATGACGGTGGGTGCGGTAGCCCGTAGCGCAGAGTGAGCGCCGCGCCCACCCGTTCGCGCGGCCGCCGCTCGGCCCTGGACGGGGGCTTTCGGAGCGAAGCCGCGCGACCGGCACGGGCTCCTGGCTGGGGAGCGTGGAGCCCGTGCCCGCCGCCCGGTCGGCATACCCCCTGCCGGCCGGGCGGCCCCACAAACGGCGCGGCGGCACCGAGCGACCCCCGACGCGCGTGCCGCCGCGCCCCACCAGGAGAGGACCATGACCACCGACACGCCCGACGCCGCAGCACACCACGACCTCCAGCACGCCATCGCCGCCTACCAACTGCTCATGGACGAGATCGTCCCCGAATCGCAGTACTGGCAGGGCAAACGCGAGGATCCCGACAAGATCCGCTACCTCGGCGACATCATCACCCGCGCCGCCGCCCGCGCACGCGAGCGGCGGCGGACCGCCTAGAGCCGGGCGGCGGGCCGGGGTACCCCCGAGACCTGGCCCGCCGCCCTTCCAGACGCCGTGGCCCCAAGCCTTATGTGCGATGAGGTCCTGGGGCCGTGGTCTGGCGGCCGTTGGTCGGGGTCAAGGGGTGTGGATGGGCG
>NZ_SMKU01000106.1 GCF_004349215.1 Actinomadura rubrisoli | reverse complement strand
GGGGGCTTGCTTTACCGTGAGGGGTCAGGAGGCCGCGTCGGCATGCTGCATGTGTCTCTGCTGGGGGAACAGGCGATCATCGACGAGACCGGTGTCCGGACGCGTTCGCCGCGGACGGTCGCGCTCGTCGCGTTCCTGGCCGTCCATGCCGGGGTGGCGCAGGCCAGGCAGCGCATCGCCGGGCTGTTCTGGCCGGACTCCACGGAGGCGCAGGCGCTGACCAATCTGCGCCGCGAGCTGCACCACTTGCGCCAGGTTCTGGGACGGGGTCCCTCGCTCGTCGTGACGTCCAGGGATCTGTGCTGGCGCGACACCGGGGCATGCCAGGTCGATGTGCGGGTCTTCGGTGTCGAGCGTGAGGCCGCCTTGGCGGCGGCTGCGGCCGGTGACGGCGGGGGTGTGGTGGAGCACGCGGCCAAGGCCGTCGCGCAGTACAAGGGTGAGCTGCTGCCCGGCTCGTACGATGACTGGCTTCTTGAGGCCAGGTCGGAGCTTCAGCGCCAGTGCGTCGACATGTGCGATCTGCTGTGCGCGACGTTGGCTCAGGCCGGTGAGCTGAACGAGGCGGTGGACGCCGCGCGGCGCCGGATCCGGCTGGAGCCGCTGGAGGAGGTCGGCTATCGGGTGCTGATGGAGTTGCAGGCCGATCTGGGGGACCGTGCCGGTGCCGTCAGCACCTACCATCACTGCGCCTCGGTTCTGGAGCGGGAGCTGGGCGTTGTGCCGGACCCGGCGACGCGGCAGGTTTTCCAGCGTTTGATGGTCCAACCGGAGGGTCCGGCGGGCGTGGGGGCGCCGTCGGCCGTGGGTCGTCCGGGGCTGGTGGAGGCCCGGCTGGTCGGACGGTCCCGGGAGCTGGGCAGGCTGGAGGAGCTGTGGCGGACGGTCACGGCGGGGCGCCCGGGGTTCGCGCTGGTGCGAGGCGGGGCCGGTGTCGGGAAGACCCGTCTCGTATCTGAGATCGCCCAGGCGGCGCGGCGGCAGGGCGCGGTGGTGGCGAGCAGCCAGTGCTTCGGGTCGTCCGGGCGGCTGGCGCTGGCGCCGGTGGCGGATTGGGTGCGCGACCCGGCGGTCCAGTCGGTCGCGGCGACGCTGGAGGAGGCGTGGCGCGCCGAGGTCGACAGGCTCGTGCCGGCCGCGGGGCATGGGCAGCGCGGGAGCGGGACGCGGGCGATGGTGGACGCCTGGCAGCGCCACCGGTTCTTCGAGGGGCTCGCGCGGGCGCTGATCGCCGTCGACCGGCCCATGCTGCTCGTCCTGGACAACTTGCAGTGGTGCGATCAGGAGACGCTGGATTTCGTCACGTTCTTCCTGGGGCTGGCGTCGCGCGCTCCGATCATGGTGGCCGGGACGCTGCGCGACGACGACCTCGACGAGGGTCGCGAGCTCGTGGACTGGACCGTCAGGATGCGGGCCACCGGGCTGCTCACGGAGCTGTCGCTCAGCCCGCTGGAGAAGGCCGACACCAGGTGCCTGGCCGAGGCGATATCCGGGCGGCCCTTCACGGAGGACGACGTCGGCCTGCTCCAGGCGACGACCGGGGGGTTCCCGCTGTACGTCGTCGAGGCGGTGCGCGGCAGCGCCGATCCCGGCGGCGGGCCGGTGTGGGCGGGCGAGCTGGCCTCCGTCCTGCGCGGCCGCCTGGAACGCGCGAGCGCGTCCGCGCGGGAGGTGGCCGGGCTCGCCGCCGCGGTGAAGACGGACTTCACGCTGGACCTGCTCACCGAGGCGAGCGACCTCGACGCCGGGGTGGTGGTCGAGGCGGTGGACGAGCTGTGGCGCCGCAGGATCGTGCGGGAGTTCGGCGACGGGTACGACTTCTCCCACGATCTGCTCCGCGAGACGGCCTACGCGCAGATCAGCCCGCCCAAGCGGTGGCTGCTGCACCGGCGCGTCGCCCAGAGCCTGGAACTGCTCCACGCCGACGACACCGACGCGGTCTCGGCCCGGCTCGCCGAGCAGTACGCGCGCGGCGGACGCCCCGGGCGGGCGGTGGCCTACTACCGGCGGGCGGCCGAGGTCGCGGCGGGCCTGTTCGCCCACGCCGAGGCGATCCGGCTGCACGGGGAGGCGTTGGCGATCGTGCGCGGCCTGCCCGAGGGGCGGGGACGGGACGGGCAGGAGCTCGCGATCCTCGAAGCCATGGCGGCGCCGCTCAACGCCAGCTACGGCTACTCCTCGCCTGAGCTCCAGGGGGCGCTGGAGCGCTGGGTCGCCCTGGCGAAGTCGCTCGGCCGCGACGACTCGCTGCTCGCCGGCCTGGTCGGGCTGTGGGCGTCGCGGTTCGTCCAGGGGCGAACCGTCGACGGATACGAGACCGCCGACCGTGCGCTGTCGCTCGTCGACCCCGGCTCCGAGACGGGCGGCCCGGCCCACTTCACCGTGGGCGGGTCGGCCATGAACCTGGGCAGGCCCGCCGAGGCACTGCACCACCTCAACCTCGCGGCCAGATTCGGCAGCCGGGTCTCGCTGAGTATCGGCAGCCGTCCCGACGTGCACGGCACCGCGTGGGCGGCGCACGCCCACTGGCTGCTGGGCCATGACGACGAGGCGCTGGCCGGCTGCGAGGGCGCCATCACGCTGGCCCGCGCGGTCGAGCACCCCTACAACCTGGCCGTGGCCCTGGCCTACGGCGCCGTCACCCACCAGATGCGCCATGACCTGACCGAGCTGAGGAAGGTCGTCGCCGAGCTGCACGAGCTGTGCGACCGGTACGACTTCGCCTACTACCGGGAATGGGGGCTGGTGCTCGACGGCTGGTCCCGTCCGGACGGGACGGGCGTCGGCCTCGCCCGGCAGGGGATCGGCAACCTCAGGTCGCAGGGCGCGTTCGCCCGCATGCCGTACTGGCTCTCGCTGCTCGCCGACCTGCTGGCGCGCGACGGACGGCCGGAGGCCGCGCGGGCGACCCTGGACGCCGCCCTCGCCGCCGGGCACGCCCGCGACGACCTGTGGTGGCTGCCCGAGGTGATGCGGATGCGCGCCGCGCATGACGACGGGGAACCGGCCGTCTCGCGGCTGCGTGCCGCCGCGCGGATGGCCGCGTCCCAGGGCGCCGTGGCGCTGCTGCGGCGCTGCGAGCGCGACCTCGCGGAGAAGGGCGTCCGCCCGGAGGCGAACGATGGGCGAACGCTGCGCGAACGCCGAGGTCCCTAGCTTGGCTCTCCGCTGGACGTCCAGCGGAGGAACAAGGGGGATTCACATGACCATCACCTCGGACGGTCTCGCCACCGCGCCGTACGACGAGCTGGCCGCCGCTCTGCGCGGCGACCTGATCCTGCCGGACGGCCCCGGCTACGACGAGGCCCGCGCCGTCTACAACGGCATGATCGACAAGCGTCCGGCCGCCGTCGCGCGCTGCCGGGACACGGCCGACGTCGTCGCCTGCGTGCGGTTCGGCCGGGCGCACGGCGTCGAGCTCGCCGTCCGGGGCGGCGGCCACAACGCGGGCGGCCTCGGGGTGTGGGACGACGCCCTGGTCATCGACCTGTCGCTGCTGCGCGGCACCACCGTCAGCCCTGACCGCCGCACCGTCCGCGCCGACGCCGGATGCACCTGGGCGGACGTCGACCACGCGACCGTCGCCTTCGGCATGGCGACCCCGTCGGGGTTCCTGGCGTCCACCGGCGTGGCCGGGCTGACGCTCGGGGGCGGCATCGGCTACCTGTCGCGGCGCTTCGGCCTCACCGTCGACAACCTCCTGTCCGCGGACGTGGTGCTCGCGGACGGCACGTTCGTGACGGCCGACCAGGACTCGCACAGCGACCTGTTCTGGGCCCTGCGCGGCGGCGGCGGGAACTTCGGCGTCGTCACCTCCTTCACCTTCCGCTGCCACGACATCGGCGAGGCCGGCTCGATCATCGGCGGTCCGGTGCTGTACGACATCGCCGACACCGCCGAGGTCATGCGCTGGTACCGGGAGCTGCTGCCCTCGCTGCCGGAGGAGCTGAGCGGCTGGTTCGGGGTGATGACCGTCCCGCCCGCCCCGCCGTTCCCCGAGGCGCTCTGGGGCCGCAAGGTGTGCGGCATCGTCTGGTGCTACACCGGGTCGCACGTCGGGGCCGACATGGTCCTCGAAGCGATCAGGACCTACGGGTCGCCGCTGCTGGTGGGGCTCCACGAGATGCCGTTCAACGTGCTGCAGAGCGCGTTCGACGGCCTCTACCCGGCCGGGCTGCAGTGGTACTGGCGGGCGGACTTCTTCAACGAGATCTCCGACGCCGCCATCGACGTGCACCGCGAGTATGGCGAGCGGCTGCCGACCGCGCACTCCACCATGCACCTGTACCCCATCGACGGCGCCGCGGCCCGCGTGCCCGCCGACGCGACCGCGTTCGCCTACCGGGACGGAGGCTGGGCGGGCGTCATCGTCGGCGTCGACCCCGACCCCGCGAACGCCGATCTCATCTCGGGATGGGCCCGGGACTACTGGCGGGAACTGCACCCCACGTCCGCGGGCGGCGCCTACGTCAACTTCCTGATGAGCGAGGGCGAGGACCGGGTCAAGGCGGCCTACCGCGGCAACTACGACCGGCTCGCCCAGATCAAGGACCGCTACGACCCGGACAACACCTTCCACATCAACCAGAACATCCGCCCCGCGAGCCGCCCTCTTACCTAAGGGCGGTCCTAAGGGCGTTCATGCTGGGGCGCGTCCCCTTCCGCCTTCATCCGGTCCAGTTCGGAGAGGAGGATGGGGACGCCGACCTCCAGCGTCTGGATCCCGATCGCGCTCGCGATCTCCAGGACGTCGGCGATCTCGTCCGCGGTGGCGCCGTGGCGGACGGCGTTGGCGATGTGGACCTTCAGCCCGGCGGTGAACATGTGCGTCGCCGAGGCGTCGATGGCGATGTAGATCAGCTCCTTCACCTTCGGCGCAAGGACGCCCCGGCTCCAGGGGATCGCGGAGAAGCGCAGGTAGGCCGCGAAGAACTCCGGCGCGCGGTGGAGCATGTCGTCCCAGCCCGCGTCCCAGTAGCCGCGGCGGCGGACGAACTCGTCCTTGAGGTCCTCCCGGCGGCGCGCGGCGGCGGGGCCGTCCTGCCCGGACGGCGCCGGGAGGTCCCTCAGCAGGGGGAAGCCGGTGCTCGCCGCGTGGATGCCGAGCGTCGCGGCGAGCTGGAAGGTCTCCATGATCTCTTCGCGGGTCGCGCCGTGCTCCAGCGCGCGGCGCACGTTCCGCCGGATGCCCGGCTCGTGCAGATGGGTCACCGCCGCGTCGACGGCGAGCGCCACCAGGGCCCGGGTCCTGGCGTCGAGCGCGCCGTGCCGCCACGGGACGTCCGCCAGCTCGGCGCAGGCCGCGAAGAATTCCGGATCGGTGTCGAGGAGCGCCTGGAGGTCCACCGGTCACCGCCGTCCGACGAAGCCGAAGAACGGCAGCGCCTTGGTCAGCAGGTAGTACTCGCCGTGGGGCTTCGGCCATTGCGTGACGTTCCGCCCGGACTCGGAGTGGTAGTAGTTCGTGCAGTTCGCCTCCATCGCGGAGGTGTGCCGGAGGATCTGCCGATCGACCCACCGGACCCACCGTTCGGCGGCGCCCGTCCGGGTGTCGACGGCGCGCAGGCGCCGCCGCCTCATCCGGACGACCATCCGCGCCGCCACCTCGGCCTGGCGTTCGAGCTGCGCGACGATGGAGAAGCCGCCGTTGGTGTTGGGGCCGTACAGCATGAAGAAGTTGGGGTATCCGGGGACGGTGATGCCGAGGAATGCCCTGGGGTCGCTCTTCCAGGTGTCGTGGATGCCGACGCCGCCGATCCCGCGCACGTCCAGGGACGCCAGGAAGTTCGTCGCCTGGAATCCGGTGGCCATGACCAGCACGTCGATCTCGCGTTCGGTGCCGGTGGCGTCGACGATGCCCTTCGGCGTCATCCGCGTCACCGCGTGCGGGACGAGTTCGACGTTCGGGCGGTTGAGCGCCGGATAGAACCCGGTCGCCAGCACCGGCCGCTTGCACCCCCACGGGTAGTCGGGCGTCAGCGCGGCGCGCGTCGCCGGGTCGTCCACCGTTTCGGCGATGTACTCCCGGCACTGCCGCAGCATCTGCTGCTGCCGCTTCCCGTGCAGGTCGTAGCCCTTGAACGCGACGCGGAACTGGTAGAACAGGCGCGCCCGCCGGAGCTTCTGCGTGACGGGCAGCCGCCGGAAGACCGCCCGCTCGCGGGGGGTGAAGTCGCGTTCGCCCTTGGGCAGGATCCATCCGGGCTGCCGCTGGAAGACATAGAGCCGGTCCACCTGCCCGGCGATGGCCGGGACGACCTGGGTGGCCGTGGAGCCGGTGCCCACCACCGCGACCCGCTTGCCGGTCAGGTCATGCTCGGACGCCCAGCGCGCGGTGTGGAAGCTCGGCCCCTCGAAGTCCTCCAGGCCGGGCCAGTCCGGGTAGCGGGGCTGGTTGAGCAGGCCCAGGCAGCTGATCACCACGTCGAACGGCTCGGTCGCGCCTCCGGCCAGCCGCACGTCGTAGCGCGCCGCCCGGTCGTCCCAGGCCGCCGACTCGACGCGGACGCCGAACCGGCAGTGCCGCCGCAGGTCGAACCGGTCGAGGACGTACCCGGCGTACTCCTGAAGCTCCTCCCGCCGAGCGTGCGTGCGCGTCCAGTCGTAGGTCAGGAACGAGAAGGAGTAGGCGTGCGAGGGGATGTCGACCTCGCAGCCGGGGTAGCGGTTGTCCCACCAGGTGCCGCCCGGGCCGTCCGACTGCTCGAAAATGGTGAAGCGCGTGATGCCCTTCTTCTTCAGTTTCACGCCGGTGGCGATTCCGCCGAGCCCGCAGCCGATTATCGCCACACGCGGGCCTGAATCGCGTCGTCCGTCTCGCGTTCGGCTCATCGGGACCTCACAGGGATATCAGCCTTTCCAGGACTTCCGCGCCGAATCGCAGTGCCTCCACCGGGCAGCGCTCGTCCACGCCGTGGAACATCGCCGGATAGTCGTAATCCGCAGGCAGCAGCATCGGCGTGAATCCGTACGTCTGCATGCCCAGGGTGCGGAACCATTTGTTATCGGTGCCGCCGCTGAACACGAAGGGCGCGACGGCGCAGCCGGGGCGCACCTGCCGCAGCGCCTCGGCGAGCAGGCCGAACCATTCGCCCTCGTGGTCGGACAGGACGGGCGGGCTGCGCCGCAGCAGCGACACCTCGGTCCCCTCGCCCAGGCCGGACGTGACGCGCTCGTGCAGCGCCTCCTCATGGCCCGGGACGAACCGGCAGTCGAAGCGCGCCCACGCCTCGCCGGGGATGACGTTCTCCTTGTGGCCCGCCCCGATCCGCGTCACGTTGACGGTGGAGCGGATGCCCGCGCCGAACATCCGCGCGAACGGCCCGGACCGGGTCGCCAGCACGTCCGCGACGTCGTCGTCCTCGGTGACCGGGCGCCCGGCCAGCCGCGAGGCCAGCACGCGCATCGGCTCGGCGACCGTGTACGGCTGCGCCGCCGACACCAGGCGCAGCGCCGTCTCCGCCAGCCGGGGGATCGGGTTGTCGCGCGGCAGCATGCTGCCGTGCCCGGCCACGCCCTTCTCCGTCACCTCGTACCACCGCAGCCCCTTGTCGGCGACCGACACCGCGAAGAGCGGCGGGCCGGACGGCGCGGGCACGTTGAAGCCGCCGACCTCGCCGATCGCCGCCGCGCACCCCTCGAACAGGTCCGGGTGCTCGGACACCAGGTGGCCGGCGCCGAGCCGTCCGCCGGTCTCCTCGTCGGCGAGGAAGGCCAGCACGATGTCGCGGCGCGGCCGGCGGCCCCCGGCCAGCGCGGTCCCGAACGCCGAGAGCGTCATCGCGACGGCGTTCTTCATGTCCACGGCGCCGCGGCCCCAGACGTGGCCGTCCGCTATGTCACCGCTATGGGGATGCCGCGACCAGGCGGCGGGGTCGGCCGGGACCGTGTCCAGGTGGCCCTGGATGAGCAGGGCGGGCGCGGACGGATCGGTGCCCGGCACCCGCGCCACGACGTTGCCGCGCCCCGGCTCCGCCTCGATGACGCGCGGGTCCAGCCCCATGCCGGACAGCAGGGCGGCGACGTACTCGGCGGCCTTGCGCTCATTCGCCCCCGGGTTGCTGGTGTCGAACCTGATCAGGTCGGAGCAGATCTCCTCGACCGGCGGGAGGGTGGCCGGTTCAGCCATCGCCGCCGCCCACGGTGAGGGCGGCGACGGCGTAGGTCCGCACGGCGGCCAGGTAGTCCTCCACCGCCACGGACTCGTCGTCCCAGTAGCAGTCCATCGAGCCGGGGCCGTAGGTGACCGCCTTGATGCCCGCCTCCCAGAAGATCGGCGTATCGGGCCACGCCCGGTGGACGTCGTACCGGGCGTCCCGTCCCGTGCCGCGGACGTGCGCGGCGGCGACGTCCCGGAGAAGGCGCTCGCCGGCCGGGACCTGGAGCGAGCTGCGGGGGTTCTTCAGGCAGGTCGCCTCCAGCTCGACGTCGACCGGGAACTCCGCGAGCCGGTCGACGGCGCGCTCCACGGCCGCGCGCACGTCGCGCAGGACGTCGTCCTGCGTCTGCGCGGCCGGGAACCGGAAGTCGAACGTCACGCCGCACAGCTCCGGGACGAGGTTGTGCGCCACACCGCCGGAGATCTGCGCGACATTGCAGATCTTGACGTCGTCGAGGACGTCGCCGTGCGCGCCGGTGATCGGCATCGCCAGGACCTCCCGGACGACCTCCGCCGCCCGCGCGACCGCGTTCACGCCGATGCCGAGCGCGGTGGTGTGGGCGGCCCGCCCGCGCACGCTCACCTTGACGTAGGCGATGCCGCGCTGCCCGGTGAGGACCCGCAGGCCGCTCGGCTCGCAGTTGATCGCGTACGCGCCGCGCAGCCCGTCGCGCAGCGCCCGGCGCGTCCCCTCGCCGCCCTCGAAGTGGTTGGGCACCGCGAGGACGACGACGTCGCGCGGCAGCCGGACCCCGGACCTGGCCAGCATGACCGCCGCCATCGTCATCGCGGCGGTCCCGGCCTTCATGTCCGAGACGCCCGCACCGTAGATCCGGCCGTCGTCGATCTCGCCGCCGAAGGGGTCGCGCCGCCAGGACAGCGACGGGGGATAGACCTCCATGTGGCCGTTAAAGATGAGGGCGTCACCGGCCGTGCCCCCGGCGCCCGCCTCGGCCCGCGCGAGCACGTTCGGCATGCCCTCGGTGCCCGAGCCGGGCAGCTCGACCGCGAGCCCGGCGCCCGCGAGCGGGGCGGCGAGATGCTCGGCCGCCGCCGTCAGCGCCGGCCCGTCGCCCCACACGCTGGGAATGCGGAGAAGGTCGCGGAGAAAGGCGACGAGTTCCGGTTCGTGCTCATCGATGACGCTGATCACACGCGCGGCGTCGTGTTCCGTCGCTACGGTTGCCATGGTATTCGCCCTTCGTCGAAACACGGCTGTGGTCGGTGCGTTCGAGGCGATTCCCTTCGAGCCTAAGACCGCTCCTGAATGACGTCTTGGGTGCGCCGGACCAAAGAATTCACGGCGTGGCTATGGGGCGCGCACATCCGCGCCTGACATCGGCAACAGGCCGGACGGCCCGAACACCCGCGCGTGGAAGCGTTCGCCGATGCGGCGGTATCCGTCCGCGTTCGGGTGCAGGCCGTCGTAGAGGTCGTCCGCGTCGTCCGGGCCGAACAGCGAGCGCCCGTCGAGGTAGAGGAGCCGCGGGTCCCGCTCCGCGCGCACCGCGACGACCTCCTCGATCAGCTCCCGCATCCGGACGAGGGTCAGGCCGGACGAGCCCTCGCCCGTGGCGACGTACCGGCCGGTGCCGTCCTGCACGGTGGGGCCGGCGCGGTCCTCGGCGGTCGGGCAGAGGATGGGCGAGACCACCAGGACGGGCGTCTGCGGGTGCCCGTCGCGGACGGTGTCGAGGAAGCCGTGCAGCGCCGGGCCGAACGTGCGGACCTTGAGCGTGTCGAGGTTCTGCACGTTCACGGCGACCTTGAGGGTGATGACGTCCGCCGGCAGGTCCCGGATCGTCCGGGCGACGAAGGGGTCGAGGTGGCAGTTCCCGGCGAACGCCAGCGAGGTCAGGTCGAGGCCCGCGCGGCGCGCGACCCGGGCCGGCCAGGTGCTGGTCGGGCCGCCGGCCTCGGCGCAGTGGCTGATGGAGCTGCCGTAGTGGACCCACTTGCGCTCCGGGACGCGGCCGGGCGCCACGGCGCCGTCCGCGCGCAGCTCCCGCAACTCGACGATGGCCGCCTGGGGCAGCCACACCTCGACGTCCTTCCAGCCCGTGCCGAGCCCGCCGAAACGGATGGCCTCCGCCTCGCCCGGCGCCGTCTCGACGACCTGGCCCGCCCGGACGACGCACAGGTCGCCGCCGCGCACCGGCCGCGAGATCACCTGCGCCCCGCCGACCACCGCGTCGAACGCGACGGGGAACAGCGGGTAGTGGGCGTTGCGGAACCGGGTCACGAAGACGTCCAGCTCAAGGGTGTCGGCGTCGGTGCGCAGGACCAGCCGCACCCCGGCCGGCCTCGGCACCATCAGGCGCATGTACGGGTCGGTGACCTGCGGGCGGGTCCAGGCGGGCAGCCGCCGGGGGACCAGCCCGGTGGCGGTGCGCTCGATGTCGAGGGCGCCCGCGATGGCCACCGGGCCGTCCAGGAGGGCGATCTTGTGCGGCTCGGGCAAGGCGGCTACTCCGTCCGGGGTGTGGGGGTCGTCCGGCGCGGCTCCTCGGCGAGCCACCGCGCCAGCAGGTGGTCGTGCTCGCCGAGCGCGGGCGCCGGACGCAGCGACCGGACGGTCCCCGTCGTGCGGACGCCGCCGCCGAGGGTGCGGAACCCGTCAGGCTCGGTCGGCACCAGGCCGCGCGCCAGCGTGTGCGGATGGGACAGCGCTTCGCGGACGCCGAGGATCGGACCGCACGGCACGCCGCCCCTGGCGAGCCGGTCGAGGGCCTCCTGGACCGTCATGTCCGCCAGCGCCGCTTCGACCTCCCGCCGCAGCGCCTCGCGGTTCTGGCCACGGGCGGCGTCGCTGGCGTACCGCTCGTCCGCCAGCCAGTGCGGCCGGTCGAACACGGCCGCCAGCCGCACGAACAGCGCGTCGCTGGCCACCGCGATGGCGACCGGGCCGTCCTTGGCGGCGAACGTGCCGTACGGCGCGCTGATCGCGTGGTGGCCGCCGGTCGGCAGGACGGCCTCTTCGGTGTGCAGCGCCCGCATCGCGACGGACTCCATCACCGAGATCAGCCCGTCGAACATGGAGACGTCGATGTGCTGGCCCCGCCCGGTGCGCTCGCGCTGGCCCAGCGCCGACAGCACCCCCACCACCGCGTACAGGGCGGGCACGACGTCGCCGATGCTGACGCCCACGCGCACGCCCGGCCCGCCGTCCGGCCCCGTCACCGACATCAGGCCGGACATCGCCTGCACGATGAGGTCGTAGGCGGGCGTGTCGGCCAGCGGGCCCGTGCGCCCGAACCCGCTGATGCTGACCGCGACCAGACCGGGGTTGAGGCGCAGCAGCTCCTCGGGCCCGAACCCGAGCCGGTCGATGACGCCGGGACGGAAGTTCTCGACCAGGACGTCGGAGCGGGCGACCAGCCGGGCGAACCGGTCCCGATCGCCCGGGTCCTTGAGGTTCAGCGCGACGCCGAGCTTGTTGCGGTTGAGGAGCCGGTGGAAGGTGCTCTGGCCGCCCGCGAAGGGCCCGAAATGCCGACCGTCGTCGCCGTCCGGCGACTCCACCTTGATGACCTCCGCGCCGAGGTCGGCGAGCATCCGCGCGCACAGCGGGCCGGACAGGACCCGGCTCAGGTCCAGGACGCGGACGCCCTCCAGCGCCGCCGGCTCGGGGCCGCTCACCCGAACCACCGCATCCGCGGTGACGGCGCCCCCGGCCCGCCGCTCACCCGAACCACCGCAGCCCGCTCTCGCGGACGGCGTCGGCCGCCGTCGCGTACCCGGCGTCCGCATAGCGCATGATCCCGATGCCGGTGTCGGCGGTGAGCGCCGAGGCGATCCGCTCGCCCGCCGCGCCGGTGCCGTCCGCGACGAGGGTCACGCCCGCGCTCTGCATGTACCCCGCGTAGCCGCCCCCGCCCGCGTGGATCGCGACCAGGTCGGCGCCCGAGCCCGCGGTGAGCAGCGCGTTCAGCAGCGGCCAGTCGGAGACGGCGTCGGAGCCGTCCGGCATGTTCTCGGTCTCGCGCAGCGGCTGCGCCACGCCGCCCGCGTCGAGGTGGTCGCGGGTGAAGGCGACCGGCCCGCCCAGCTCGCCCCGGCCCACGGCGTCGTTGACCAGCAGCGCGAGCCTGGCGCGCTCGCCGTGCGCCAGCCAGGAGATGCGGGACGGCAGCCCGGCCTGCCGCACGTACCGGCGCGCGATCGGGATCCACCGCTGCACCAGCGGGTTGCCGGGGAACTCCCGCACGACCATCGCGTCGATGGCGTCGATGTCGGCCGGGTCCCCCGACACCGCCACCCAGCGGAACGGGCCGAGGCCGCGGCAGAACAGCGGCCTGATGTAGCGCTCGATGAAGATCGGGATGCGGAAGGCGTCGACGCCGTTCTCGGCCGCCTGGGCGCGCAGGTTGTTGCCGTACTCGAAGACGACGGCGCCCGCGTCCTGCCAGGCGAGCATGCACTCCACGTGCGCGGCGATGGACTCCCGCGCCCGGCGGCTCAGCTCGTCCGGATCGCTCTTGCGCAGGTCGCCCGCGTCGGCGGGGGACATCCCGGCCGGGACGTACCCGTACAGCAGGTCGTGCGCGGGCGTCTGGTCGGTGACGACGTCGGGGCGCAGGCCCCGGGCGCGCAGCGCGGGGAGCACCTCGGCGGCGTTGCCCAGCAGCCCGATCGAGCCCGCCGTCCCGGCCTCCGCGGCCTCGCGCGCCAACGCGACCGCCTCGTCGATCGATTCGGTGCCGCGCTCCAGGTAGCCGCTCTCGATCCGGCGCGCGATCCGGTCGGGATCGACCTCGACGCACAGCGCGACGCCCCCGGCCATGACCGCGGCCAGCGGCTGGGCGCCGCCCATGCCGCCGAGCCCGGCCGTCACCACGAGCCGTCCGGCCAGGTCGCCGCCGAAGTGCTCGTCGGCCACGGCCGTGAGCGTCTGGTAGGTGCCCTGGAGGATCCCCTGCGACCCGATGTACTGCCAGTCGCCGGCGGTGTAGCCGCCCCACATGATCAGGCCGCGCCGCTCCAGCTCGTAGAAGTGCTCGCCGGTGGCCCACCGCCCGACCAGGTTGCTGTTGGCCATGACGACCAGCGGCGCGCCCGGCCCGGTGGGGAACACCCCGATCGGCTTGCCGGACTGGACGACGAGGGTCTCGTGCTCCTCCAGCTCCCGCAGCGCCCCGACGATCCGCTCCAGCGCGGCGTGGTTACGCGCGACCTTGGCCAGCCCCGCGTAGACGATCAGCTCGTCCGGCCGCTCCGCGTGCGCCAGCGTGTTCTCCAGCATCCGCAGCAGCGTCTCCTGCCGCCAGCCCCGGCACCGCAGGCGCTGTCCGGCGACGTCGGCGATCACCATGATGGTCCCCTTCCTGTCCGCGGCGGGCACCGCGTGTCACGGGGCGGCCGCCGGGTCAGCCCGGGTGGCGCCCCGCCGTGTCGTCCGGTTCCGCCGTGTCGTCCGGTTCCGCGTCGTCCGATTCCGAAGCGTCGCCGCGGACGAGCCGGGCCAGCGCGGCCGCGCTCGTGCCGGCCAGCACGCCGCTCACGCCCGTCTCGCCGAGATCGCGCCAGAACGACAGGCACGCCGCCTCGATCCGCACGCCCAGGACCAGCGGCGCCACCCGCCTCTCCAGGTCGGGGACGGCCGCCAGCCGCTCCAGCTCCTTCTGGAACCCGGTCAGGCGCTCCTCGTGGTAGCGGACCTGCGCCTCCGCGAGCCGCCGCACCGCCGAGTCGTCGCCCAGCTCGCTGAAGAACAGCTTCAGCTCCGCCTCGTTGCGGACCTGGAAGACCTGGGTGGTCGGATCCCCGAGCCATTCGCGCAGCGCCTCGCGGCCGAGCGGCGTCAGCGAGTACGTGCGGCGCCGGCGCCCCTCGGTCTCGGCCGACTCCTCCAGCAGGCCGGCCTCCGCCAGCCGCTTGGGCTCGATGTAGAGCTGGCTGTGCGGGAACGGCCAGAAGTACCCGATCGAGCGCTCGACCGCGCGCTTGAGCTGGTACGACGAGCTCGGGCCGCGCAGGCCGATCAACCCCAGCACGAGGTAGGAGCTGGACGAGAGGCTGGTCGTCATGTTCCACACTGTACCATCCATAATGGACTGTCATAGGGGACATGCTTCTCTCCCGGATCGACGCATCGGCGTGCGGAGGACGGCGGGTCAGCTCAGCAGCTGCCGGCGGCCCGCCCGGCGCTTCATCGGAGCGAGCGCCGTCAGGTCGATCTCGATCAGGTACGGCCCCGTCCCGCCGACCGAGCGGGCGAACGCGCGGTCGAAGTCGGCGGCGGCGGACACCTTCTCGCCGGGCACGCCCATCGCCGCCGCGAGCGCCACGAAGTCGGGCGTGTGCAGGTCGACGTCGTTCCGCGCGCCGTCGAAGGTGGCGTGCTGGACGTCGCGCAGCACGCCGTACCCCCGGTCGTTGAACACGCAGACCGTCACCGGCGCGCGGACCTGGGCGAGCGTCGCCAGCTCGGCGATCGAGAGCATGATCCCGCCGTCGCCGTGGACGACCACGGTGCGCTCTCCGGTGCCCAGCGCGGCGCCCAGCGCCAGCGGCAGGCCCGGCCCGATCGCGGCGGACGCCGGGTGCAGCGACGTGCGCGCCGCCAGGATCGGCAGCAGCCGATCGCCCCACGCGTAAGCGGGCACGGTGGAGTCGCGGACGACCACGCCCGACCGCGGCAGCGTCCGGCGGATGGACTCCACGAGCGCGCGGTGGTCCGGGCCGAGGGCCTCCAGCGAGATCTCCCGCGCCTCGGCCGCGGCGCGGCGTCCGGCCGGGCCCCACTCCGGATCGGCGGCGCTCGTGGCCATGCGCCCGTCCAGCGCGCGCAGCGTCTCGCGGGCGTCGCCGTGCAGCGCGACGTCCGGCGGATACGTCCGCCCGAACACGCCCGCGTCGGCGTCGGCGTGGATCAGCCGCCCGCCGAGCCGCAGCCGCCACTGGTCGGTCGTGTACATCTGGAAGCGGGCGCCCACGGCCAGGACCACGTCGGCGTCCTCGACGATCCCGCGCAGCGGCTGCGTCGTGACCAGCGGGCCCAGGCACAGCGGATGGTCCTCGGGCAGCGCCCCGCGGCCCTGGACCGAGGTGACCACCGGGATCTCCAGGCGCTCGACGAGGCGGCGCAGCTCGGGCCAGGCGCCGGCGCTCAGCACGCCGCCGCCCGCCCAGATCAGCGGACGGCGCGCACCGGCGAGCAGGTCGGCGGCGGCGCGGACGCGGTCCTCGGGCGGCACGGCCCGGGGGACCGGGGCGGGTTCGGACGTCGGCGGCGCGTGCGGCACCGGCGCGTACTGCAGGTCCACCGGGATCTCCACGGCCGTGGGCCGCGGCGGCCCCGTTCCCGCGGCGCGGCCGGCCGCGACGACCGTCTCGGCGATGTCCTCGGCGCGGCGCACCGTCCAGGCTTCGCGGGTCAGCGTGCGCAGCATCGCCAGCTGCTGCTCCGCCTCGTGCAGGTAGCCCTTGGAGCGGCCGTAGAAGCGGGTCTCGACCTGCCCGGTGATGAGCAGCACGCGGGAGCCGGCGAACTGCGCCTCGAACAGCCCGCCCATCGCGTTGGCCGTGCCCGGCCCGGTCGAGGCCAGTGCCACGCCGAGCCCGCCGGTGGCGCGCGCGTAGCCGTCCGCCGCGTGCACCGCCGCCTGCTCGTGCCGGACGCTGACGACGGTGATGCCGCCGTGGCGGCGCACCGCGTCCAGGATCGGCAGGTTGTGCACGCTGGCGATGCCGAAGAGGTGGTCGACGCCGAGGGCCCGCAGGGCCTCGACGACCAGGTCGCCGCCGGTCCGCGCGGTCATCGGGCGCCCGCCCCGCGCCACTGGATCGCCTTCAGCTCGGTGAACTGGGCGATGCCGTGCGCGCCCAGCTCGCGGCCGTACCCGGACTGCTTGTGGCCGCCGAACGGCGCGAGCCCGTTGAACGGCGCGCCGTTGATCTCGATGCTGCCCGCCTCCATCCGCTCCGCGACCCGCAGCGCGCGGTCCTCGTCGGCCGACCAGACAGCGCCGGCCAGCCCGTACTGGGTGCCGTTCGCGATCGCGACCGCGTCGTCCTCGTCGACGTAGGGGATCACCGCCAGGACGGGCCCGAAGACCTCCTGCTGGGCGAGCACGATGCGCGGGTCGGAGACCGCGAAGGCGGCCGGGGCGGTGAAGAACCCGTGCCGCGGCAGTTCCCCGGCCGGGTACGCCCAGATCGTCCGGGCGCCGTCGACGAGCGCGCGTTCGAGGTGGTCGTTCACGCGGTGCCGCTGGTTCGCGCTGGCCAGCGGCCCGACGTCGGCGTCCGGGTCGCCGGGGGCGCCGATCCGGTAGCGGGCCATGGCCGACGCCACCAGGTCCTCGACGTCCGCCATCGCCTGGAAGGGCACCAGCAGCCGGGTCAGCGCGGTGCAGGTCTGCCCGGTGTTGACCAGCACGGTGCGCACGCACCGCTCGACCGCCGCCCCGAGGTCGGCGTCCGGCAGGACGATCGCGGCCGACTTGCCGCCCAGCTCCAGCGTCACCCGCTTGATCGACGCGGCGGCCAGCTCGGCGACCCGGCGGCCCGCCCGGGTCGAGCCGGTCAGCGACACCATGGCGGTGCCGGGATGGCGGGCCAGGTACTCGCCGACGTGCATGCCGTTGCCGAACAGCAGGTTGAACGCGCCGGGCGGCGCCCCCGCCGCCTCGACCGCCTCGGCCAGGACGAACGCGTCCAGCGGCGTGATCTCGCTGGGCTTGAGCACGACCGGGCAGCCGGCGGCGAGCGCGGGCCCGATCTTCGCCGCGGTCTGCAGCAGCGGGAAGTTCCAGGGGGTCAGCGCGGCCACCACCCCGACCGGCTCGCGCAGCACGGTGGAGCCGCCGAGCCGCTCGGTGAAGGCGACGTCGCCGACCGCCCGCGCGGCGTTGCGGAACGTTCCGACCGCCGTGCGCACCTGGTAGTCCGCGCAGTACTTGCGCGGCATCCCCATCTCGCCGGAGATCAGCTCGGCCAGCCCGCCGACCCGCGCCTCCAGCTCGTCCGCGATGCGCTCCAGCAGCGCCGCGCGCTCCGCGGGCGGCATGGTGCGCATGACCGGGCGGGCGCGTCCCGCCGCCTCGATGGCCCTGTCCATGTCGTCGGTGGACGACTCGCGCACCGTGGCGATGCACTGCCCGGTCGCCGGGTCGATGACGGCGATGACGTCCTCGCCATTGTTCTCGACCCATTGCCCGTCGATGTACGTGTCCGCGCGGTGGTCCATGTCGCTCCGCTCACCAGTCCCTGGGCGATTGGACTCGAAGCTTAGGATCGTTCGCCTTGGACCTGTTGAGCCTGAGCGACCAAAGAAATCGGGCGGTCATTATGGGCCCGGCACAGGCGAACTCCGGTCAGGCGAACTCCGGTCAGGCGAACTCGGTCAGGCGAACAATCGCGCGCGCAGGTCCGTCCTGGCCTCTTCCCGATCGCGGCGCATCTGGATCGTGTCGAAGGCCATCAGCGCGACGCTGAGATCCCCGATGTCGGTGATGCGGCGCATGTCGCGTCCGGTCAGCGTGGCGATCTGCCGCAGCCGGTAGGCGACGGTGTTCGGATGGACGACCAGTTCCTCCGCCGTGCGCTGCAGTGCCATATCACACGAGATATAGGCGCGCAAAGTGTCGAGCAGGTGCGGTTTCTCGACGAGCTGCCCGATCCGGGTCTCGATGAGCCGCTTGGACACCCACCTGTTGTGCGCCAGCAGGACCTCCAGGATCACGTCGGTGCACTGGGTGACGCGGCCGCGCTGGTCGCGGTAGATGCTGATCTCCAGCGCGGACAGCGCCTGGCGGCAGCTGTGCCCGGCCGCCGACAGCGACGCCCCCGGCTCCCCGGCGGACACGAACAGCGACCGGCCGGGCTCGCCGTCCAGCATCTCGGTGAGCAGGGCGACCGGGCCGGGGCCGGAGCGGTCGATCGGCACCAGCGCCAGCAGCAGGCCGCGCCGCTCGCGGAGGAGGATCTCCCGGCGCGGATCCTGCCGCCACAGCACCTCCATGATGCGCCGGCGGGCGCGCATCCACTGCTGCGGGGTCGGCGCCGGGTCGTGGTAGGCGGCGATCGCGCGGAACCGCTGGTGCGGGTTGATGTTGAGCATCCTGGCCTGGTCGTTCACCGTGCTGGCGTCGACCGCGGGCCCCGCGATCAGGCAGCTCAGCAGGTCGGTGCTCACCCGCGCCTGCCAGCCGGCGAGCTCGTTGTAGGTGCTGGTGAACGATTCGAGCTCGCGGGTGCAGAGCACGTCGAACAGCTCGGCCAGCCGGGTGATCGCCGCCCGGATCTCGTCCATGCCGCCGGTGGCGTGCGCCAGGACGTGGTCGGCGACGACCCGTTCCAGCAGGCGCAGCCACTCGACCGCCTCGCCCACGGACTTGCCCTGAAGGGCGATGCGGGCGCCGCGCCCGGCGGGCAGATCGGCCGCGGGCCCGGGGCCGGTGGGGCCGGTGAGGCCGTTCGCGCAGAGATCGATCACGCGCACCGCCATCTCGAACGCCTCGACGGGCGCCTGGCGGTCGACCGCACCCGATTCGGTCGCGGTCACGTACTGGCGGACGAACTCGTTCGCGAGGGTCGTCGACGCGGATTTGAGGCTGCCGGCCACCGCCGCCATGTGATCGGCGACCGCCGCAGGAGTGTTGGATGGTGCCATGATCACCTTCCCCAAGGCCGGGCCATGGAGACCTGTGTCACTCTCCGGACCCGGGTTGTGGAGGTCTAGCACGCGTTGTCGTCCCACGTCAACGGCACTTCGGTGGACGCGGGACGCCCGGCGGCGACTGTGGGGCCGACACAGGCGGCCCCAGCGAGTTTTGTGACCGGGCCCTCATGACATAAGGCACGCGCAAACGTTGACTGTGTCGACATGCGGCGCGGGCCGGCAGGCCCTGCGGAACCGTGTGTCGCCCGTTCTGGGTGCACGGAGGAACGGAGGGATGGTCAATCATGACGGCGCGTACCTCCCTGACGCGGCTGCCACCGGACGGTGAATTCTCCCGGGTGCCGGCCGCGCGGAAACGGCGGGTCCGGCGCCCGGACTTCGCCGCGTTGGCGCTCGGGCTGCCGGTCGCCTTCATGGCGATCGTCTACGCCTATCCCGTCGGCGCCATGCTGCTGAAAAGCGTCACCGAACCGAAGGCGGGTTTCGGGAACTTCACCGAGGCGGCCACCGACGGCACGATCTGGCATGTGCTCGGAATCACGGTCCGGCTGTCTTTTGAAGTGGCCGTCCTCACCGTTCTGCTCGGCTTCCCGGTGGCCTATTTCCTGGCCCGGACCTCGCGGCGCCGGGCGCGTTTCCTGGCCCTTCTCGTCATCATTCCGTTCTGGACGAGCATTCTGGTGCGGTCGTTCTCCTGGATCGTCCTGCTCGGCGACAACGGGCTGGTGACCAGGGTGCTGGAGCCGATCACCGGCGATTCGCAGGGAATGCTCTACAGCGAGAGCGCGGTGGTCATCGCGATGACGCACATCCTGCTGCCCTTCCCGATCCTCATCATCAAGGGGACGCTCGACCAGATCGACGCCTCGCTGCCCCGGGCCGCGCGGTCCCTGGGGGCCGGGCCGGTCCGCGCCTTCACGCGGGTTTACCTGCCGCTGGCGGTGCCGGCCATCGTCAGCAGCGGCATGCTCGTCTTCATCATCGGGCTCGGCTTCTACGTCACGCCCGCCCTGGTCGGCGGCCCGAAGCAGAGCACGATCGCGGTGGTGATCGCCCAGAGCGTCCAGGTGAACTTCGACTGGGGGATGGCGGCGGCCCTGGCGACGCTGCTGCTGGTGCTGGCGAGCGCACTGACCCTGGTCGTGCGGCGCCTCACCAAGGTGAAGGGGCTGGTGGCCCTGTGAGCGTGTCAGCGGACGTCCGCCCGGCGCCGCCGGCCTTCTCGCGGCGACGGCGGCGCATGCCCGCGACCCCGCTGGAGCGCGTGCTGCGCTGGGGCCTGCGGGGCGTGGTCACCCTGGTCTTCGCGTTCCTCGTCATCCCGATCCTGATCGTGGTCCTGGAGTCCTTCAACAGCGCCGACTACCTGTCGTTCCCGCCGGAGGGCTGGTCGCTGGTGCACTACCGGCGGTTCTTCGCCGACTCGGCATGGGTGGACGCCACGCTGGCCAGCGCGCGGATCGCGCTGCTGTCCGCGGCGATCTCCACCGTGGTCGGCACCACGGCCGCCTGGGGCCTGGCCCGCAGCGCGCGCCGCGGGAAGGGCCTGATCTTCGCGCTGCTGTACTCGCCGCTGGTCGTCCCGATCATCGTCCTGGCGATGAGCTACTACTTCACGTTCGCCGACCTCCGGCTGATCGGCCAGTGGCAGATGATCGCGGTGGCGTACTCGGTGATGGGCATCCCCTACGTCCTGGTGTCGGTGTCGAGCGCCCTGCAGCAGTTCGACCCCGAGCTGGAGAACGCGGCGCGGACGCTCGGCGCGGGGCTGCCCCGGACCCTGCTGCGGGTGACGCTGCCCTCCCTGACCTCGGCGATCTCGGCGGGCGCGCTGTTCGCGTTCGTGATCGCCTTCGACGAGGCGGTCATCATCCTCTTCGTGGCCGGCAACGACTCGGTCACCCTCGCGCGCAAGCTGTGGGACAGCGTGCGCTACGACCTCACGCCCACGCTCGCGGTCGCCGGCACGATCCTCATCGCCGTCTGCGTCGCGCTCTTCCTCCTCTCCGAGTTGATCAAGATCCTCCGTGAACGCCGGGAGCACCGATGACCGAGCAAGGACGCGCCGGGCTCGGCGCGCCGGTGGCCGACCAGCGGCCGGCCGGGCCGGACGAGGCCGCGACGGCCGATCAGGTGGTGTTCGCGGGGGTCCACAAGTGGTACGGCGACGCTCCCGCCGTCCACGACTTCAACCTGGCCGTCGCCAAGGGCGAGTTCGTCACCCTCCTGGGGCCGAGCGGCTCGGGCAAGACCACCAGCCTGCGCATCCTCGCCGGGCTGGAGTCGGCGACCGCCGGCGAGGTCTACCTGGCCGGGCGGGCGGTCACCGACGACGTGCCGGAGCGCCGCAACATCGGGCTGGTGTTCCAGAACTACGCGCTCTTCCCGCACATGACCGTGGCGCAGAACATCGCGTTCCCCCTCCAGATGCGGCGGATGAAGAAGGCGGAGGCGGAGCGCCAGATCGACCGGGTGCTCACGATGACGCGGCTCACCTCGTTCCGGGACCGCTATCCGCGCCAGCTCTCCGGCGGCCAGCAGCAGCGGGTCGCGCTCGCGCGCGCGTTCGTCTTCGACCCCAGCGTGCTGCTGATGGACGAGCCGCTCGGCGCGCTCGACCGCAACCTGCGCGACCACATGCGCCTGGAGCTGAAGTCGCTCCAGCAGCGGGTCGGCGCGACGGTGCTGTACGTCACCCACGACCAGGACGAGGCGCTGGCCCTGTCCGACCGGATCGGCGTCATGCACGAGGGCGTCCTGCAGCAGACCGCGGCGCCGGACGAGCTGTACGAGGAACCGGTCAACTCCTTCGTCGCGAATTTCCTGGGCCAGTCGGTCTGCCTGCCCGCGACGCGCGTGGAAAAGGGCGAGCACACCATTGTGGAAGTGGAGGGAATGGCCGGGCGCATCCTGGTCGACAAGGACAACGACTGCTCGGCGGAGCCGGACGGCGAATTCATGATCCGGCCGGAGCGCCTCCGGATCGGCGCGGACCGTCCGGACGCGTCGGAGCGCAACGCGGTGCGCTGCTCGGTCGTGACGCAGGTGTACCTCGGCCCGCAGATCGAGGTGCACCTTCGCACCGACGAAGGCGCCGAGATGCAGGTGATGGCGCCGTCGGCGGCCAGGTCGGAGTTCGCCGCGGGGACGTCGCACTGGCTGAGCTGGGCCGCGAGCGACTGCCGCTTCCTCGCCCGGGTGACCTGAAGCACCGCCGATCTCACCGCCCCCCGCCACGACCCGATTCGACCATGCCTTGATTCTCACGAGAAAGGCGAGCAATGGATCTCCCAGCGCTCAAGTGCTGCACCTGGCGGATGGACGGCGCCGTCGGTGTGCTGACCTTGAACCGGCCGGAGCGGCTCAACGCGATCTCCAACACCGACATCGACGAGCTCGACCGCGTCCTCATGCTGGCCGGCAAGGACCCGGGCGTGCGGGCCGTGGTGATCACCGGTGCGGGGCGGGGCTTCTGCTCGGGCGCGGACGTCAAGGAGTGGGCCGCCCGCTCCGACGCGGACGAGGAGTCGTGGCCGGCCAAGATGCACCGCACGATCGCGCGGCTGTACTGGCTGCCCAAGCCGGTCGTGGCGGCGGTGAACGGCGTGGCCGCCGGGTCGGGCTTCGACATCGCGCTGACCGCCGACCTGCGCTTCGGCTCGACGGCCGCCCGGTTCGGCCAGGTCTACGCGCAGCGCGGCATCTGCCCGGACGCCGGCGGCTCCTACCTGCTGCCCCGGGTCGTGGGCGAGGCCCGCGCCGCCGAGCTGATCTACACCGGACGGATCATCGACGCGGACGAGGCGCTGCGCATCGGCGTGGTGAGCGAGGTCGTGCCGCCCGAGCGGCTGATGGACCGCGCGCTGGAGCAGGCGCGGATCTTCGCGGCCGGGCCGACCGTGGCGATCGGGGAGGCCAAGCAGAACATCCGCATGGGCCACGGCATCGGCATCGAGGAGGCGCTGCGCAACGAGCAGCGCGGCGCGCGCGCCTGCGTGGACACCGAGGACAAGGCCGAGGGGCTCACCGCGGCGATCGAGAAGCGCCGTCCCGTCTTCGTGGGGCGATGATGGCCGCGCACCGTCTCGACCGGCTGTTCCGGCCCGCCAGCGTCGCGGTCGTCGGCGCCTCGCCCAAGGGCGGGTACGGGCTGCGGACGCTGTGGAACATGCGCAGCGTCGGGTTCGGCGGCCGCCTGTACGCCGTGCATCCGAAGCACGCCGAGGTCGGCGGGGTGCGCGCCTACCCGTCCCTGAGCGATCTGCCCGAGGTGCCCGACGCGGTCGCCGCCGCGATCCCGGCGCCGGGCGTCCCGGGCCTGGTGGAGGAGGCGGCGCGGCTCGGCGCGGGCTCCATGGTCGTGTACGGCAGCGGGTTCGCCGAGCGGGACGCCGAGGGGCGCCGCCTCCAGGACCGGATCGTCGCGGCGGCGGGCGGACGGCTGCCGCTGATCGGGCCGAACTGCCTGGGCGTGGCCAGCTTCCGCGGCCGCGCGGCCCTCTGGGGGATCGAGATGCCCTACCTCCACGCCGAGGACGAGGGGGTCGTGGCGCTCGCGGCGCAGAGCGGCAACATGGCGCTGACCACGATGCTGTCCGGGCGGCTTCCCGCCGTCGCCTACGGGGTGTCCGCCGGGAACCAGGCGGTCCTGGACCTGTCGGACTGCCTGGAGTACTTCCTGACCGACCCCGGCGTGAAGGTCGTCTGCCTCGTCATGGAGGGCCTCACGGACCTGGCCCGGTTCCGCGCCCTGGCCGAGCGCGCGGCGGACCGCGACGTCGCGGTCGTCGTGCTGAAGGTGGGCCGCTCGGCCGGCGGCGAGGCCGCGACGATCGCGCACACCGGGACCCTGGCCGGACGGGACGCCTCCTACGAGGCGCTGTTCCGGCAGACCGGCGTGTACCGCGTCGACGACCTCGACGAGATGGTCGCCCTGACCTCGCTGCTGGCCGCCCCGCGCCGCCCGCGCGGCGCCGCGGCCGGCGTCTTCGCCAGCTCGGGCGGCGAGTGCGGGCTGGTCGCCGATCTCGCCGACGCCACCGGCGTGCGGCTGGCCGCCCTGGACGCCGCCGCCGAGCGGGCGCTGGCCTCGGCGCTGCCGCCCTACATGCCGGTGCGCAACCCCCTTGACCTCGGCGCGGCCGCGTGGGGCGACCAGGGCGTCTACCGCGCGGCGGCCCGCGCGATGGGCCGGTGCCCCGGCGTCGACGTCGTCGCCTTCGCCGGTGACGCCCCCACCCATTCCGAGCCGCTGGACGAGGTCGGCTGGCCCGAGATGATCGCGGGCGCGGGCGAGGCCGCGGCGTCGCTGGACGTGCCGGTCGTCCTGATGACCACGACCACCGACCTCGCGCCGGGGCTGACGGGCCTCGCCCGGCGGCACGGCGTCGTCCTGCTCGCCGGGGTGCGGCCCGCGCTGCGGGCCATCGCGCTGGCCGGCGCGCCGCGTCCGCCGGCACGCCCGGCCGCCGCGCCTCCGGTCGCCGACCCGCAGGCGCGCCAGCGCGCCACCGAACTGTTCGCCGGGCGCACCGGGGCACTGCCCGAGGCCGACGGCAAGCGCCTGCTCACGCTGTACGGCGTGGCGTCCCCGCCCGGCGAGGTGGCCGCCGACGCCGACGCCGCGGCCGCGGTCGCCGCGCGGATCGGCTACCCGGTGGTGTGCAAGCTCGACGCCCCGGGCGTCGCCCACAAGTCCGACATCGGCGGCGTCGAGGTCGGCCTGGACGACGAGGACGCGCTGCGCGGCGCCTTCCACCGCATCGTCCAGCGCGGCGCCGCCGCCGGGGCCTCCGCCAAGGGCGGCGGCGCCCCGCTCGGCGTGCTCGTGGAGCGGATGGCGGGGCCGGGCACCGAGCTGATCGTCGGCGGGCGCAACGACGCCGCCGGGTCCCTGGTGGTCATCGGCGCCGGGGGAGTGCTCACCGAACTGCTCGGCGACGCGGCCGGCCTGCTGTGGCCGTTCGGCCGCGACGACGTGCGGGCCGCGCTCGGGCGCCTGCGGATCGGGGCCCTCCTCGGCGGCTACCGGGGCGTCCCGGCGGGCGACGCCGAGGCGCTGGCCGACGCGGCGATCGGCGTCGGCCGCCTGCTGGCCGACCTCCCCGAGGTCGCCGAGATCGACGTCAACCCGCTGCTGTGCCGGCCCAAGGGGGAGGGGTGCCTGGCGCTGGACGCGCTGGTCGTCCTCGGCCGGCCGGCCGCGGGCCCCTGCGAACACACCGGGAAAGGACGGCCGGGCTGATGGACTTCGCGATCCCGGACCACCTCGCGGAGTTCCGCGAGACGGTCCGCAGGTTCACCGAGAGCGAGCTCATCCCGCACGAGGACTACGTGGAGGAGCACGACGGGCTCCCCGAGGAGGTCGAGCGCCGGATCCGGGAGAGGGCCGTCGCCATCGGGCTGAACGCGATGGGCATGCCCGAGGAGGTCGGCGGCGCCGGGCTGGACGTGCTCGGCCAGGTCCTGGTGACCGAGGAGCTGTTCCGCGCGCTCGGCGGCGTCGCCGAGGCCGTGCCGTCCGCGCCCGGCGTCCTGCTGGCCTGCGACGAGGAGCAGCGCGAGCGGTTCCTCGTCCCTTGCGTCCGCGGCGACCTCCAGTGGTGCTTCGCGCTGACCGAGCCGGACACCGGGTCGGACGCCGCGGGCATCCGCACCCGGGCCGAGCTCGCGGACGGGACGTGGACGATCAACGGCCGCAAGCGCTTCATCAGCCACGGCGACTCGGCGGACTTCGCCATCGTCTTCGCGCTCACCCACCCCGATCGCGAGCAGGACCGCATCACCGCGTTCCTGGTGGAGAAGGGCACGCCGGGATTCAGCGTCGGCCAGCTCCACAAGACGATGGGCCACCGGGGCTACCGGCAGGCCGAGCTGGTCTTCGACGACTGCGCGGTCCCGGAGGGCAACGTCCTCGGCGAGCCCGGCCGCGGCTTCGCCATCGCGCGCGGCGGCCTGAGCAGCGGGCGGATCATGACGGCCGCCCGGTGCCTCGGCCCGATGGCCCGCCTGATCGACGACGGGCTGGAGTGGGCCAAGCAGCGCGTGCAGTTCGGCCGTCCGATCGCCGACTACCAGGCGATCCAGTTCATGCTGGCCGACTGCGCCACCGACCTGCACGCCGCCCGCCTGATGACCTACAACGCGGCCTGGGCGGCCGACCGGGGCGAGGCGCCCAAGACCGTCCACGCCAAGGCGTCGGCGGCGAAGCTGTTCGCCAGCGAGGCGCTGGGCCGGGTCGCCGACCGGGTGCTCCAGATCTTCGGCGGCACCGGCTACATGAACGAGACCTACGTCGAGCGCGCCTACCGCAACGCGCGGATCGAGCGCATCTGGGAAGGCACGTCCGAGATCCAGCGCATCATCATCGCCCGCGGCCTGCTCAAGCGAGGCATGTTCTCCTGACCCGCCCAGCGGCGGGGCCACCACCCCGGACCCC
>NZ_SMKU01000105.1 GCF_004349215.1 Actinomadura rubrisoli | reverse complement strand
TCTTCCGCTGGGCCACCCGCTACAACACCCGCCGCAGGCACTCCCGCCTCGGCCAACTCTCACCGATCAACTACGAGAAACCACCGGTAGCCTGACCGCTACCGCCTGAAATCGGTGTCCACATTTCAGGGGGAAGCCCCCGTCTGGCCGCGCTTAGGGCCGTACAGGCGGCATTCACGGTCCTGGACGCGCGGGACATGGCGTGCGCGCTCGTGGAGGCGGACGGGTATCCGGCGCTCGCGGTGTCCCGCGTGGACGGCATCGGCGGGACATTCACGATCGGGTGCGCGTACCACCCGCGACACAAGCAATGGTGGATCGTCACGGCCGGCGCGAACGGGCAGACGGCGTGGCTTGCCCTGGCTACCGCGCCGCTGGAGGCGGCGGAGCTCGCGATCATCGAGATGCGGCGGAGGCGAGCGTGACCGGGGTCCGTGACGCGCTGGTGATGATTCCGCTGCGCGAGCTCGCGGGGATGTTCGCGGGGGCGCTGGTCTACGGCGGTGCGTGCGGGGCGGTCGGATGGTTCTTCGGATTCGTTGGGAGGCGCTGAGGTGGCTCCCGTGATGATGCGGCCCGCGCGGCTCGCAGGGACGGCCGTTGCGGCTTTCGAGGAGGCCATGGCCACCCAGCGGCGGCCCAAGACGATGATCCGGTTCGTCGCCGATGCGGCGCGCGACACGGCGGAGGAGGCGCTTGCGGACGCTCCGGAGGCTCCGGCCCGTGTGGCGTTCGATGTCGCTTTCCATGAGGTGAGCGGGATCGTCCGCCGCCTGCTGGAGGGGACGGGGTATCTCGCGGAGACGGTGGCCGCGATCCGGGATGAGGCTCACAGGCTCGCCCGTCAGGTGGACGCGCGCGGCGGCGCGGCGGACTCCCGGTTCGTCCAGGCGGCCCGCGAGCTCGTTAGGCCGGACGAGTAGCCCTTAGGCCCGTGTGAGTCCCGTCCGTGGATGTCCCCCCGGCGTCCATGGGCGGGAGCGCCGTCCGAGCGCGAGACCCCCGAATTCTGTAGCGGAGATCGGGCGCGGTCCGCCGGACGGCGAGAGCGGCCCGGAACCACCTGGGGAGGACGGTTCCGGGCCGCTCGCATGTGTCCTCCTCCTACGATCAACCTTCGCCGCGAGGGGGTAGGACGATCCCAGACGTGCGATAGCGTGCGAAACCAGGTTCGAGCCAAGCAAACCCAAAAGGACGTAGTAACCCCAGGCGTCAACGGCCTCAGCGTTGCGATCGCGTGCGAAGCCAGGTTCGAGCGAAGCAAGAACCTGATCGCGCAGCGAGCCGCCAGGCGAGACGGAGCGATGCAGCGATCGCCGCAGTGCCCGCCGAAGGAGGGCGCTCTAGCGCCCGACGCCAAGGGCACTGCAATAGGAGGGACCATATGGCGGCAGTCGAGTTTCGGGCGGCTCGTGATTTCCTGCTTGCGAACCGCGACGACTACGTCACCGCGTACGAGAAGTTCCGCTGGCCGGTGCTGACCGGCTTCAACTGGGCGCTGGACTGGTTCGACAAGATCGCCGAGGAGAACGACGCCCCGGCGCTGTGGATCGTCGAGGAGGACGGCACGGAGGCGAAGTACTCCTATGCCGAGCTGTCGCGGCGGTCGAGCCAGGTGGCGAATCGGCTGCGGGCGGCGGGCGTGCGGCGCGGCGACCGGATCATCCTGATGCTCGGCAACCAGGTCGAGCTGTGGGAGACGGTGCTGGCGGCGATGAAGCTCGGCGCCGTCCTCATCCCGTGCACGCCGCTGCTCGGCCCGGCGGACCTCCAGGACCGGCTTACGAGGGGACGGGCCCGCCATGTGGTGGCGAGTTCGGCCGACGCCGGGAAGTTCGAGGGGCTGGACGGCGAGTACACGCGGATCTCCGTCGGCGAGCCCGTGGAGGGCTGGCTGCGGTACGAGGACGCCTACGAGGGCCCGGTGAAGTACTCGCCGTACGGGCTCACCATGTCGCGGGACACGCTGCTGCTCTATTTCACCTCGGGCACCACGGCGAAGCCCAAGCTGGTCGAGCACACGCACGCCTCGTATCCCGCCGGGCACCTGTCGACGATGTACTGGCTGGGGCTGCGGCCCGGCGACGTCCATCTGAACATCTCCTCGCCCGGGTGGGCGAAGCACGCGTGGAGCAACATCTTCGCGCCGTGGAACGCCGAGGCGTGCGTGTTCATCTTCAACTACACGCGGTTCGACGCCGACCGGCTGCTCGACACGCTCGGCCGCTGCGGCGTGACGAGCTTCTGCGCGCCGCCGACCGTGTGGCGGATGCTGATCCAGGCCGACATCGGACGGCTGGGGTCACCGCCCCGGGAGGTCGTGGCGGCGGGCGAGCCGCTCAACCCCGAGGTGATCGAGCGGGTCCGGGACGCGTGGGGGGTCACCATCCGGGACGGGTTCGGGCAGACCGAGACGACCGTCCAGATCGCCAACACGCCGGGGCAGCCGGTCAAGCCCGGGTCGATGGGACGTCCCGTGCCCGGCTACCAGGTCGCCCTGATCGACCCGGTGACCGGGGAGGCCGGGGACGAGGGCGAGATCTGCCTCGACCTGGAGGACCGTCCGCTCGGCCTGATGACCGGCTACCACGGCGACGACGACCGCACCGACGAGGCGATGACCGGTGGGCACTACCACACCGGTGACATCGGGTCCCGGGACGAGGACGGCTACATCACCTACGTGGGCCGCGCCGACGACGTCTTCAAGGCGTCCGACTACAAGATCTCGCCGTTCGAGCTGGAGAGCGTGCTGATCGAGCACGACGCGGTGGCCGAGGCCGCCGTGGTGCCGTCCCCGGACCCGGTGCGGCTGGCCGTGCCGAAGGCGTACGTGACGCTCGCCGCGGGCTGGGAGCCGGACGCCGAGACCGCGAGATCGATCTTCGAGCACAGCCGGGCGCAGCTGTCGCCGTACAAGCGGGTGCGGCGGCTGGAGTTCGGCGAGCTGCCCAAGACGATCTCCGGGAAGATCCGCCGGGTGGAGCTGCGGACCAGCGAGATCGGCAAGCATCCGGGCGCGGACGACCGGCCGGAGGGGGAGTTCCGCGAGGAGGACCTGCGGTGACGCTCTCGTACGCCTCCGGCATCTCCGCCGTGCCGCTGCTCGGCGAGACGATCGGCGCGAACCTCGACCGGACCGTCGCCGCGTTCGCCGACCGCGACGCGCTGGTCGAGCGGGCGTCCGGACGGCGCTGGACGTACGACCGGTTCGCCGACGACGTGGACGCGGTGGCGCTCGGGTTGCACGGTCTCGGCGTGGCCAAGGGCGACCGGGTGGGGATCTGGTCGCCGAACTGCGCCGAATGGATGCTCGTGCAGTATGCGACGGCGAAGCTCGGCGCGATCCTGGTCAACATCAACCCCGCCTACCGGGTGCACGAGCTGGAGTTCGTCCTGAACCAGGCGGGCATCCGCACGCTCGTCGCCACACCTGCTTTCAAGACCTCCGACTACGCCGCGATGGTCGAGGAGGTCGCGCCGAGGTGCCCGGCGCTGGCCGACGTCCTGCTCATCGGCACCGGCGGGTGGGACGCGCTGCTGGCGGCGGGACGGGCCGGAGACCGCGGTGTCCTGGCCGGGATCGGCGCGGGGCTGAGCGCCGACGACCCCATCAACATCCAGTACACGTCCGGGACGACCGGGTTCCCCAAGGGCGCCACGCTGTCGCACCACAACATCCTGAACAACGGGTTCTTCGTCGGCGAGCTGTGCGGTTACGACGAGGAGGACCGCGTGTGTGTCCCGGTCCCCTTTTACCACTGCTTCGGCATGGTGATGGGGAACCTCGCGGCGACCAGCCATGGGGCGTGCGTGGTGATCCCGGCGCCCGCGTTCGACCCGGGGGCCACCCTGGAGGCCGTCGCGGCGGAGCGCTGCACGTCGCTGTACGGGGTGCCGACGATGTTCATCGCCATGCTGAACGAGCCGTCCCTGGACGGGCTCGACCTGTCCGGCCTGCGTACCGGGATCATGGCGGGGTCGCCGTGCCCGGTCGAGGTGATGAAGCAGGTCATCGAGCGGCTCGGGATGACCGAGGTCGCGATCTGCTACGGGATGACCGAGACGTCCCCGGTGTCGACCCAGACCCGCGCGGGCGACTCGCTCGACCGGCGCGTCTCCACGGTCGGGACCGTCCACCCGCATCTGGAGGTCAAGGTCGTCGACCCCGCTACCGGGGTCACGGTGCCGCGCGGCACGCCCGGCGAGTTCTGCACCCGTGGCTACTCGGTGATGCTCGGCTACTGGGACGAGCCCGCCAAGACCGCGGAGGCCATCGACGCGGCGCGCTGGATGCGGACGGGTGACCTCGCGGTCATGGACGAGCACGGTTACCTCACCATCACCGGACGGATCAAGGACATGGTGATCCGCGGCGGCGAGAACGTGTACCCGCGCGAGATCGAGGAGTTCCTCTACACCCATCCCGACATCGTGGACGCGCAGGTCATCGGCGTCCCGGACGAGAAGTACGGCGAGGAGCTCATGGCGTGGGTGCGGCTGCGCGACGGCGCGGACGCGCTGACCGCCGAGGCGCTGCGCGAGTTCTGCGCGGGCCGGCTGGCCCACTTCAAGATCCCCCGATACGTGCATGTGGTGGACGAGTTCCCGATGACGGTCACCGGGAAGGTCCGCAAGGTGCAGATGCGCGCCGAGGCCGTCGACATCCTGGGGCTCGGCGACACGGCGGCCGACCGGCACACGTAGCGGCGGAGGGCACACCACCGCAGATGCCGCGTCGGCTACGCGGGGGATTGTGAACAGATCGGCTCACGACAAACGGTGGATGGAGCGGGGGAGGCCGGCGGGTGACGATTGTGTTGAAGAGTCCCCGTCATCGAAGAGGTCAACGACATGCCGCTACGTAAGGTGGAAGCCGACCGCTGGCAGGAAGCACTCGATATCAACCCGCTCTACAACGGGCTCGTCCCGGAGGGCGGCATTCCGCGGTTCAAGTTCCCGCAGAATCCGATGAACCCCGACGCCGCTCAGGCGCTGATCCGTGACGAGCTGGTCCTGGATGGTAACGCCCGGCTCAATCTGGCGACGTTCTGCACGACGTGGATGGAGCCGCAGGCCCGCGAGCTCATCGCCGAGACTCTGGACCGCAACCTGGTCGACCACGACCAGTACCCGCAGACCGCCGACATGGAGGCGCGCTGCGTCAACATGCTCGACCACCTGTGGAGCGACCCCGACGGCAAGAGCGTCGGATGCTCGACCGGCGGATCGAGCGAGGCCGCCATGCTCGGCGGCCTGTCGATGAAGTTCCGGTGGCGGGAACGCCGCCGCGCCCAGGGCCTTCCTGCCGACCGGCCCAACTTGGTGATGGGCACCGCGGTGCACACCTGCTGGCCGAAGTTCTGCCAGTACTGGGACGTCGAACTGCGGTACATGCCGATCCAGGAACCCGCCTTCACCCTCGACCCGTCCCGGCTCGGCGAGTTCGTGGACGAGAACACCATCGGCGTCATCGGGGTGCTCGGCTCCACCCAGGTCGGCCGCTACGACGACATCGCCGCGATGTCGGCAGAACTGGACCGGATCCAGTCCGAACATGGGTGGGACATCCCGCTGCACGTCGACGCCGCGGTCGGCGGGTTCATCACCCCGTTCGTCGACCCTGACCGGGTCTGGGACTTCCGGCTGCCCCGCGTCCAATCGATCAACACCTCCGGGCACAAGTTCGGGCTGGTGTTCCCCGGCGTCGGCTGGATCGTGTGGCAAGAGCCGTCCGCGCTCCCCCAGGACCTGGTCTTGGAATGCGACCTGCTCGGCGGCTCCACCGACACCTTCACCCTGAACTTCTCCCGCTCCGGCGCGCCGGTCGTCGCGCAGTACTACCAGTTCCTGCGGCTGGGCTTCGAGGGCTACCGGGCCATCCAGCAAACCTCGATCGACGTCGCCCACTTCCTGGGCCGGGGCATCGGCGAAATCGACTGCCTGGACGTCATCTCCGACGGATCGGAACTGCCGGTGCTGGCCATCTCTGTCCGCCAGGGGTACGACGGGTTCACCATCTTCGATTTGGCCGACCGGCTGAAGATGCACGGCTGGCAGGCGCCGGTCTACAACTTGCCGCCCGCGCTGGAGCACATCGCGGTGATGCGGTTCGTCATCCGGCAGGGCTTCAGCCAGGACATCGCCGCCAAGCTTCTGGACGCGGTCCGCACCGAGGTCACCTACCTGCAGGAACGTGCGGCCATTCCCGGCCCTCGTACCTCCCCGCAGGCCAAGGCGCCGGTCGCGGGCTGACCCGCTGCCCCCGGGCGGTCGACCTCACGGCCCGAGGCCGGTCCAGGGCCGCGGCTTCGTCGGCGAGCCGCGGCCTTGAACCGGCTCAACAGAGCACGGTTTCCCCTGCTCAGGCGGAGTCCTTGAACCCCAGTGCGGTGGTGATCCGCCCGGACGGGCTGAGCACGAACACATCGATCCCTGACCGGGACGTATCTCCGGCAGCGGTTTCCCATCCGACCCGCACCACGTTGTGGTGCGCGTCGACCGGGCCGGTCAGGCGGAACCGCATGCCGGGCGTGCGGGCCTGCACCCCGGCGATCGCGTCGCTGACCGCCTGCCGCCCGGCCACGTCGTTGCCCGGGTCGACCAGCACGACGCCCTCCTCGCACAGCATCTCCAGCAGCCCCAGCCGGGCCACGGGGTCCCTCTCATTCCACAGCCGTTCCCACCGCTCGCACACCATCGTGACGTCCATACCGTCGTGGTCCCCGGCCGACAGCTCGGGCAAGCTCATCCGATGGGTTCAAGCCTGTGGCTGCTGCACCCACCTGTCCGCCACACCGACACAACTCACGGCCGCACACCTGCAAGCGGGGAGCCGCCCCGGGCGGCGACGCGGCGCTGCCGCGCGGCGACCAGCGGGCCGGTCGCCGGGGCGAGCCCGCAGGCCAGCGACGCGAGCGTGAAGGCGCCGAGCCCCAGCAGGAACATCCGCCGGTGGCCGTGCGTGTCGCCCAGCCGCGCGCCCGTGATGAGCAGGACGGCCAGCATCGCCGCCGGGCGGCGCGTCCGGGAGGGTTCGGCGGGGGCGTGCATGGACGGAGAACCCCGGCCGCCGCCGCGCCGTTGCGGACGGGCCGGAGAGCACCGGGCCGTGTTCCGGAGAACCGCGGGGCCGCGCGGTGTTCCGGCATTCCGGGTCTGGGCGATCGGGCCCGGCGACGGGGTCAGCACTCGCGGCGCACGCGCCGTCCAGAGCAGATCGGCCCCCGTGGCGCACTGCCTGGTCGGAACGGTCACCACGGTCGGCTGCGCCGGCCATGATCGCCCGGTCGCCCCGCCTTGTGGGAGGGACGTCCGGCCCCCGATGTGCAATGAAAACCGTAACACCTCTATGAACACCAATGTTCGTGATGTAGGAATTGTTCGCCTAGAACGTCCCTGTTGGTAGCTTTGTCGCATGGACCCCGACGGCTACTGCGCGCTGCCGCGCGGGCGTCATCGCCTCAGCCGCGAGGAGGTCAGCGCCTCCCAGCGGGAACGGCTGCTGGCCGCGATGACGCAGTCGGTCGGCGTGAAGGGGTACGCCCGCACCTCGGTGGCCGACGTGCTGAAGCTGGCGCACGTGTCGCGGGAGACCTTCTACGTCCACTTCGCCGACAAGCAGGCGTGCTTCCTGTCGGCCTACGCGGCGACCGCCGACCGCATCGTGGCGGTCGTCGACGAGGCGCTGCGGGGCGACGGCCTGCCGCTGATGCAGCGGTTCGAGCGCGGGCTGCTCGCCTACCTCGGCGAGCTGGCGGCGGACGCGGCCCGGACCCGCACGTTCCTGCTGGAGGTCTATGCGGCGGGCCCGGCCGCCGCGGCGCTGCGGTTCGCGGTGCAGACCCGGTTCACCGAGCTTCTGGACGGGCTGCTGGAGGAGGACGAGCGGTTCCGCGCGCTGCCCGACCCCGAGTTCGCGTGCCGGATGCTGGTCGGCGGGGTCGGGTCCCTCGTGACCGGGAAGGTGGTGATGGGCGAGTGCGCCACGCTTCCCGGCCTGTCCGCGCCGATCCTGGCGCACGTCCGCTCCATCCTGGAGCGCTGAGGGCCCGCTTCTAGATGAAGATGCTGAGGCCACCCGCCATCGCGAAGCCGACGACGGACAGGATCGTCTCCAGCACCGTCCAGGTTCTGAGGGTGTCGCGGACGGACATGTTGAAGTAGCGGGAGATGATCCAGAAGCCGCCGTCGTTGACGTGCGAGGCGATGATGGAGCCCGCGGAGATCGCGATGGCGATCAGCGCGAGGTGGGCGTGCGAGTGGTGCTCGCCCTGCACCAGCGGCGCGACGATGCCTCCGGTGGTGACGATCGCGACGGTGGCCGAGCCCTGCGCGAGCCGCAGCCCGCAGGCGATCAGGTAGGCCAGGACGATCACGGGCAGGCCTGCGTCCGCCAGGGTGCCGGCGAGGGCCTTGCCCACCCCGGTGGCCGACACGACGGCGCCGAAGAGCGCGCCGCCCCCGACGACCAGCAGGATCATGCCGATCGGCTGGAGCGACTTCGTCGCGAGGTCCGACAGCTCGGCGGCGGGGATGCCGCGCCTGATGCCGAGCAGGTACATCGCCAGCAGGACGGCGATGGTGAGCGCGACGACCGGGTTGCCGAGGAAGGTCAGCGTCGGCAGCGCGGGGCTGTCCTCCCACCAGACGGTGCTGAACGTGGCGAGCAGGATCAGCACCAGCGGCACGGCGATGATCAGCCCGACGAGGGCGAGGGACGGTTCGGGGGCCGCCGTCTCGGGCGCCTTGCCGGCATCGACCTTCGGGTCCTCGCCGCGCCGCTCCTCCTTCTCGCGCTCCGCGGCGATGTACTCGTCCGGGACCTCGATGAACACGCGCTTGCCGATCCAGGCGCCCCACGCGACGCCCGCGACGAGGAACGCGGGGATGCCGCAGACGAGGCCGAGCACGATGAGCCAGCCGAGCGGGACGCCGAGCAGCCCGCCGGCGGCGACCGGTCCCGGGTGCGGCGGCAGGAACGCGTGCGTCATGGACAGCCCGGCCAGCAGCGGCATCGCGTACAGAACGAGGGAGCGCCCGCCCTGTCTGGCGGTGATGTAGACCAGCGGCGCGAGGACGAAGATGCCCACATCGAAGAACACCGGGATGCCGAAGATGAGCCCCGCGAGGCCCATCGCCAGCGGCGCGCCCCTCTCCCCCGCCACGCTGAGCAGCCGCCGGGTGAGCACGTCGGCGCCTCCGGACCGCTCCAGGATCGCGCCGAGGATCGTACCCAGGCCGACGATCGGCGCGATGTGGCCGAGGATCCCGCCGAAGCCCGTCTCCAGCAGGGACGTCTTGGAGCTGAGCGCCGTCCCGACGATCTGCTCGACGCTCAGCCCTGCGGCGAGCGCGAGCGCCAGGCTGGAGACGATGAGCGCGATGAACGGCTCCAGCTTGACCTTGATGATGAGGAACAGCAGGACCGCGATGGACACGGCGCACAGCAGCAGCAGGCCGCCGGTCTCGTGTTGCAGCCAGTGGACCATGGGCAGTGACCTTCCGGTGTGGGAGCGCAGGGGGGCTGGGAGGCTCGGGGTTCAGCGGGTCGTTCCGTCGGGGGCACGGCGCAGGGAGCGGCCGGGGAGCGCGCCGGTGGGCACGCCGTCCTCGATGACGGCCGTGCCGCCGACCAGGACGTGGGAGATGCCCTCGGCCTGCTGCCGGGGGGCGTCGAAGGTGGCCGTGTCCCGGATGGTCAAGGGGTCGAACAGGACGAGGTCGGCGTGGTACCCGGGCCGGATCAGCCCGCGCTTGTCGAGGCGCAGCCGCCGCGCGGCCCGTCCGGTCAGGTGCGCGACGCACTCTTCGAGGGAGAGGACGCCGAGGTCGCGGACGTAGTGGCCGAGGTAGCGCGGGAACGTCCCCCAGGCGCGCGGATGGGGCTTGATCGCGGCCAGGAGGCCGTCGCTGCCGCCGGTGTGGCACGGGTGCCGCATGATCGCCTGGACGTTCTCCTCGTGCCCGACGTGCTGGAGGATCGTGGTGGCGAGGTCGTCGACGATCAGGCGGTCGCAGTAGACGTCGAACGCGGAGCGCCCGCACGCGGCGGCCAGGGCGGCGATCGTCTGGCCGACGACCGCGGCGTACGGGGAGCCGGAGATCTCGATCGTCTCCCACTCGGCCGGGACGCCGTGGCAGCCGTCCGAACCCTCGACCTCCATCGCGTGCCGGATCCGCTCGCGCTCGTCCGGATCGGCGAGGCGGGCCAGCAGGGCCTCGGGGCCGCCCACGGCCGCCCAGCTCGGGAGGAGCGCGGCGAGCGTGGTGGACCCGGGCAGGTACGGGTAGGTGTCGAGGGTGATATCGCAGCCGTCCACGATGGCGTCGTCCAGCAGGGCGAGCAGCTCGGGCGCGCGGCCCCGGTTGACGCCGAAGTTCATCGTCGCGTGCGCGAGGTGGAGGGGGCAGCCGGTGCGGCGCGACAGCTCGACCATCTCGGCGTACGCCTCCAGCGCGCCCGCCCCGTACGAGCGGTGGTGCGGCGCGTAGAAGCCGCCGAGGGACGCGACGACGCGGCACAGCTCGGCCAGCTCGTCGTCGCCCGCGTACATGCCGGGGACGTAGGTGAGCCCGCTGGACATGCCGACCGCGCCGTCGCGCATGCCGCCCGCGACCAGCTCGCGCTGCCGGTCCAGCTCGGCGGCGGTCGGCGGGCGGTCCTCCCAGCCCATCGCGAGCATCCGCACCGCGCCCTGCGGGACGAGGTAGCAGGCGTTGACGGCGATGCCCTCGTCGAGGCGGTCGAGGTACTCGCCGACGGTCCGCCACGTCCAGTCGAAGCCGGGCGGGTCGCCGTTCCAGCCGGCGATGGTGCGGCGCATCTCCGCGAGCGACTTGTCGTCCACGGGGGCGTACGACATGCCGTCCTGCCCGATGACCTCGCAGGTCACGCCCTGGCTCACCTTGGCGAGATGGTCGGGCTCGATGAGCAGCGCCAGGTCGGAGTGGGCGTGCATGTCGATGAACCCGGGGGCGAGGACGAGCCCGCCCGCGTCGATCACGGTGGTCTGAGGGGTTCCGGTGAGGCGGTCGCCGATCTCGGTGATCCGCCCGCCCGCGACGGCGACGTCGGCGACGCGGCCCGGCCCGCCGGTGCCGTCCACGACGGTGGCGCCGCGGATGACCGTGCCCGGCATCAGAACCACGTCCTGATCAGGTCGACGACGACGGGTTCCGCCGCGTCGGCGTCGTCCACGACGGGGATCAGCGTCCACTTGTCGAGCGCGGTGCAGGGGTGCGACAGCCCGAACCTGACCACGTCGCCGACCTCCGCCTCCGCGTCCACGAGGAAGGTGTGCTGGTCGTTGAGCGCGGTGACGCGCGCGCCGGCGACCGGCGCCGTTCCCCTCCCCCGGACGAACTGCGGCTCGGGCAGCCCCTCGTCGAACGGCAGGTCGCGCTTCCCCGCGTCGAGGAGCGCCAGCGCGGGCTCCGGGCGGGACACGACGCGCGCCCAGCCGTGCATGGCCGGGCGCAGCCGCTCGTCCGGTCCGGCCGCGCCGCGCGAGAAGGGCGAGATGTTCCGGTAGAAGCCGTCGTCGTGGATGATGTACGCCCCCGATCGCAGCACCACCTGCCCGTCGAGGCCACCGAGCACGTCCGCGACCTGGTCGAAGAACGAGCTGCCGCCCGCCGTCACGACCGGCTCGTCGGTCTCGTAGTCGAGGCCCCCGTACAGGTTGGCCAGCCGGCGCAGGTAGGCGTCCACGGAGGCGCGCCCCTCATCGGACGCGTCGTGGGCGAGGGCGCCCTCGTAGCCTGCGAGCCCGGCGAGCCGGAGGGTCGGCGCCTTGCGCACCGCGTCCGCGACGGCCCGCGCGTCGCCGTCGTCGCGGACGCCCGTCCGCCCGTGGGGGCCGCCGAGCTCCACGCACACGTCGATCGGACGCTGCGCGCGGGCGGTGCGGAGCGCGTCGTCCATCAGCTCGACCGAGCGCGGGGAGTCGACCCACGACAGGAACTCGAAGTCGGGGTCGCCCTCCTGCTGCTCGGCGAGCCAGGCGAGGCCCGCCGGGTCGAGCAGGGCGTTCGCCAGCATCACGCGGCGGACGCCGAACGCGCGCGCGACGCGGAGCTGCGGGAGGTTGGCGAGCGTGACGCCCCACGCGCCGGCGTCGAGCTGCCGCCGCCACAGCGCCGGGGCCATCGTGGTCTTGCCGTGCGGGGCGAGCGCCACACCCGCCGCACCCGTCCACCGGGCCATCGTCCGGACGTTGTGGTCGAGTGCGCCCGCGTCGAGCGTCAGCAGAGGTGTGCCGAACTCGCCGAGGGGTATCGGTGAAGCGCGGACATCGGCGACGGTCATCCCGTGCGCGGACGCCGGGACCGCCTTGAAGCGCCAGTCGAGCCGCTCGTCTCCGAGGGCCTCCACCGTGCCGCTATCGATGCTCGCCACCATCTTGACCTCCTTGGTTGCACATGGTGCAATGCATATTGCGTCATGTGCTGCTGCGGTTGTAGCATCGCGGTCGGGCACCGGTCAACGGTCGGCCACCGGATCGTGACCGGCGTGCGGAGAGGGGCAGATGGAACGCTTCCCGACAGCCGTCAGCGTGGGCGAAACGATGGCCGTGCTCCTCCCCGACCAGACCGGCCCGCTTGAGGACGTGTCCTCGTTCCACCACTCGTCCGGCGGCGCCGAGGCGAACGTCGCGCGCGGGATGGTCGCACTCGGCATACCCACCGCGTGGGTGGGGCGCGTCGGGGACGACGGGTTCGGCCGCCGCGCCGTCCGCGACCTGTCGGCGAGCGGCGTCGACACGCGCGGCGTGTCCGTGGACCCCGTCCGTCCGACCGGCCTCTATGTGAAGGAGGTCGGGCCGCGGGGAAGCGTCCTGCACTACTACCGCGACGGGTCCGCGGGTTCCGCGCTCGGCCCCGAACTGCTGGACGACCCGGTCGCCGGGCCGCTGCTGGCGCGCGCGCAGCTCGTCCACCTCTCCGGGATCACCGCCGCGCTGTCGGACGGCGCCCTGGAACTCGTCCGGGCCCTGCTGCGCCGCCCGCGCGGCGAGCGGCTGGTGACGTTCGACCTCAACTGGCGGCCCGCGCTGTGGCGCCGCCGCGACCCGTCCGTCCTGCGGCCCCTGCTGGACGCCGCCGACATCGTCATGCTCGGCACGGACGAGGCCGCCGAGGTCCTCGGCACCGGCGACCCGGCACGGCTGCGCGCCCTGCTCCCCGGCCCCGCGACGATCGTCGTCAAGGACGACGCCCACCAGGCCACCGCGCTGACCGGCGGCACCGCCGCCACCGAGCCCGCCCTCAACGTCGAGGTCGTCGAGCCGGTGGGTGCCGGGGACGCGTTCGCCGCCGGATACCTGACCGGAACGCTCCGCGGGTACGTGCCGCGGCGCTGCCTGCGGCTCGGCCACCTCGCGGCCGCCGCCACGCTCGTCGTGCCCGGCGACCACGGCCCCCCGCCCCCTCCCGCGCTCGTGGACGACCTGCTCGGCGCGTCCCCGCGCGCGTGGGCCGCCACCACCGTGCGCGCCTCCGGCATCGGCCGTCCGGTGGAGGAGGGCACCCGGTGAGCCAGAGCCTCCGGCGCGCGCTCGGCATCCTGATCGAGCTCGGCGAGGGGCCGCGCGGCCTCGACGAGCTGGCCGCCGTGGTCGGCGTGCACAAGACCACGGTGCTGCGGCTGCTGCGCACCATGGAGGACGAGCGCTTCGTCCACCGCGACGGCGAGCACCGCTTCCACCTCGGCTCCCGCATGTTCGCGCTGGCCGGGGCGGCGCTGGAGCAGCGCGGGATCCGCGACATCGCCGCCCCGCACCTGGCGCGGCTGAACGAGGCGACGGGGCAGACCGTCCACCTCGGCGTGTACGAGGGCGGTGACGTCGTCTACCTCGACAAGTACGACTCCCGGCACGCGATCCGCATGTACTCGCGGGTCGGGCTGCGGATGCCGCTGCATGCCACCGCAATCGCCAAGGTCCTGCTCGCCGACCTCCCCGGCCCGCGCCGCCGCCGCGTCGCCGACGAGATCGAGTACACCCGGTTCACCGAGCGCACCATCACCGGCGCCCGCGAGCTGCTGGACGAGCTGACCCGCGTCTCCGCGCAGGGCTACGCCATGGACGACGCCGAGCACGAGACGTTCATCCGCTGCGTCGCCGCGCCCGTCCGGGACGCCTCCGGCCACGTCGTGGCGGCCGTCTCGATCTCGGCGCCGGAGGTCGTCCTCAGCCGGGACGACGTCCTCGCCCTGCTCCCCGACCTCCTCGCGACCACCCGCGCCATCTCCGCCGACAGCGGCCACACCGAAGGGAAACACGAATGACCGAGAAGACGCAGGTGCGCACGGACGGTGCGCCCGCCGCCGCCTTTGCGTTCTCGCAGGGCGTCCGCAAGGGCCCGCTGCTCCAGGTGTCCGGCCAGGGCCCGCAGGAGCCCGGCACCGGCGCCTACGTCCACCCCGGCGACGTGAAGGCGCAGACGCGGCGCGTCCTGGAGAACGTCAAGGCGATCCTGGAGGCGGGCGGCGCGAGCGTCGAGGACGTCCTGATGTTCCGCGTCTACCTGACGACGCGCGAGCACTTCGCCGAGATGAACGAGGCGTACGAGGCGTTCGTCAAGGAGAACTGCCCGAGCGGCGTCCTCCCGTGCCGGACGACGGTCGCGGTGGAGCTCCCCCACCCGGCGATGCTCGTCGAGATCGATGCCTTGGCCTGCGTGGATTAGCTTCGGGGGCTTCAAGGCGGCCGGTGGCGACCAGCTCCAGCGTGATGAGGACGGCGACCGCCTCGATGGCCAGCAGGCCGATCAGGACGAGGAGCTGGGTCGCGCCGGCCTCGGCGGGGTCGGCGCCGCCGAGCAGGACGCCCACGAACGCGCCCGGCAGCGTGACGAGGCCGACGGTGCGCGTCTGGTCGAGGACGGGGAACAGGGCGAGCGCGGCGGCGGGCCGGCACACCTCCAGCGCCGCGTCGCGCGGCACGAGCCCTAGCGCGAGCCCGCCCTCGTACTCGCCGCGGCGCGTGGCCAGCTCGTCCAGCGCCCGGCGGCCGGTGAGCCCGGTCGCCGACATCGCGCCGCCGATGAAGATCCCGGCGATCGGCAGCACCGCCACCGGCCGCGCCGGGACGAGCCCGGACGCCATCAGCAGCGCGAGGACGGGCGCGACCCCGGCGACGATCGGCAGCGCCGTCCACCAGGCGGGGCCGCGGAGCGAGCCGGTGACACGGCGGCCCGCGGTCGCGACGGCGATCACCACCATGCACGCGATGAACCCGGCCGTGCATCCCGCACTGCGCAGCACCGCCGCGATGACCAGCGACACGGCCGAGAGCTGCACGACGGCGCGGACCGCGACGACGAGCAGGTCGCGGCCCAGGCCGAGACCGCCGAGCCGCACCAGCAGCGCGGCGGCCGCCGCGAGCGCCGTGAGGACGAGCGCCAGCGCCGGCCCGACCGCCGGAGCCGCGCTCATCCCGCCCCCCGCCGCCGAGAAATCCCGGCTCTCAGGCCAATTGGGCCGATTGTGATCCCATAGCAGTCTCCTACCCGCTTAAAACCCCGATAGCGTTGGACTTGTGGAGGATGAGGAGGCAGGCGGGACGTCCCGCCGCAAAGCGCTCTGGCTGATGGGCGCGGCCGCCGGACTGGCGGCCCTCGGGGCGGACGGGGCGCACCCGTCGCACGGTTCCCGGGCGGCCGCGGAATCGGCGACGCCGACACCCCGGGCACGGCCCGTGATCCATCCGACCCCGACGCCGACTCCCACGCCGACGCCGCGTCCCGCCCCGTGGACCCCGGCGAAGCTCACCGCGCTGGAGACGCCCGTCCGCGAGCTGTCGCAGCTGGTCCCGCCGCCGCCGCCGAACTCGATCGCGCTGACCATCGACGACGGGCCGAGCCCCCTGTGGACGCCGCGCGTGCTGGACCTGCTGGCCGCCGAGCAGATCCACGCGACGTTCTTCATCATCGGCGAGCAGGTGACGGAGTTCCCGAAGCTCACCCGCCGCATCGCCGACGCCGGCCACCAGATCTGCAACCACACGATGACGCACCCGATCACGATCGCGGGGATGTCGCGCAAGTCGGTCCGCAAGGAGATCGTCGAGGCGCACGACCGGATCGCCGACGTGACGGGCGTGGTGCCGCAGTTCTTCCGGTCGCCGGGCGGCGCGTGGTCGAAGAACGTCCTGGAGCTGACCGCCGAGCACGGCATGCTGCCGATCGACTGGGCGGTCGACCCGCGCGACTGGGCGCGGCCGGGCGTCGGCAGCATCCGCCGGTCGCTGCTCAAGGCGAAGGCCGGCAACATCCTGCTGTGCCATGACGGCGGCGGCGACCGGTCGCAGACCCTCGCGGCGCTGGAGACGGTCATCCCGAAGATGAAGAAGCGCGGCTTCACCTTCGTCGCGCTCTGACCGTCCCCGCAGGCGGATAATTGGGGCATTCAACGCAATTCACCTTGAGTTCCCGCTGTCATTTGTTTACCCCACGATAGCCCTTCCGAAAAGAACTGTCAGGCAGTGTGGCCTGCGGGAAGGAAACAATCATTTAGGGGGAGACATCCGCATGCGCTCGACCATCCGCACAGGTATCGCACTCTCGATCTCCGGCCTCGCCACGGGCGGCCTCGCCCTGCTGGCACCGGCGTCCGAAGCACAGGTCACCACCGCGCCGACCAGCGTCGCCGTGGCCCAGCGGCCACCGGTCTGCCGCTACACCGTCGAGGCGCGGCACGGGCTGCACGTCCGGCAGAAGCCCGGCGGCCGGATTCTCGGCGTCCTCCCGAACGGGAAAATCATCTTCGCCGACTGCCGCGCGACGCATGGATGGGTGCAACTACGGGGCGGGGTGAAGCAGAAGTTCGTCGGCAAATACGTCGCCCACCGATATCTGGCGCGTTACTGACCGGTCCGGGGCCGCACGAGACCTTTTCCGGTCTCTGCCCGAAAGCCGCGACAGCGTTAACGCCCCGTGCCGGACGGCACGGGGCGTACGCCGGCGAACAGGTCTTCCTCAGGTAATGCGCAGGTTCACGAGTGCTCCTTCCTAGACGGGTAGAAGAGGGCGGGCACGAGGGTCAGCGCGGAGAGGCCGACCGCCCACCAGAACGTCTCGCCGTACGCGGCCGCCGCGTCGGCGTGGTGGCCGAGCGAGCGTTGCAGGACGACCACGAGGATCGCCGTGCCGAGCGAACCGCCGACCCGGTTGAGCGTGTTGACGGCTCCGGCGGCGCGGGCCGTCTCATGCGGCTGGACGCTGGCGTAGACGGTGGCCATGCCGGGCGCCATCACGACGCCGAGCCCGGCGCCCCGCACGACCAGGGACAGGACGAGCAGCCAGCCCGCCGGGTCCGAGCCCAGCTGGGTGAACGCGACCGTCCCGGCGAGGGTCAGCACGATCCCGGTCAGGATGAGCGGACGCGCCGCCATCCGGTCCGCGAGCCGCCCGGCGAAGAACGTCGCGACTGCTGTGCCGAGCGCTTGGGGAGCGAGCAGCAGGCCCGCCTCCAGCGCTGAGGCGTGCTCGACCTGCTGGTAGTACAGCGGCAGGAGGAGCATGGAGCTGTAGAGCGCCGCGCCTTGCAGGAACGAGTTGGCCGTGGCGACCGCGAAGCCGCGCCGGGCGAAGAGCCGCAGGTCGATCAGGGCGCGGTCCCGGCGCCGCAGCGCGTGCGCGCCGTAGGCCGGCAGCAGGACCGTCCCGGCCGTCAGGGCCAGGACGACGTGGGACGATCCGAAGCCGCCCGCGTCCCCGACCTCGGAGAAGCCGTAGACGACCGCCGCGAGGCCCGGTGACAGCAGCGCGAGCCCGAGCACGTCGAGCCGGTTGCCCTCCGCCTTGCGCTCTCCGTCGGACGGGATGTAGCGGGCCGCGAGGAGGAGGGTGACCAGGCCCAGCGGGACGTTCACCAGGAACATCCAGCGCCAGTCGAACCGCTCCACGATCAGCCCGCCGGCCACCGGGCCGAGGACGGGCGCGAACGTCAGCGGCAGGACGGTGATGCCGAAGATCCGGCCGAGGCGGGCGGGCCCGGCGGCCCGGACGACGATCGACTGGCCGATCGGCTGGATCAAACCGCCGCCGATGCCCTGGAGCACGCGGAACAGGATCAGGCTCCCGGCCGACCAGGCGAGCCCGCAGAGCGCCGAGCCCGCGACGAACAGCGCGACCGAGGTCATCCACATCGCGCGGGCGCCGAACCGGTCGCTCGCCCAGCCCGCCAGCGGCATGACCATCGAGATCGACAGCAGGTAGCCGGCGGACACCCACTGGAGCGTGCTCAGCGGGCTGTGGAAGTCGCGGGCGACGGCGTCCAGGCCGACGGTGACGATCGTCGTGTCGAGCAGGGCGAGGATCGGCCCGAGGACGAGGACGAAGGACATCTTCAGCAGGGCCGGGTCGAGCCGTTCCGCGGGCCGCGCGGCACCGGGGGCGCAAGCGGGAGCGGTCATGGACACCTCCAAGTAACTATGACGAGCCAAATTTTAGGCTCGTCATAGTTACTTGGTCAAGCATATTTTTATGTTCGTCCTATGTTCGCGTGGCCATCCGCTCCGGAACGGCCGGGGCCGGGGGCGGGACCGGCCCAGGGTCGTGGGAGAGGCGGGGCAGCCAGCCCAGCCAGCGCGGCAGGTACCAGTTCGCGCGGCCGAGCAGCGACATGACCGCGGGCAGCAGCACCACGCGGACGATCGTCGCGTCGATCAGCACCGCCACCGCCAGGCCGACGCCGAGCTGCTTGAAGTCCTGCATCGACAGCGTCCCGAAGATCCCGAAGGTGGCGATCATGATGACCGCCGCGCTGGTCACGACCCCGGCCGTGGCCCGCACGCCCTCGCCGACCGCGCTCGCGGTGTCCAGGCCCCGGTCGTGCGCCTCGCGGATCCGGGAGACGACGAACACGTGGTAGTCCATCGACAGGCCGAAGAGCACCACGAACACGAACAGCGGGATCCATGACTCCAGTGCGCCCGCCGCACGCGTGCCGACCAGCTCGTCCCCCCAGCCGTGCTGGAAGACCGCGACCATCACCCCGTAGGCGGCGCCGACCGACAGCAGGTTGAGCGCGATCGCGCTGAGGGCGATCACCACCGAGCGGAAGAAGACCAGCATCAGCAGGAACGTGATGCCCATCACGAACAGGAACACCGGCACGATGCTGTCGCGGAGCTGGGCGTTGTAGTCGACCGACCAGGCCAGCTGCCCCGTCACCGGCGCCTCGGCGACCCGTCCCACCGTCTGCGGGACGATCGTGTCACGCAGCGTCCCGAGCGCGTGCTCGGAGGCGTCGTCGGCGCCGGCCCCCGCGAGCGGCACCGCGATCTCCGCGACGTTCGCGCGCTCGTGCACGGTGACGTCGATGGGCTCGTTCATCTCCCCGGACGCGACGGCCCGGCGCTTCAGTTCCTCGATCGCCCTCCGCACCTCGGGCGCCCGGATGTCGCGTGCCTTGACCACCACGGTCGCGGGCTGCGGGTTGCCGGGGAACGCCGCGTTCAGCCGCGTGTACGCCTGCGCGATCGGCTCGCCGGGCGGGATCTGCTGGTCGATGGTCAGCCGCTCCGTCCGCATGCCGAGCGCGGGCGCCGCCAGGGCCAGCAGCAGGCCGGCCGACAGCACCGCCGCGATCCCCGGACGCGCCAGGACGGGCTTGAGCAGCGCCCCCACGATGCCTCCGCCCTCCGCGCGGCGGCGGCGGCGCAGCGGGATCCGGCCGAAGTCGACCTTGTCGCCGAGCAGGGACAGCAGCGCGGGCAGGACGGTCACCGAACCCAGCATCGCGATGCAGACCACGAGGATCGTCGCGACGGCGAACCCCTTGAACAGCAGCAGCCCGGACAGGAACATCCCGGACATCGCCACCATCACGGTGAGCCCGGAGACCAGCACCGACCGTCCCGACGTGGCCGCCGCGATGGCCAGCGCGGTCTCCCGGTCGCGGCCCTTCGCCCGCTCCTCCCGTTCCCGTTGCAGGTAGAACAGGCAGTAGTCGACGCCGACCGCGAGGCCCATCAGCAGCATCACCGAGTTCGTCGTGCCGTCCACGTGCACGGCATGGCTGGTCACGGCCAGCAGCCCGCCCGCCGCGAGGAAGGCGGTGAACGCCAGCAGCACGGGCAGGACGGCGGCCAGCAGCGCGCCGAACGCCACGAGCAGGATCCCGATCGCGAGCGGCAGCGCCGTCATCTCGGCGCGCTGGAAGTCGCTGCCCAGCGCCTCGTCGAACCACGCGTCGGCGCTGGCGCCCCCGAACTGCCCGATCTGGACGGACGGGTTCGCGGCACGCGCTTTGCCCACCGCGTCCTCGATCGCGGGCAGCGGGTCGGGCGCGCCGTCCGGCCTCTCCTTCAGCGTGAACTGGACGATGACGTGTCGGCGGTCCTTGGACACCGCGTCCGGGCGCAGGTCGGTGAGCACGCCGGTGGCCTGGACGTTCGCCCTGACGGCGGCGACCGCGCGGGTCATCTCGGGCGAGCCGGCCGGGTGGGCGCCGCCCGACACCAGGACCGTCTCCTGGTCGGTGTCGGCGATCCCGGCCTCGGTGATGATCTTCTCGGCGCGGGCGGACGGCCCGGTGCCCTGCTCGTGGTCGGCCATGGTGACCTGCCCGGCCGCACCGCCGAGCACCGAGGCGAGGACGACGAACACGAGCCAGCCCAGGATGGCGGTCAGGCGATGTCGGGCGCTCCAGCCGCCGAGAACGGCGGCGAGGTTTCGTTTCATGGGGGTCCCCTGTCAGCGTCGGATGGGGGTGACACCAAGGACGCTAGGAACGCCGGACCACCCGCGACATGGCTCTAGACGGCGTCCGGGGGTGGACCTGAGTACACCCCATGGCCGGGTTGCGGGCACACTGTGCTGGCAGAACGCCCGCCGGAGACTGGATTCCGGAACGACACAGGGCGAACTACGGAGGATCCGGTGAGCGGTGAACTGGTGAAGGAGACCTGGTGGCAGGAGCACACCAGGACGCCATGGCGGGGTTTCAAGCTCGGCCTGCTGGCCTTCCCCTCGTTCTTCGTGGCGGTCTGGTTCGGCTCGGTGCTGTCCATGGTCACCGGGATCATCGGCATCCTGCTGTTCCCGTCCGCGGCGCTGCTGGTGCGCAACATGACGAACGTCTACCGCACCCTGATCGGGCGCTGGACGGGCGTCCCGATCGAGCGCCCGTACCTGCCCGAGCCGCCCGGCGAGCAGGGCTTCATGGGCCTGCTGCGGCGCTTCGTCGCGCTGATCAGCGACCCTGCCACCTGGCGCGACTACCTGTGGCTGATGATCGATCCGATCGTCGTGACGTTCACGGCGGCGCTGCCCGGCTGGCTCATCCTGTACGGGGTGTGGGGGTACTGCCTCGCCACGTTCGCGGGCGGGATGATCGGCCACTACGGCGGCAGCGACTGGTACGGGTGGGTGCACGTCGACCCCGGCTATGACCGGGACACCGAGCGGATCGTCTCGACGCTGGTCGTCGCCACGCTGTGCATCGCCGTCGGGTTCCTCACCGGGCCGAAAATGCTGGCCGTGTACGGCCGCTGGGGGCGCTCGCTGCTCGGCCCGACGGAGAAGTCGCGGCTGGCGCTGCGCGTCCAGCACCTGACCGAGACCCGCTCGGAGGCCGTCGACGCGTCCGCCGCCGAGCTGCGCCGCATCGAGCGCGACCTGCACGACGGCGCGCAGGCCCGGCTGGTCGCGATGGGCATGAGCCTCGGCGCGATCGAGCACCTGCTCGACAAGGACCCCGAGCGGGCGCGGCTCCTGCTCGCCGAGACGCGCGCCTCGTCCGCCAAGGCCCTGCGCGAGCTGCGCGACCTCGTCCGCGGCATCCACCCGCCGGTGCTCGCCGACCGCGGCGTCGGGGACGCGGTCAAGGCGCTCGCGCTCGACCATCCGCTGAACGTGGAGGTCACGGTCGCGGTGCCCGGCCGCCCCGAGCCGCCGGTGGAGTCCGCCGCCTACTTCGCGGTCTCGGAGATCCTCACCAACGCGGCCAAGCACTCGGGCGCGGGACGGGTCTGGGTGGACGTGCGGCACGAAGGCGGAATGCTCCGGATCGCCGTCACCGACGACGGGAACGGCGGCGCCACGCTCGACGGCGGGACGGGACTGCGCGGGATCGAGCGCCGGATCGGTACATTCGACGGCATCCTCGCCCTCAGCTCGCCCGTGGGCGGCCCGACGACCGTCACCCTGGAGCTGCCGTGCGCGTTGTCCTCGCCGAAGACCTCGCTCTCCTGAGGGAGGGCCTGGTCAGCCTGCTGGAGACGCACGGCTTCGAGATCGCGGCCGCCGTCGACAACGGCCCCTCGCTCCTGAAGGCGCTCCTCGACCACCGCCCGGACGTGGCGGTGGTCGACGTGCGCCTGCCCCCGTCCTTCACCGACGAGGGGCTCCAGGCGGCGCTGGAGGCCCGCCGCCAGGTCCCCGGCCTGCCGGTGCTGGTGCTGTCGCAGTACGTCGAGCAGCTCTACGCCCGGGAGCTGCTCGCCGACGGCACCGGCGGCATCGGCTACCTGCTGAAGGATCGCGTGTTCGACACGGCCCAGTTCGTCGACGCCGTCCGCCGCGTCGCCGCCGGCGGGACGGCGATGGACCCCGAGGTCATCTCCCGGCTCGTCGCCAGCGGCACCCGCGACACGCCGCTCGGCCGTCTCACGCCGCGCGAGACGGAGGTCCTGGAGCTGATGGCGCAGGGACGCTCCAATGCGGCCATCGCCCAGCAGCTCGTCGTCACCGAGCGGGCCGTGACCAAGCACACGGCCAACATCTTCGCCAAGCTGGACCTCGCGGTCACCGGGGACGACAACCGGCGCGTGCTGGCCGTCCTGGCCTATCTGAACCGCTGACGGTCTCTTCGGGACCGCAGAGGGCCGCGCCGCACCGTACAGTTCGCATCGGCTTCGCCGACATTTCGGTCTATCCGGGTCAGCGCCCGGTGAATTATGTTGCTCGGCGAGATGGCCCTTTGGAGGGCGCGATGACGGTGATCTTGGTCCTGCTCTGCCTGGCGATCGCCGGCCGGGAGCTGTACCTGGCGTTCGAGCGCAAGCGGTCCGCGGGCGCGCCCGAGATCGCCGACATCCGCACCCAGCTCACCGCGCTCAAGGGCACCCGGGACGAGCTGGAGGGCTTCCGCGCGTCCCAGCGCGAGCGGCTTGAGGGCCTCACGGCCGAGCAGGACCGCGAGAAGGAGTCGCTGCGCGAGACCGACGCCCGCATCCGCTCGCTGATCGCGCAGATCAACGACCGGATGGTGCCGGACGTCAACGACCGGCTGACCCGGCAGCGCGACGCCCTGGACCGGCTGTCCAGGGAGGTCGCCGGGCTGCGCGGGCACCTCGTCGGACGGCTCGACCAGGCCGTGGCCGCCTCCCTCGGCGCCGACCCGGCCGACGTGGTCGCCGGCGGCCTCACCGCCGAGCCCGCCGCCGCGCGCTCCGCCCTGACCGGCCCCTACGAGCGGTTCGCCGAGCGCTACGGGCTGCGGGTCGAGCTGACCGACCGGGACCGCTACTACCTGTCGGGACGCAGCCCGCGCGGCCTGGAACGGGACTTCATCGACCTGGTGCGCGTCCTCCGCACGACCTCCGAGAACGGCGGGCCTCCCGGCGAGGTCACGCAGGAGGCGCGCGCGCTGCTCGGCGCCCTGCGCGGGATCGGCCAGGGCGGTCTCCAGGTCGGCCCGCTTCTGGCCGTCCGGACGAACAAGTCGCTGCTGTGCGGCGTCCTGACGCTGGCGGATCTGCGCCGTCCCGAAACGGCCGGGCTCTGGGACCACCCGGTCGACGCCATCCCGCGCCTGCGCCGCCTGCCGGAGGGACGGCGCTGCGACCTGACCGCCTGGCCCGCCCTCACCCGGCCGGAGCGGTCCAGGTGAACCGGGGGGCACGGCGCTCCAGGAAGGCCGCCACGCCCTCGTCCGCGTCGCCGCCCGCCTTCACCTCCGCCAGCCAGCCGCGGACCCTGTCGTCGACGGGATCGCCCGCGGCGATGGCGTCGACGATGTCCTTGGTGGCGCGCTGGGTGAGCAGCGAGCGTCCGGCGAGGGTCCCGGTGAACTGGGCGACCCTCGCGCGCAGCCCGTCGGCCGGGACGACCTCGTCCAGCAGGCCGATCCGCAGCGCGTGCGCGGCGCCGACCAGGTCGGCCGAGTAGAGCAGGTACTTCGCGGCGGACGGGCCGACGAGCCGCACCAGCCGGGTCGTCGCGACCGCCGGGTAGACGATGCCGAGCTTGGCCGGGGTGATGCCGAACCGCGCGCCCTCCGCCGCGAACCGCAGGTCGCATGCGGCGGCGAGCTGGCAGCCGCCGCCCACGCAGAACCCCTCGATCGCGGCCAGCGTCGGCTTCGGGAACGCCGCCAGGGCCACCTCGGCCGCCGTCGACAGGTGCCCGCCGTCGTGCCGGTCGATCTCGGCCAGCTCCGAGATGTCGGCCCCGGCGCAGAAGTTCCCGCCCGCCCCCGTCAGGACCAGCACGCGCACGCCGGGATCGGCGGCGAGGCCGTCCAGGAGGCCGGGCAGCGCCCGCCACATGTCCGCCGACATCGCGTTGCGCTTGGCCGGCCGGTCGATGGTGATCGTCCCCACGCCCTCGGCGATCTGGCAGTCCAGCCCGGCGGTCATGGTCCCCCTCGGTTCGACGCCTGCGTCATCGTACGAACCAGGCCCGGCCCCTGCCGCTCTCGGGGGCCGTTCAGGGTCCTTCCTCCGCCCTCAGGACGATACGGACCGGCGCTGACTACCCCCAAGGGGGAGATCCAAGACAACCCCTGTGACGGAGGAATTCACAGGGCGTTCAACGGATTCTTTATATACGGGCGGCCCCGATGAACGGAGCTCGTGGTGCCACTAAGCACTCGCGTCTTCTGGACCATCAACCTGGACGACCCCCTGGCCACCGCGCCCGACCGGGCCGGGGCCAAGGCGGCCAACCTCGCCCGCGCGGCGCGGCACGAACTGCCGGTGCTGCCCGGGTTCGTCATCCCCGTGCCCTGCGTGGCCTCCCGCGAGCGCTATGTGAACACCGGCGAGCTGCGCGCCGCCTGGGCGCGGCTGAGCCGCGACGGCACGCGCCCGCTGGTCGTCCGCTCCTCCTCCACGCAGGAGGACGGCGCCGTCTCCTCCATGGCCGGGCGCTTCGTGTCCGTCCTCGACGTCCGGGACTGGCCCGCCTTCCTCACCGCCGTGGACGACGTCGCCGCGTCCGCGTCCGCCCCCGGCACGATGGCCGTGCTCGTCCAGCCGCAGCTCGACGCGGCGGCGGGCGGCGTGATGTTCGGCGCCGACCCGGTGGACGGCCGCACCGACCGCGTGATCGTCTCCGCAGTGCCCGGCGGGCCGCAGGCCCTCGTCGGCGGCGAGGCCGACGGCACCCGCTACGCTCTGACCCGCCGCGGCCGGATCGTCGCCGTCGAACGCGACGACGGGCCCGCGGGGGAGGACGGCGCGGACGGATCGTCCGGCGGGCAGGGGCCGCTGACCCCACTCCAGCTCCGCTCGCTCGCCCGGCTCGCCGCCCGCGCCGCCGCCGTGTTCGGCGGCCCGCAGGACATCGAGTTCGCGTTCGACCACGAAGGCCGCCTCTGGCTGCTGCAAAGCCGTCCCGTGACGGCCCTCGCGCCGCTGCCGCCGCGCCGCGCCGTCCTGCTGGGCCCCGGCCCGGTCGCCGAGACGCTGCCCGACCCGCTGTCCCCGCTGGAAGAGGACCTCTGGCTCGTCCCCCTCGACCGCGGGCTCGGCGAGGCGCTCGCCACCGCGGGCGCCGTCTCGCGCCGCGCGCTGCGCCGCTCCCCGACCGTCCGCGCCGTCGGCGGGCGCGCCGCCGCCGACCTGCGCCGCCTCGGCGCCGAGCCCGGCCGCGGGTCCCGCCTCCGGCTGCTCAACCCCGTCCCGCCCGCGCGGCGCCTGCGGGCGGCCTGGACGGTGGGACGCCTGCGCGCCGAGCTTCCCGCCCTCGCCGCCGACACGGCCGCCGCCGTCGACGCCGACCTCGCCGCGCTCCCGCCGCTCGACGCGGGCATCTCGGACGCGGACCTGGCCGGAGCCCTGCGCTGGACCCGCGCCACGCTGACCGCGCTGCACGGCCTGGAGGCGCTCGCGGGGTCGCTGCTCCCGGCCGACGACCATTCCACCGGCGCCGCCGCCCAGGGGCTGGCCGCACTCGCACGGGCCCGCGCCCAGGGCCACGACGACGCGCGGATCCCCGCGACAGCTCCCGCCGTCCTGGCCCTGACCCCGCCGGTCATCGGCCCGGCGCCCCACCTGCCCGTCGCCGCGA
>NZ_SMKU01000104.1 GCF_004349215.1 Actinomadura rubrisoli | reverse complement strand
GTGGCGCGGCGGGCCAGGGCGCGGACGCGGGCGACCAGTTCGGCGAACGCGAACGGCTTGGGCAGGTAGTCGTCGGCGCCGAGGCTGAGCCCGTCGACGCGGTCCTCGATCGTGTCGGAGGCGGTGAGCATCAGCACACGGGTCTCGCAGCGGCCGTGGGCGAGTCGCCGGCAGATCTCGTCCCCGTGGACGCCGGGCAGGTCGCGGTCGAGGATCACCACCTCGTAGCGGGTGGCGGCCAGGCGGTCGAGGGCGGCGGTCCCGTCCAGGACGACGTCGACGGCCATCCCCTCGTGGCGCAGCCCGGTCCCGATGGAGCGGGCGAGGATCTCGAAGTCCTCGACGACGAGGACCCTCACCGCCGCGCACCGCCGGCGGTCGTGCGTGCGGGGCGGCCCAACCGGCCGCCGGGTCGAGGTGCCATGCGCCAACGATGCCAGACCCCCGGTTCCAGCCCGGTCGCAGCGGCTGCGACCGGGCTGGAACCGGGTGCCGCGTACAACCGTCGGCATGAATCCATTTCGAACCGTGAGCCCGCGATGAGCGCCTCAGGGATCGTCGTCGCCGGACTGCGCAAGCGGTACGGGACGACCCTGGCCCTCGACGGCATGTCCTTCACCGTCCGTCCGGGTGCGGTGACCGGCTTGGTGGGGCCGAACGGGGCAGGGAAGTCCACCACGATGCGGGTGATCCTCGGCCTGGACGCGGTCGATGAGGGGGCCGCGCTCGTCGCGGGGAAGCCGTACCGCAGTCTGAAGCGTCCGCTGAGCCATGTCGGTTCCCTGCTGGACGCGGCGGCGCTGCACCCCGGACGCAGCGGGCGTGACCACCTGCTGTGGCTGGCGCATTCGCAGAGCCTGGCCGCGCGGCGGGTGGACCAGGTGCTCGCGCAGGTCGGGCTGACCTCGGCGGCCCGGCGCAAGGCCGGCGGCTACTCGCTCGGCATGCGGCAGCGACTCGGGCTCGCCGCGGCCCTGCTGGGCGACCCGCCGACCATCATGCTCGACGAGCCGTTCAACGGCATGGACCCCGACGGGATGATCTGGATGCGCGGCTTCCTGCGGTCGCTGGCCGCCCAGGGCCGCGCCGTGCTGGTCTCCAGCCACCTGATGAGCGAGGTGCAGGACACAGCCGATCATCTCGTCGTGGTCGGGCGCGGCAGGGCGATCGCCGACGCCGGCGTGGCCGAGCTGATCGCGGCCGCCTCCAAGAACCGGGTGACCCTGCGGACCACGGCGGGGACGCACGCGATGAGGGTGCTCGCGCAGGCCGGTGTGACCGTGGCGGCCGCCGGGCGCGACACCATCACCGTTTCGGGCCTGCCCGCTGGACGGATCGCGACGCTGCTCGGCCAGAGCGCGGTGCCGTTCTCCGAAGTATCGGCCCACCGCGCCACCCTTGAGGACGTCTATCTGGAGCTCACCCGCGAGGCGGTCGAGTTCCGCGCCGCGACGCCCGCGGAGGTCTCACAGTGACTGGCACGTCTCACCGGTCCGGCCGACGAGTCGGACGGGACGGCTTTCCCCAGGTGCTGCACGCGGAATGGACCAAGTTCCGAACCGTCCGCGGTTGGCTGATCGGCATGGCGGCCGCGGCGCTGCTGTTGGTGGTGTTCGCCGTGCTCGCCGGGCTCAGCGGCGATCAGCATGGCTCACCGCCCGTGACGATCGGGCCGGGCGGTGAGCCGGTCACCGACAGTTTCTACTTCGTGCACCGGCCGCTGGCGGGGAACGGCAGCATCACCGTCTCCGTCTCCGCGCTCAAGAGCAGCATCCCCGAAGGTCCAGGGGACCTGCAGCCCGGCAACGTGCCGTGGGCGAAGGCCGGGCTCATCATCAAGGCGAGCACCCGCCAGGGATCCCCCTATGCGGCGATCATGGTCACCGGCAGCCACGGCGTGCGGATGCAGGACGCCTACGTCAACGACACGTTCGGCCCGCCCGGCCCGGTCTCCGCCGCATCTGATCGCTGGCTGCGGCTGGACCGCTCGGGCGACGCGATCATCGGCTATGCCTCGGCCGACGGCACGAATTGGTCCAGGGTGGGCACCGCGAGGGTGAGCGGGCTCGGGTCGACCGCGCAGGTCGGGCTGTTCGTCGCGTCTCCGCCTGCCGTGGACGGCATGGGCACGGCAGGCAGCGTGTCCACGGCCGCCTTCGGAGATCTTCGCGTCCAAGGGGGCCGGGCCGGTGACAGGTGGACCGGTGAGCAGGTAGGAGCCGACTCGCCCAGCTTTGCCGGCTATCCGCAGAACACGTCGGGCTCGTTCACGGGAACTGACGGCCGGTTCACGGTCACCGGCGCCGGCGACATAGCGCCCGCCGTCCGCGAGTCCCTGCCGACCGGCGGCACCCTCCGGGACATCCTCACCGGCACGTTCGCGGCGCTGATCGCGGCGATCGTCGTGGGAGCGCTGTTCATCACCACGGAGTACCGGAGCAGGATGATCCGCCTGACCCTGGCCGCCGGCCCGAACCGGAGCCGGGTGCTGGTCGCCAAGGCGATCGTGTTGTGGGTCGTCACCTTCGTCGCCGGGGCGTTGGGGGCGATCCTCGCGACTCCGCTCGGTGAGCGGCTCGCCCGGGACAACGGCGTCTACATCTTCCCTGCGGCGTCCTCGACCGAACTGCGGGTGACGCTCGGGACCGCGGCGCTGCTCGCGACCGCCGCGGTTCTGGCCCTGTCCGTCGGCGCCATCCTCCGGCACGGCGCCGGCGCGGTCACCACCGTCATCGTGGCCATCGTGCTGCCCTACATCCTGATGGCCGTTCCGTTCATGCCCGCGAGCGTGGCGAACTGGCTGGCCCGGGCGACACCGGGGGCGTCCTTCGCCGTCCAGCAGACGCTTGTGCAGTACGACCAGGTCGCGAGCCATTACACGCCATACAACGGCTACTACCCGCTGGCGCCGTGGGCCGGGTTCGCCGTCCTGGCCGCCTATGCGGTGGTGAGCCTGGTCGCGGCCGCCGTCCTGCTCAACAGGAGAGACGCATGAGACTCGCCCTGCACGCGGAATGGACGAAGATGCGGACCGTCGCCGGCCCGCTGTGGCTGCTGCTCGGCACCGTCGCGGCGACGGTGGCCCTGAGCGCCGTGGCGACGTCGGTGGTGGACTGCACGGCCGGCGGCTGCGGCGGCGACACGGTGAAGCTGACCCTCACGGGCGTCTACCTCGGCCAGGCGCTGGTCGTCATCCTCGCGGTGCTGATCATCAGCAGCGGGGAGTACGGCTCCGGCATGATCCGCACCACCCTGACGGCGGTGCCGCGGCGGGCGACGCTCTTCGCGGCCAAGGCCGTCGCTCTCTCCGGCGTCGTGGCCGCCGGCGGGACCGTCGCCGTCCTCGGGGCGGTGCTTGCCGGACGGCTCATCCTGCCCGACCCCGGCGACCGGGCCCTGTCCCTGTCAGACGGGCCGGTGCTGCGCGCGGTCGCCGGGACGGTCCTCTACCTGATCCTGATCGGCCTTCTGAGCCTCGGTGTCGCGACCGCGGTGCGGGACTCCGCCACCGGCATCGGCGTCGTCCTCGGCCTGCTCTACATCGTCCCGATCGTCTCCCAGACCATCGGCGACCGGGACTGGCAGCGCCTGCTGGAGAAGATCGCGCCTATGACCGCAGGCCTCACCATCCAAGCCACCACCGACCTCGGCAGTCTGCCCATCAGCCCCTGGGCCGGGCTCGGTGTGACCGCCGGGTGGGCCGCCGCAGCGCTGCTGACCGGCGGTCTGCTGCTGCGCACGCGCGACGCCTGAGGGCTGTCCCGGGGGGCGCACGTTGGCGGAAAGGGTGGGCTTCTAGTGGAGGGCGCCCAGTTCTTCGCGGGCCGTCGTCGCCAGGGTGCGGAGGGCGTCCACGAGGAGGGTGCGCTGGTCGGCGTTGAGCGGGCCAGCGAAGTGGTGGCGCAGCGTCTCCGCGTGCACGCGCATGGCCTCGTCCAGCTTCGCGCGTCCGGGGCCGGTCAGTTCGACGAGCTGGCGGCGCCGGTCGCCCGGCGCGGCCTGGCGGCGGACGAGGCCCGCCTCCTCCATTCGGTCGATCATGCGGGTCATGCCGCCGCTCGTCAGGATCAGCTCGCCCGCGAGGCCGCCCATCGACCGCGGGCCGCCCGCGTCCGACAGCTTCAGCAGCACCTCGAACACCGCGTGCCGGATGCCGCAGCGGCGCTCCAGCTCGCGTCCCGCGATCCGCTCCAGCATCTCGGCGGCGCCCAGCAGTACGCCGAACTCATAGATCAGCCCGTCGGGCACAGCCGTACTGCCGCCCTGATCCGCCTCACGCTCGGTCACCGTCGCCATCATGCCCGCCTTCGTCCTCCGGCCCCAATACCGTTCCAACACGCCGTGCCCCGCACGGCTTCCGTGCGGGGCACGCCATTCACGCCGAAAACCTCTAGTTCTTCGGCTTGGGGCTCTTGGTGGGGGCCGGGCTCCCGGACGTGCCCGGGACGGGGAGCTGGCTCCCCTGCTGGTTCTGGTTCTGGTCGTTCACGCCCGATGGGTACTGCTTGGTGACCTTCCACTTCCCGTCGATCCTGGCCAGGGCCAGCCGCAGCAGCGTGGCCGGGGACGAGACGGCCCCGTCCTTGGTCTTGAAGCTGACGTCGACCATGACCACGGCCGTGGCGAACTTCCCGTCCACGCTGCCGACGAAGGTCTGGTTCGTCTTGGACGTCACCCCGACCTGGGGATCGGTCTTGAACGCGCTGATGAGGTTCGGCAGCGTGGTGGTCCTGAAGCTCTCCAGGAGGTCGCCGCCCATCAGCTTCTCGGCCTTGCCGGTCTGCGCCTGGTAGTTGGCGGCGTTGTAGTTGAACGCCACGTCGCCGTACGCGGCGGCGACCTTGGAGACCTCCGCCCGCTCGTCCCGCTTGGACGACAGGCCGCTCGCGCTCGTCCACTGCCAGATCGCGAGGCTCGCGAGCAGCGCGACGAGGACGGCGACCACGATCGCCTGGGCGGCGCCCAGCCCGAAGATCATCGGACGGGACGGGGCGTCCCCGGTGTCGTCGGAGGCGGAGACGGAGGCGGTCGTGCGGGTGCGGCGCGGCGCGGGTGCCTCGTCCTCGTCTTCGGCCTCGTCGTCCGCCTCTTCCAGGGGCTCCATCCGCGTGGGACGGGTCTTCGCGGCCTTGGCGGGCGCGGCCTTGGGCTTCGGCTTGGCGGCCCTTGCCGGACGGGCCGGACGGGCCGGGGGCTCTGCGGCTTCCTGCTCGTCCTCGGCGTCGAGGGCCTCAAGGACCTCGTCGAGGTCCTCGTCGTCGATGACCTCGATGACCCGGACCCGGCGCTTGCGCCTGGCGGCGGGCCGCGCCGGCCTGGCGCCGGGCTCATCGCCGCTCTCGCCGGGCGCCGCCTCCCGCTCCTCGTCGGCAGCGACCGCCTCGACCTCGTCGGCCGTGGCCCGCTCCTCCGCGGCGTCCGCGGCTTCCCTGGTGGTCTTGGCTGTCACTTCGGGTACTCCTCGGGGTTGGGGTCAGTCCTTGCCTCGACGCAGTCGGGACAGGCGGGACACCACGGGCACCGAGCCCATCATGACCCTGATCAGTACAAGCAGTGCCAGAACCGGGGGAACGTACACTAGCCAAAGGGGCGGCCCGCCAGAAGAGTCCTTGCCGCTGTTCGCGGCGTTCCTGGCCCGCACGTCCTGCTCGTTGAGCGACGGATCGTGGGTGGGGATCGTCGCGCCCGGGTCCTTGGCCTTGTAGGGCTTCTGCGCGGTGAGCGCGGGTGTCCGGCCGCCGCAGGTGGGCACCTTGTTCACGCCCGGCTGCGGCAGCGGGTACTTGTACTCCACCGTCGCCGGTTTCTTCAGCGTCACCATGAACGCCACGTTCAGGACGGGCTTGCCCTGGTCGATCCCGATGACGTTGTCCAGGACGGTCCTGAGCTGCGGCGCCTTGGCGAGCGTATCCCGCAGGTCACTGAGGATCTCGGGGTTGTGCTTCTTCAGGCCCCAGTTGCCGAGCGCGTCCACGGCGCACTCGAAGTCGGGCCCGGTCTTGGCCAGCAGCGAGTCGACGGTGGCGAGCAGGCCGGGGCCCCGGTCGCGCAGCTCGCCGATCTGGCCGCGGACCTGGCTGAGCGCCCCGGTCAGGGTCGCCAGGTCGTCGATGCCCGCGCCGAGGTCGCCGCGGTTCTGGTTCAGCACGCGGGTGATCCGGCCGAGGTCCTTGGTCAGCCCGTCGAGCAGCTCGGTGTTCTCGGCGAACGTCGCCGTCAGCTGGTCGCCGCCGTTGATGATCTGCCGGAGCGACCCCTCGCGGCCCGACCAGCCCTCGGCCAGCTCATGGGTGAGGATCTTGGCGTGGTCGGGATTGATCGCGCCCAGGGTCTTGATGACCGCGCCGAACAGGTCGCCGTACTTCGGCGGGACCTTGGTCTGCGACACCGGGATCCGCGCGCCCGGCTTCATCGGCGGGGCGGCGGCCCGTCCGGGGCCGGGGGTCAGCTCGACCACCGGCTCGCCGACCGCGGACTTGCGCGCCGCGGCCGCCGTGACGCCCTGGGGGATCTTGACGCCGCGGTCCATGTCCAGCCGGACGACGACCTTGTCCTTGTCCAGCCGGACCGAGTCGATCTTGCCGACGCGGACGCCGAGGTAGTCGACCTCGAAGTTCGGGTGCAGCCCCGGCGAGGACTCGAACTCGGCGGTGATGTGGTACGGCCGGTCGATGAAGTCGAACCGGACGACGTTGTTGAACGCCCACACCACCATGAGCACCGCGAGGCAGCCGAAGACGGCCAGGTTGATCGTCAGGCGTCGGGTCATCGCCGCGGCTCCAGAAGCTTCTCCAGGTCCGGCAGGGCGCCCTCCACCTGTTTCGGGATCTCGACGCCGGGGGCGGCCTTGGTGGGCCTGCCGCCCGCGCCCGGGAGGACGGGCGTCCCGTCCGGCCAGACGATGCGCAGCAGCGGGTAGAGCAGCAGCTGGCCGTCGTAGCTGGCGCGCGGCAGCTTGTCCGCGAAGGTGACCAGGCCGTTCACCAGGTCGGTGAGCCGCTTGCGGTTGCTGCCGAGCTGCTGCAGGACGGGGTCGAGGTCGCTCAGCAGCCGGCGGAACCGCCCGATCCGGCCCTCCAGCACCTTGTCGTTCAGCTGGGCGGCCATCCGGGTGAGCCGGTCCACCGTCCTGATGATCTTTTCCTTGTTGTCGTCCAGCAGCCGCGTGGTGCGTTCGAGCTGGACGGGCGCCTCGCGCAGCGCGTCGTCGCCCGCCGCCAGCGACCGTCCGAGCCGGGCGAACCGGTCGACGGACTCCCCCAGCTCGCGGCGCTGGTCGGCGAACAGCCGGAGCAGGTCCCCGGCCTTGGCGATCGTGGTGTTGAGCTTGCGGCCGTTGCCGTCCAGCGCGGCCGCGCCGGTGCCCACGACCGTGGCCACGTCGTTGCCCGCCAGCGCCTTGACCAGCGGACCCGCCTGCCCGACGACCTGCTCGAAAGCCGGCTGGACGCTGGTGTCGGCGATCGCCGCGCCCTTGGCCAGGAAGGGGCCGCGGTCCATGCTCCCGCCCGGCGGCAGCTGGAGGTCCACGTAGTTCTCGCCGAGCAGCGAGGTCACCTTGATCTCCGCCCGGGTGCCCCGCGGGACCCTGATCCCGTTCTTGATGGACAGCGTCGCCTTGGCCCGGTACCCGGCCAGCCGCACCTTCGTGACGCTGCCGACCGTGATGTCGGACATCTTCACGCTGTGCCCGGCGACCAGCCCTTGCGCGTCGTCGAACGTCGCGGTGAGCGTGAGGTCGCCCTTGGGCGCGCCCGCCGTCTTGTAGGAGCAGCCCGAGACCGCGAGGGCGAGGGCGGCGACGAGCGCGAGGATCCGTCCGCCCATCAGTTGCCTCCGTTCTGCCAGGGACAGTTGGAGTTGGGCCTGGGCAGCGGGCAGTCGACGTTGTCGCTGTTCATCAGGCCCTTGAGCCAGGTCCGCAGGAACGCGTCGGTCGCGAACCGGATCTGCAGCGACTTGTTCTTCGGGTTGTAGCCGCCGATGAGGGCGTCGCTGATGCCGGGCAGCACGTCCAGGAGCTGGGCGAGCTGCTTGGAGTTGCCCTTCAGCACCAGCGCCGTGCGGGTGAGGACCGCCAGGTCGTACGGGAGCTGACCCTTGTACCGCTCGATCAGCTTGCCGCCGTTCTTCGACAGCTCCAGGATCCCGCCGATCAGCTGCTGCAGCTCGCCGCGCTCGGAGCTGAGCACCCGCGTCGCCTCGGCGAAACTGCGGATCATCGAGCCGAGGACCTGCTCGCGACCCCGCACCACCCCGGCCAGCCGGCTGAGGTTCCGCGCGACCTGGATCAGCTCCTTGTCCTGCCCGGCGACGTTCTCGACCAGGCGGGCGCTCTGCTCCAGGGTGGCGTTGAACTCCTTGCCGGTGCCGTTGACGGTGCTTGCGGCGTTGCCGAGCGCGGTCCGCACCTTGGTCGGGTCGAGCGCGTTCGCCAGGTTGGTGAACGAGCTGAGCGCGTCGTCCACCTCGACGGGCACATGGGTCCGCTCGATCGGGATGGTGTCGGCGGTCTCCTTGGGCTGGCCGGGCTGCCACGCCGGGTGCAGCACGAGGTTGCGCTCGCCGACCAGGTTGAGCGGGACGATCGACGCCTGCACCCCGCGCGGCAGCGGGACGTCGCGGCGCAGGTGGAACGTCACCTTGATCTTGTCGCCCTGGTTCTCGACCCTGTCGACCAGGCCGACGTCCGCGCCCATCACCTTGACCCTGGACTCCTTGTAGAAGGAGCGGGCCTTCGGGACGTAGACGACCATGGTGCGCTCGCCGCTCGCGGACGAGGACAGCGAGCAGCCGCCGAGCGACGCCGTGAGGGCCAGGCAGAGCCCCGCGCCGATGTACCTCGCCTGCCGGCCCATCAGTTGCCTCCCTGCTGCGGGGGCCGCCGCGTGGAGATGGGGCCCGCCGGCTGGAGCGGCCCGAGCCCGGTCAGCAGGCCCTCGATCCACGGGCCGTTGCCCTTGAGGTTGGCGACCTGCTGGAAGGTCGGCCCGAGCAGCGAGAAGTCGGTGTTGAGGGCGTCCATGTTGGGCGCCAGCCGCGTCGTCAGCAGGTGCAGGTTGTCCAGCAGCGAGTCGAGCTGCCTCTGGTTCTGGGAGATCACGTTGGAGAGCGTCCGGACGGTGCGGTTGCCCTGCCCGATCGTGGCGGCCAGCTCGTCGCGGCGGTCCACGAGCGTGCGCAGCAGCACCTGGGTCGCGTCGATGATCTCCCGGAGCTCGTCGTCCTTGGCCGCGAGCGTGCCGGTGATCGTCTTGCTGTTCTCGATCAGCCTCTGGATCTGCGGGTAGGAGTCGTTCAGCGTCCGCGACAGGTCCTGGACGTTGACCAGGATCCGGGTGAGCTTCGCCGCGCCCGGTGACTTGATCTTCGTGACCTCGGTGAGCAGCTTGTCGATGCTCTTCTGGTCGAGCTTGCCGACGATGTTCTGCGCCCCCTCCAGCGCGTCCGGGACGGTGAACGGGACGCTGGTGCGCGCCAGCGGGATCCGCCGCCGCGACTCCGGCACGCTCGCCAGATAGGGGCGCGCCACCGGGCCCGACAGCCGCAGGTAGCGTCCGCCGAGCAGCGTCGTCGTCTGGATCTCGGCCCGGGTGTCCGGACCGAGGTCGATGCCGGCGTTGACGTGCCAGGTGACGATCACCCTGCCGCGGGCGAAGTCCGGCCGCACGCCCGTGACCCGGCCCGCCCGCACCCCCGCGACCCGGACGTCCTGGCCCTTCTTCAGCCCGGCGGTGTCGCTGAACTCGCCGCTCATCGTGTAGCCGCGGTCGAACAGGTGCAGCTGCCCCACCGCGAACGCGAAGACGCAGGCGGCCGCGAGGACCGACAGCGACACGATCGCGACGATCCGGTGGTTGGCGTCGCGCAGCGACTTGAGCGCCATCAGCCGCCACCTCCCAGCATCGCCTTCAGCTTCGCGAGATCGGTCTTGCCGGGCTGCTGGGTGCCGGGCGCCTTCGGCAACTGCATCGGGAACGGGCAGGGCCCCTGGACGAGGTTCAGGCACAGCGCGTTGGTGCGCAGGAAGTTGCCGCCGTTCGCCGAGGCGAACAACTGCCGCAGCGTCAGCGGGAGGGTCTGCACCATCTTCTCCAGCTGGTCGACGTTCAGCCGGAACGTCCCGCTGAACCGGCCCAGGTTGTCGATGATGCGGGCGAGCTGCGCGTCGTTGCCGCCGAGCACCTGGTTCAGGTTCGTCGTGACGCCGGAGATCTGGACGACGGCGTTGTCCAGGAGCTTGTGGTTGTTCGCGAACACCTTCGTCAGCGACTCCAGGTTGTCGACGCTGGCGGCGATCTGCCGGTCCCGGGTCGCGATCGCGTCCGTCACCGTCTCGTAGTCGTCGATCATTCCCTTGATCGTCTTCTTGCGCGCCGCGAACGTCCGCAGCAGCAGGTCGAAGTTGTCGGTCAGCAATGAGGTGTTGCGCTCGTTGCCGTCCAGTGCCTGCGAGAACGCGAAAAGGATCTTGTTGAGCTGGTTCGGGTCGAGGTTGCGGGTGAGCGGGCCGAGGCTGTTGACGATGGCGCCGAGGTCCACGACCGAGCGGGTCTTCGGCACCCGGTCGCCGTCGCCGAGCCGGCCCGGGTTCTTGCCCGGCTCCAGGTAGACCACCCGCTGGCCCATCACGTTGCGCCAGCGGATCGCGGCGGTGGAGTCGTCGGGCACCCGGACACCCGTGTCGACGGCCATCCGCACGACGGCCTTGCCGCGCACGACCTTGATGCTCTTGACCTGGCCGACGGGCGCGCCCGCGACCTTCACCGCGTCGCCCTCCAGCAGGCCCGTGACGTCGTCGAACGTCGCGGTCAGCGTGTAGCGGTCCGCGAAGCTCGTGCCGAGGATCTGCTGGCCGATGTAGAAGGTGAGCAGCCCGGTCAGCGCGACGAACACCAGGAACTTCAGGATCGTGGCCCGGTCCGGGCCGCGCGCGGCCTTGCCGCGCAGCAGGCTCATGGCCGCGCCCCCGGCGTCTTCCCGGCGGGCGCGGATCCCAGGCCGAAGGCGTTGGCGGCGGGCGCGGCCGGGCAGACGTCCACGAAGATCTGGCACAGGTCGAGCGGCAGCGTGTTGCTCACCTGCGCGATCATCGTGCCCTCGGGCCCCGGGACGCGGATGATGCGCGAGAGCAGGGCGAAGAACCCGTTCAGGCTGTCGATCAGGATGGGGACGTTGCGGCGCTGGCCGTTGACCACGGCCGCGGCATCGCCGGCGTTGTCGATGATCGTCCCGACGTTGGCGCCCTGCCGCTGGAGGGTCGACCCGACCCGCTCGCTCAGCTCGCCCGACCGGTCCAGCAGCTGGGCGATCTTGTCGGGCTTCGCGTTGACGACGGCCGCGAGCCGGTTGAAGTCGCCGGTGAACCGCGTCCAGGTGTCGCCGCGGTCGGCCAGCGTGCCCGACAGGCCGTTCAGGTCGTACAGCAGGGACCGGATCGCCTGCCGGTCGCGCCACGTCGCGTCCACGACCTTGGCGCCGTTGTCCACGGTCCGGCGCAGCGCCGGGCCCTGGCCCGACAGGCCCGCGCCGAACGTGCGCAGGATGGTGGTCACCTCGTCGGGGTCGAGGGCCTTGGTCAGCCGGTAGGTGGGCCACGCCGTCTCGGACAGCTCCTGCGGGTCCCGGGTCTTGGCGACCGTCCCGCCGTCCTCCAGGTACGGGCCGGTCAGCTCGTGCGCGCCGAGGTCGAGGGCGAGGTCCTTCGGCCCGAACACCGAGACCGGCTCGACCGTCGCGACCGTCGTGTCGGGGACCCGCACCCCCTTGTCGACCCGGATCCGGACCGTGACGCGGCCCGTCCTGTCGAGCTTGATCCCGTCGACGGTGCCGACCGCGATGCCGCGGATCTTCACGTCCGACTTGCCCGGGTCCAGGCCCTGGCCGGCCCGTCCGAAGCTCGCGTTGAAGTAGGTGGAGCCCGCGTGCGAGGGGGTCGACCCGACGGCCACGAGGACCGCGCTCGCCGCGATGACCCCGGCGCCGACCAGCCCGAAGATCGTCCGGGAGCGCGGGGAGAGGCTCTCGTCGCTCATCCGGTCAGCCTCACCGTGCTGCCGTGGCCCCAGAAGATGTACGACAGGACCAGGTTCATCAGGATCATCAGGATGGTGGACTCCCGGATCGCGCGGCCCGCGGCGACCCCGACGCCCACCGGGCCGCCCGCCGCGTAGTAGCCGCGGTAGCAGTGGATGAACATGACGATGAACGCGAACACCGCGACCTTGATGACGCTGTAGAACACGTCGATCGGCGGCAGGTACAGGTGGAAGTAGTAGTCGTAGATGCCGGGCGAGAGCCCGAAGTACTGGATCGTGATGAACCGGGTGGCGAAGAACGCCATGAACAGCGACACCAGGTAGAGCGGCACCAGCGCGATGACGCCCGCGGCGACCCGCGTGCACACCAGGTAGGCCAGCGAGTTGATGCCCATGACCTCCAGCGCGTCGATCTCCTCGGAGATCCGCATCGCGCCGATCTCGGCGGTGAACCCGGTGCCGACCTGCGCGACCAGCGCCACGCCCGCGATGATCGGGGTGACCTCGCGGACGTTGGAGTAGCTCGCGACCAGCCCGGTGAACGCCTCCGCGCCGATGCGTTCGAGTCCGGGGTAGCCCTGGAGGCCGACCATCGCGCCGGTGGCCAGCGACATGGTCGCGATCACGAAGATCATGCCGCCGCCGATCACCAGTGCGCCGACGCCGACGGTGATGTCGCTGACCTGCTTGGCGAGCGTCCTGCCGTACTTGCGCCGGATGATGATGTCGAAGATCAGGTGGTACAGGACGCGGCCGAGGAAGACCGGCAGGTCGGCCGAGGCGGCGAGGCCGGCCGTCCGGCCCCGGAAGGCCCGGCCGAGTCTGCGTACGGGGGAAATGGCGACCATCAGAACCTCGGGGGGAAGAGGACCTGGTAGATCATCGTGATCACGTAGTTGGCCGCGAACACGACGATCGAGGTGACCACCACCGCCCTGTTGACCGCGCGGCCGACGCCCACCGGCCCGTAGTCGCAGTTCATGCCCATGTAGCAGGCGACGGCCGCGGCGATGAAGCCGAAGATCCACGCCTTGAACAGGGTGATCACCAGGTCCGAGAACTGCAGCAGGGTCGTGGCGCCGTCGAAGAACGCGCCGGAGCTGACGCCCTGCTGGATGACGTTGAAGTAGTAGCCGCCCAGGACGCCCGCCAGGATGACCACCGAGCAGAGCAGCACCGAGACCGTGCTCGCCGCCCACAGCCTGGGGGTGACCAGGCGGTGGATCGGGTTGATGCCCATGACCTCCATCGCGGCGAGCTCGTCGCGGATGTTGCGGGCGCCCATGTCCGAGGTGATCGCCGAGCCGCCGACCCCCGACACCAGCAGCGCCGCCGCGAGCGGCGCCACCTGCTGGATCATCGCCGCGACCAGCAGCGCCCCGGTGCCCGACTGCGCGCCGAGTTGCCGGGCGATGTCGCCGACCTGGAGGGAGATGGTGGCGCCGAGCGGCACCGCGATGAGCATCACCGGCACGCTCGTCACCCGCGCGAGGAACCAGCACTGCTCGATGAACTCGCCCCACCACTGGCGCAGGTCCCAGGTGCGGCGCAGGCCCTCCAGGAGGGTCACGCACAGCAGCCCGGTCTCGTCGAGCGTCCGCTCGACCCGCCTGCGTGCCAGGTCCGGGGCCTTGGCCAGGCTCAGGGCCATCAGCCGGAGACCTCCCCCTCGGGGGCGGGGTGAAGGGTCATTCCAGCCTCCTTCGTTCTCGGACGTCGGCGCCCATCCGATACTCCGGTTCCTGCCGTCCCACGGGCGGCGCCAAGGTCAGGGTCGGCCCGCGCCACCGTGGTCTCGGACGAGACCGGAATCACACGGGGCACCGCGAGTCCTCGCGGACACACCGGCACCGCCTGTGATCTGGAGCACTCTATTGGAAGAAGGTCTAAGAAGCGAGTACTTACATACTGAATTGTCCGAAGCTACGATCACGCTCGTGCAAACTCAGGCGCAACGAGGCGTAGAGACGGACCGGGAGGACGGCGTGGACCCGCTGGTGACCGGTATCAAGGACCGCTGGGAGGGGCAGGGCCTGCCCGGCGGCCCCTGGCCGTTCATGGCGATCTGCTCCGTCGGCCGGCTCCAGCAGCTGCTCAAGAAGGGGCTGGACATCGAGCTGAAACGGCTCGGCCTCAGCCGCACCGGCTACTTCCTGCTCACCACGCTCGCCCTCACCAGCAGCGGCCACGCCCGGCTGAGCACCCTCGGCCGGATCCTGATGATGCATCCGACGACCGTGAAGCTCACCGTCGACCAGCTGGAGGCGGCGGGGCTCGTCACCCGCGCGCGGCACCCGCACGACCGGCGCGCCACGCTCGTCGAGATCACCCCGGACGGCCGGGAGCGGGCCTGCGCGGCCAACGAGGCGCTGGAGTCGCCGGACGGCGCGCTCGCCGCCCTCGGCGGCCTGCACCGCGAGGTGTTCGAGGCGCTGCAACCCGCGCGGCTGGCGGCCGGTGATGTGGACTTGTAGCCCTGAACCGGACGTGACGTCGCTCCCGTACATCGTCTTCGACGACACAATTCCCGGGCGATAAGGCAGTCTTCTCCTATGCCACAGGGTCACGGCACGCGCGGACGTCCCACCGACTCCTCCAAGCGCACCCGTTCTGAACAGCGCCGATCCGGACAGAGGCGGGGACGGAGAGACGCCCGGCGCGTGCCGCCGCCCCGGCGGGCGCCCGATGCCCACGACGCGTCCGGGCCAGGCGACCGGTACGCCTCGTACGGGGCCGGGCCCTTCTCCGCCGACGCCCGTCCGGCTAAGCGCCGGAGGATCTGGCGGCTGCTCACCAACAACGTCACGATCACGGTCGCCACCATCTGCGCGCTCGCCGCGGCGCTGGTGCTGGTCGACGTGAACAAGCTGGTCGGCGGCGGGGAACCGCCGAAGATGGCCGCGGGCGACCTGTCCACCAACGACATGCTCGCCCGGCTGACCGGCTCCGACATGGACCCGATCGCGGCCGACTCGATGGCCGCGGCCAAGAAGCGCGCCTACGAACAGCACCAGCGCGAGCTGCGGAGGCTCAAGGAGAAGGCCAAGCGCGACGCCGCCGCCCGCGCGAAGCTGAAGGCCGAGCAGGAGCGGGAACGCCTGGCGCGCTCCAACCCCAGCTCCGCCGAGAACAAGAAGTACGGCAGGAAGATGAACGCCCTCAAGGGCTGGGGCCACTGCTGGTCGTCCCTGGAGACGCTCTGGGACCACGAGAGCGGCTGGAACGAGCGGGCCGAGAACCCGTCCAGCGGCGCGTACGGCATCCCGCAGGCGCTCCCCGCCTCCAAGCTGGCCAGCGCGGGCGCGGACTGGCGCACCAGCTCCCCCACGCAGATCGCGTGGGGGCTCGGCTACATCAAGGCCCGCTACAAGGACCCCTGCGGCGCCTGGTCCTGGTGGTCGGCGCACCACTGGTACTAGGGCATGTTTCATAAGCCCCTGTTCTGTTGCGCGGCGCCCAGGCAGGGGTTGCCGTAGTACTCGGGAAAGATCGGGCGGATATGGCGGCGTAGGCTCTCGGACCGGGATCTTTGGGCTCCGGCTGGGGTGGCGGGCGGCGTCGGCGCTGGAGTTGAAGGAGCTGGATGAGTTCCTGCTGGCGCGCGATGGAGCATGACTCCCCGACGCTGCTGTTCCGGCTGGCGTGCGAGTACCTGATCTCGGCGAGGGTGATCCGGCCGGGTCCGGTGACGGTGGTGAAGCGGGTCGCGCATGCCCGCGAGGTGGCGCGGCGGGAGACCTTTGACCGGCTGGCGCACGAGTTCACCGACGAGCGCCGCGCGGGTCAGCGGGCGGAGTTCTGCCGGCTGGTGGGCAAGCCCGCCGAGGCCGCCGCGGGCCTGGCCCTCCTTGAGGAGGAGTTCCACTCGGCGCTGGGCGAGCTGGAGCAGACCCTGGCCGCGGGCGAGGGGCCGGTCCGCCTCGACGACGACGGCGATCTGGTGATCTCGCCGCTGTCGGCCGAGGACGTGCCCGCCGAGGCGGTCGCGCTGAAGGCCGAGCTGACCGAGATGCTGCCGTTCGCGCCGATCGCGTCGCTGCTGATCGAGATGGACCAGCGCACCGGGTTCCTGGGCTGTTTCACCCACGCCGGCGGCAAGCAGGCCCGCAGCCCGGAGCTGAAGCGGAACCTGATCGCGGTGCTGATGGCCCAGTCCACCAACCTCGGGCTGACCCGGATGGCGGAGGCGTGCGGGATCTCCTACGACGTGCTGGCCTGAACCGCCGAGTGGTACGTGCGCGAAGAGACGCTGCGGGCGGCGAACCTGGCGCTGATCGGCTACCACCAGATGCTGCCGCTGACGGCGGTGTTCGGGTCGGGCACGTTGTCGTCCTCGGACGGCCAGCGGTTCCCCACCCGCGGCAAGTCCGTCACGGCCCGCGCGCTCAGCAGGTATTTCGCCCATGAGGGTTTGTCGACGTAGACGCATGTGACCGACCAGCACACCACCTACGGCACCAAGGTCATCGTGGTGACCCGGCGGGAGGCGCACTACGTGCTGGACGAGATCCTCGGCAACGCCACCGACATCCCGGTCACCGAGCACGCCACCGACACCCACGGGGTGACGCTGGTGAACTTCGCGCTGCTCGACCTGCTGGGGCTGCAGTTGTCGCCGCGGATCCGGGACCTGGGCAAGATCACTTTGTACCGGACCGGGCCGAAGGCGCAGGTGTTGGAGGCGTTCCCGCTGGCGGGGCCGCTGCTGACCCGGCGGGCCAACACCGAGCTGATCGCGGCGCACTGGGACGACCTGCTGCGGCTGGCGGGTTCGTTGAAGTTCGGGCACGCCACCGCCTCGCTGCTGGTGGGCAAGCTGTCGGCGTCGGGCCGGGCGCCGCATCGATGACCAGGTGCCGGCCCACATCTCCCCGGCGCACAGCGAGAACATCAACTTTTCGGCTCGATCGACGTCGAGGGCGAGCTCGCCCAGCTCGGCCCCACCGGGTACCGACCCCTGCGCGTGCGCGACACCCTGTTCTGATCCCCGCTGCGCCTCTGCGCCGGCCTGGTGAGCGGGCCTGGTGAGCGCCCTGCCCAGGGGGTCGCCCTGCACGGTCAGCTCAGGGCGGCATATCGCCCGCGTATCGAGAATCGCATACGTGCTGACAACACGGCGCTGTCTTGACTTGAGACATGGCCTCCAACGAATTGGGTCGGTCTTATAGCGAAGCGACCACGGAGCATCGCGCCCGAACGGTGACCGAGCCATCTCCCTCGTCCATCCCGACGACAGGACTCACGGTCTTCGGATGCGGCCAGGACGAAGCCAGCCTGTTCCAGCAGACAGGGGCACGCCTCGGATTGTCGCTCACCATCACCGAGGCCGCCGTCTGCGAGAGCAACGCTGAACTGGCACGTGGCAACCGGTGCGTCAGCGTGAACCACAAGACTCAGATCACCAATCCCACGCTTCTGGCGCTCAGCAAGGCCGGTGTGGAATACATCTGCACCAGAAGCATCGGCTACGACCACATCGATCTGGAGTACGCCGAGCGCCTCGGCATCTCGGTCGGCAACGTCGCCTACTCACCGGACAGCGTGGCCGACTACACGTTGATGTTGATGCTCATGGCCGTGCGCCACGCGAAATCCACCATCCGCCGCACCGACGCTCATGACTATCGGCTGAGCGACGCTCGCGGCAGGGAGCTGCGGGACCTGACCGTCGGGGTGGTCGGAACAGGCCGCATCGGCACAGCGGTCATCGACCGGCTGCGAGGCTTCGGCTGCCGCGTGCTGACCCACGACAACCGATCTCACGCCTCAACCGACCACGTGCCGTTCGACGAACTAATTGAACTGAGCGACATCGTGACGCTCCACACCCCGCTCACGGCGTACACCCACCACCTCCTCGATCGCCATCGCATCGAGCGGATGAAGCCCGGCGCGTACATCGTCAACACAGGTCGCGGACCGCTGCTCGATACCGAGGCCCTCCTTGCCGCACTGGAGAGCGGCAGGCTGGGCGGCGCGGCACTGGACGTCCTCGAAGGCGAGGAAGGCATCTTCTACGCCGACTGCCGAAACAGGCATCTCGAGAACGATGCCCTGGTGCGTCTGCAGCGCCTGCCGAATGTGCTGATCAGTCCGCACTCCGCCTACGACACCGACCACGCCCTGAAAGACATCGTCGAGAACACCGTCATCAACTTTCTGAACTTCGAAAACGGGAGAACAGCATGAGCAGATTGAAGGTCGCAGTCATCTTCGGAGGCGCTTGCGAGGAACATCGCGTCTCCATCAAGTCGGCGGTCGAGGTGGCGAGGAACCTCGACACCGAGAAGTACGAGCCGCTCTGGATCGGCATCACGGCCGACGGCGTGTGGAAACTGTGCGACGGCCCCGCCGCGGACTGGGAGAACGGCAGCGCCCGTCCTGTCACGCTGTCACCTGACCGAAGCGTGCACGGTCTGCTGGTCATGGGGCAGGAGGGCTACGAGACGGTGCGCCTCGACCTCGTGTTCCCCGTACTTCACGGCAAGCTCGGCGAAGACGGTGCGATCCAGGGCTTGTTGGAGCTCTCCGGCATCCCCTACGTCGGCTGCGATATCCAGGGCTCGGCCGTGTGCATGGACAAGTCCCTGGCCTACACCGTCGCCAAGAGCGCGGGGATCGCCACGCCGAATTTCTGGGTCGTCGCGGAGGACGAGAAGGTCGATCCCGCCCGTCTTCGGTATCCCGTCTTCGTGAAGCCGGCTCGTTCGGGCTCCTCGTTCGGCGTCAGCAAGGTCACCGACAAAAACGAGTTGACGAGCGCGCTGAGCGCGGCGCACCAGTACGACTCGAAGGCCTTGATCGAGGAGGCCGTGGCCGGCCGCGAGATCGGCTGCGCGGTCCTCGAGGAACCATTCGGCCTGGTCACCGGCGAGGTGGACCGCGTCGACCTCTCGCACGGGTTCTTCAGGATCCACCAGGAGGACACACCCGAGACCGGATCGGAGAACTCGACGTTCATCGTTCCCGCCGACATCTCTGACGACTCGCGCCGGCTCGTCCAAGAGACCGCCAAGACCATCTACCGCACCCTGGGCTGCAAGGGACTCGCCCGCGTCGACATGTTCCTCACCGACGGCGAACAGGTGGTGCTCAACGAGGTCAACACCATGCCCGGCCTGACGTCCTACAGCCGCTACCCACGGATGATGGCCGCCGCGGGATTGTCGCTGTCCGACGCGATCGACCGGCTCATCTCGATGGCACTGCACGGGAAGAAGCGGTGAACGACGACTTCGTCTACGTCGACGACCGGGTGCCGGGCGTCCGCTGGGATGCCAAGTACGCCACCTGGGACAATTTCACCGGTAAACCGGTAGACGGCTATTTCGCGAATCGCATCGTCGGCACTCGGTCGCTGTGCGCGGCCCTGGAGCAAGCACGCGAGAAGGCGGCCTCCCTTGGCTTCGGGCTGCTTCTCTGGGACGGGTATCGCCCCCAACGCGCCGTCGACTGCTTCCTGCGCTGGTCTCAACAGCCCGAGGATGGCCGGACCAAACTGCGGCACTACCCGAACATTGACCGGACCCAGCTGTTCAAGCACGGATATGTGGCCGCGAAGTCGGGCCACAGCAGGGGCAGCGCCGTCGACCTGACCCTCTATCACCTTGCCACCGGTGAGCCTGCTCCCATGGGTGGCGGCCACGACCTCATGGACCCGATCTCACGTCATCGAGCCCGCGGAATCACGCCGACCGAGGCCCAGAACCGTGAGCATCTCCGTTCCGTCATGGAGGACTGCGGATTCGATCGGTACGACTGTGAATGGTGGCACTACACGCTGAGAAACGAGCCCCATCCTGATGTTCACTTCGACTTCCCCATCACGTGATCGGAGTCTCCATTGCATCTCGCAGTGGGGACATCTGGAACGCAACGACGCCGTCGTCATGCGGCGCACCGGCCCATCGGGGCTGGAGGTCTTCTTGGGTGGCGCCGCTCCATCGCGACTGCACGACTGGGCCTCCGACGGTTACCGCTCAAGCGAGGAGTACCTGTTCTGGTCCCGCAAGGTCTGCGGTCTAGCGTGCCTGCAGTCGCTGCTCCAGGGCTGGACCGACATCCGGCTGTCGATGGGCGAACTCCTCGTGCTGGCCCTCGACTGGGGCTGCTACGTGGTGGAGCCTTCCGGCAAGGTCCAGGGACTCATCTACCGTCCGTTCATGGCCTGGGTCAGCTCACAGTTCGGTTTCCACTGCGAACTGGTCGAGCACACGCCCATTCACGTATCCAGCCGAGAGGTGCGGCCCGGGCAGGTCATGATCGCGTCAGTTTCACCTGAGATTCGCGACCCGAACACCTACGCGCCCCAACGTGGAGGCCACCTCGTGCTGGTCTATGCGGTCGATGACGGTGTAGTGCGGTTCCACAATCCGTCGGGCTATTCACACAATTCAGACTCTGCATCATTGCCCATAGAGGTATTCGAGCGGTTTCACGCGAACCGTGGAATCTTGATCGGAGGGGCATCGTGATGCCTGGCGAGCCGCCACCGCGCGTCGTTGTCGCTGGCGGCCATTCGGCAGGGCACATCGAGCCCGCGATGAACTTCGCCAACGCGCTGCGCTGTCTGGAGCCCACGGCCGAGATCACGGCCAACCGGCTGGCGGTCCGGATGACGACGCACGTGTTCACTGCCGCGCCGAGTGTCCGGGTGGCTCACGCCACCGCCATCGGGATTCCGCTGCGGCCGGCGATCACCGGGCTCGACCGACCCGTGCTGCGCGACGCCGCCCGGCGGCGGTTCGGCCTGCGACCCGACGGGCCGGTACTGATGGTCACCAGCGGTTCGCAGGGCGCCCGGTCGATCAACGCCGCGGTGTCCGGCGCGACTGCGGCGCTGCGGGCGACCGGCGTGCAGGTGCTGCACATCACCGGGCCGCAGCACGTGGTCGAAGCGCCGGACCGCGACCCCGCCGACCCGCCCTACGTCGTCATGCCCACGTAGACGAAATGCAGTACGCCTACGCCGCGGCCGACTTGGTGATCTGTCGCTCGGGAGTGATGACGTGCGCCGAACTGGCCGCCGTCGGCCTGCCGGCCGCGTACGTTCCGCTACCGCTGCGCGGCGGTGAGCAGCGGCTGAACGCCGAGCCGGCCATCGCGGCCGGTGGGGCACTGCTCGTCGACGACGCCGACATCAATCCGGCTTGGATCGAGACCACCCTGACCCCGGTGCTCACCGATCCCGAGCGGATCGCGAAGTTGTCGGCCCACGCGTCGGCGGCCGGCGCACCGGACGCGGACGTCATCCTGGCCCGGCACGTGCTCACCGCGGTCGCGGAGCAACGAAGTATCGCCTCACGAGGCTCAGAGTGAACCATGCGGCTACGAGTCATCACTCGGTGTCATCGCTGTCCACGTCTGCCCGTCTTCGAACGCAAGGGTGCCTGGGCGGAAATACCGCACTGGTCGTCTCCGACCGAGCGACGCGGGGGCACCGGCCAAGTTGAAAGCTCGTCCCGCTTCCTAGGGGACCTGCCGAACTGTCGCGGGCAGTCGTACCGTGACGCAGAGCCCGCCGTCCGCGCGCGGGCTTAGCGAGAGCGTTCCGTCGTGCGCTTGGGTGATGCTCTTGGCGATCGCCAGACCGAGGCCGGCACCTACATGGTCGCTGCTGATCCGTTCGGTGCCGCGCTGGAACGGCTCGGTGAGGGTGGACAGCACGTGCGGGCTGAGCTTGTCGCCGGTGTTCTCGACCGTGAGCACGGCGGCCTGGGGACCGACAGCGGTGCTGACCTGAACGACGCCGGACTCCGGCAAATTGTGGACGATCGCGTTGTGCAGGAGATTCGTGGTCAACTGCAGCAGGAGCGCATGGGACCCGATGGTCGGGGCGATGTCCCCGGAGACTTCAATGACGACGCCACGCTTCTCGGCAAGCGGGAGGAGCGTTTCGGTGGCTTCTTCCGCGATGAGAGACAGATCAACCTCATCTCGGGCGAAGGAGCCCCGATCAGTGCGGCTGAGCAGCAGCAGTGCTTCAACGAGATCGATCGCTCGGGCGTTGACGAAACGGAGGCGTTCATCGAACTCGCTGCTCTCCCGGCTCGGATCGTTGCGAGCGACGTCGAGCATGGTCTGCATGATCGCAAGTGGAGTACGCAGCTCGTGGGAAGCGTTGGCTGCGAAGCGCTGCTGTTCAGCGACATGCGCTTCGAGCCGCGCGAGCATGCCATCGAAGGCATCAGCAAGCTCCCGGAACTCGTCCTGGCGCCCCTCCAACTGGATCCGGTGAGAGAGCGACCCCCTCGCAGCCATGCGCGTAGCATCGGTGATGCTGGCCAGCGGGACCAGCATCCGCCCGGCGAGATACCACCCTCCGGCGAGACCGAACACCAGCAGGAACGCCAGCACCAGTATCGCGGCCGGGACGAAGACGGCTGGGCCGAAATTGCCGCTTGGGTCGAAAGCGCGTCGGAAGTCGGACAAATCAGGGGCGTACAGGCTGTTCGACCTTCCTCGCAGGAGGAACACCCACACGGCGGCGAGCAGCAAAGCACCCGCGATCATGAGGAATCCGACGTAGCTGAGGGTGAGCCTGAGGCGGACGCTCAACCCGGGCGCCCTATCCACGTTCGCCTCCCTCGCTCCCGGCGTCCGGTCCTGTGCCGATGCGGTAGCCGACGCCAGGCACCGTGGCGATCAGCCAAGGTTCGCCGAGCCGCTTGCGCAGTGCGGATACCGTGATGCGCACGGCATTGGTGAACGGGTCGGCGTTCTCATCCCAAGCCCGTTCCAGGAGCTCTTCGGCGCTGATGACACCGCCTTCGGCGGCCACGAGGACTTCGAGCACCGCGAACTGCTTGCGGGTGAGCGCGACGTACCGGCCGTCCCGGTAGACCTCGCGGCGGAACGGGTCCAGCCGCACGCCGGCGAGCTCCCGCACCGGCGGCCTGTTGTGGGCACGCCTGCGGTCGAGAGCTCTGAGACGGAGTACGAGTTCTTGCAGTTCGAACGGTTTGGTGAGGTAGTCAACGGCGCCGAGCTCGAACCCGGAAGCCTGGTCGTCCAGCCGGTCCGTAGCGGTGAGCATCAGAATCGGCATGCCGCTGCCTGAAGCGACGATGCGTTCGGCGACCTCGTCGCCGGAGGGCCCGGGGATGTCGCGGTCGAGGACGGCGATGTCGGCCGCGATAGCTTCCAGGCGCAGTCCATCGCGAATGGCCTCGGCCATGTAGGGCTCATCCTCGAGACAACCAGCACACGCATGCTCTCAATCGTAGGAGCCGGGGGATATCGCCGACGTATCGAAAACCGCGTGCAGGCTGGCAACATGGTGCCGCCTTGGGTCGCCGTCACCGAACGTGTCACCAGCGGCGAACGAGCGGCGGCGGATGGCCAGAGCCGTCCGTTAGCGGCAGTGGGGCGGTAGTCAGCGAATGCGGCGGCAGGCAGCGGGATCGTGGTCGGCGGTGACGCGGGCGGAGGTGGCCTCGCCGAGGCGGACGTAGGCGCCGAGGCTGGCTAGGTGGGCATGCCGGGACTTGGCCTGTAGTTCGGGAGCGGTGCGGCCTTTGAGTAGGCGGGGCAGCAAGCGACCGGTGCCGGTGGCCCAGTGCACGTACTCGACCGCGCCGCCTTTGGAGGCCACGTGTGCTCGACGGAGCTCGGGATCCAGGTCCTCGATGTCGAGGCTGAGGATCTCTTCGGCGCGGGCGGTGGTCTCGTACAGCAGCCGCCACAGCAGCCGCTCGCGCAGTGCGTGCGCGTCGTCGCCCAACAGCTTGTCCAGCCGGGCGCGCGGGACGGCGCGGTCACCGCGCCGGGCCGGCTTGCGGCGCTCCAGCCGCCGCGCCGGATTGGTGGCCACCGGTTCCTGCCGCTGCGCCCAGGCGGTGAAGGAGGTCAGCGCCGACAGGTGCCGGTTCCAGGTGGCGGCCGCCGCGCCGTTCCACCGGTCCATCACCGCGGCGTAGTCCTCCGGCGCCAGGTCGGCGACCGGAGCCGCGCCGCCGGCGACGTCGATCAGCCGGGCGAGGGTGTCGTCGTAGTTGGCGCGGGTGGTGGCGGCCGGGAGGGAGTCCAGGTACCGCTCGACCGCGGCCGCGACGGTGCACCCGCCCGCAGCCGATCCGGACCGGCCGGGAAACGCGACGACGGGCACGGGCGACCTCCCGGGCGCGGGCCGATGTGACACATAACGTGGCCGAGTCGGCTCCGCCGCGGCGCACGGCGAGCTGGGCGGACGCGGCCCCACGTGGGCCAGAGTGACAGGTAATCCGAATTCTGTGTCACAACCCCGTCCCATATCCGCCCGATCTTTCCCGAGTACTACGGGGACCCCAGGCACGCACCTCGCGGCGTTGTCGACGGTCGACAGCCAACACCGGGCCGCCCCCCTCCGCGTTGCGATGCACCGGACACGCCCTGGGTGGTGGTGCCGCGCGGCCCGCGCGGGCACCATGTGAGGATGCAGACCGGCAAGGCGCGCCAGGCGACCGGCTGGGCGCGGGCCGACGCCACCCGGCAGGCGCTGCTGACCGCCGCGCTGCGGGTGTTCGCCGACCGCGGGTACGCGGGCGCGGGCATCGCCGAGATCGTCGAGCGGTCCGGCATCAGCGTCGGCAGCCTCTACCACCACTACGGCGGCAAGGCGGGGCTGTACGTCGCGCTGTGGGAGGAACTCACCGCCGAGCAGGAGGAGAGCGCCGCGCAGGCCGTCTCCGCCGCCCGCAAGGACGGCGAGGGCGACCCGATCGCGCTTTTCATCGCGGGCGCCCGCGCCTACCTCCGGGTGTGCTGGGAGCGCCGGGAGGCGGCGCGGCTGTTCCACGGCGGGGAGGGCCCGGCGGGCTCCTCGCTGATGCGCCGCAGCCGCGCGCAGCGCTGGATCGCCCAGAACACCAGGCTGCTGCGCGGCACGTCCGGCGGCGCCTCGCCCGCGCCGCCCGCCGCCCGCGCCGAGCAGGTCCTCAGCCTGGTGCTCACCACCGTGATCGGCGAGGCCGGACGGGAGATCGCCACCGCCGAGGACGCGACCGAGGCCGCCGAGATCATCGACGAGGTCTGCCGCATCCTGATCCGACTGGCCGGTTAGGTCCCCGTCCGCGTTCTAGGAGCTGGTCATTCCGCCGGGCTTCGTCGCGGGCAGGAGCGAGATGCGCAGGCCGCGCCTCGGGCGCCGGTGCCGCGCCTTCCCGCTCCGGGCCGGCGCCGCCTCCGACGCGCGCTCCGGGACGTCCCATGTGAAGACCCCCGGCCGCGAGAGGACGAGGCGCACGGGCTCCTCGACGGTCTCCTTCTCCTCCCACCAAGGCGAGACCAGCCGCGCGGGCGCGCCCGTCGACCGGTCCGCCTGGAGCGTGGCGATCTGCTGCGCCTCGCCCGGACGCCGAACCGTCGGATGGACGTGTGCGGGAAGGGGGCGGACAGGAGTCGCGGGGAGGAGGCGCAGCCGAGGGTCGCCGGCGCCGCCCAGGGTGGCGGACGCGGCCGCGAGGCCCGGAGAGCGGAGGCGGCCGGGCCGCCGGGACGCGGCACCGGCGCGGCGGGCCAGCCGCAGCCTGAACAGCAGCAGCGCCACCGCGGAGGCCATCGCCGCGAGGACGCCGGCCTGGAGGGCGGTCAGGTCCTCGACGGTGGACGTCTCGTCCGGGAGCCGGCGCAGCGTGGACATCGGCACCTGCGCCACCTGCGCGGACGGGATCTGCTGTGGCGCGATCTGCGGCGGAGCGATCTGCGGAGGGGCGACGGGCGGCAGCGCGACCTGCGGCGGCCTCAGCCCGTCCAGCCCGTCCAGGGCGCGGGGGGCGTCCGGGCGGGTGATCGGCGGGACGCCGGGCGGCAGCGCGGCGGGGGCGATCCCGGACGGGAGCGCGCCCACGGAGTCGGTGACCACGAGCGTGCAGGTCCGCGAGCGCGTGCCCGCCTTGGACGCCGAGACGGTGGCGGTGAACGTGACGGTGCCGGGCTTCGCGCCCGCCGGGACCCGGACGGCCAGCGTCACGGCCTTGCCGCCCGCACCGACGCTCCCGAGGCCCTGCTCACCGGGGCTCACCGACGCGCCCGAGCCCGTCACGCGGAGGACGGTGCCCGTGGCCGTCGCACCGGACGACGAGACCCGCACGGTCGCGGTGACCGAGCCGCCCGGCCGGACCGTGCCCGACGACACCGTGACCCCGAGCGACAGCACCGCGGTGGGCGGCTTGCTCGGCTTGCCAGGCTTATGCGACTTGTCGGGCTTCTGTGGCTTGCTCGGCTTGCTTGGTTTGCCCGGGTTACCGGGCTTGCTCGGCTTGCTTGGTTTGCTCGGCTTGCTTGGTTTGCTGGGCTTGCTCGGCTTGCTCGGCGGGTCGGACGGAGTGGGGGTCGG
>NZ_SMKU01000103.1 GCF_004349215.1 Actinomadura rubrisoli | reverse complement strand
GGGCTGGGTGCGAGGAGGACGGCGGGGATGCCCAGCGCGGCGGCGGGGCCGATGTCGGTGCCGGGGTTGTTGCCGCAGACCAGCAGCTGGCCGGGGCCGACGCCGAGGTCGTCCAGGACATGGGCGAAGAACCGCGGATCCGACTTGTCGGCGCCGAGTTGGTGGGAGAGATAGACGCGGGGGCCGAACAGCCCGTCGACCCCGGCGGCCTTCAGTGCCGCGCGCCGGTCCTGGCCGACCCGGGTGTTGGACACCAGCGCCAGCACCACCCCGACGGCGTCCAACTCCCAGAGGGCGGCCTTCGCGGCGGCGTTGACCGGCCGCATGCCCAGCACGGCGTCGACGTCGTCGTGGCCGCTGGTCAGGGTGCGGCCGTAGTCCAGGGCGACGTGGGTGATGGGGCCGCCGCACCGGTAAGCGCGCCACCGTGCCCGATCCTCGGTCATCCTCGACGCCATCTCGGCTCCCAGATCACGCCGCGGGGATTGTCGGCGGTACCCAGAAGCCGCAGCCGATAGGGCCGGCGGCACCCCGCGCACCTGCGCCGGACGGTGACGCGCGGACCGGATTCCAGACCGAACAGGTCGACCACGGTCAGCCGGGCCCTGCGTCCTGGGCAACACGGCGAGGGCGTCACGACACCCAACCCCTTGTGCTCCACCGGCATCAGCACGGGCCGCTGCAGGTCTATGAGTTCTGAGAGGGGGACGGGGTGGGGGAGTTGGCCGAGGCCGCACCACAGGCCGGCCGTGTCCGGCTGGCCGGGCCAGAAGAGTTCGGGCCGCCAGCGTGGGGCCGGGACCAACCCGGGCCACAGCAGGGTTGTCCCGGCCAGGAAGTGGCGCACGGCGGCGCGGCTGCGGGGCAGCGCAAGCCCGGGGTACCACCCGGCGCCCAGGGCCTCCAACAGCGCGGTGCCATAGCCGTCGTCGCCATCGTCGACCAGGTGGCAGACCACCAGGACGCTGCGCGGCGCCAGCGCGGCGCGCAACGCATCCACCGCGGCCGCCGCGGCGGCGTTGTCGGGCAGCACGTCCAGGCTGTTGAGCAACACCACCCCGACCGGCCGGTCCAGATCCAGCCACCGCGCGGCGCCCTCCAGCAGCGCCGCCGGATCCTCCAGACCCGCGGTGACATACCCGCACACACTCCCCGGGGCCGGGGCCAGCAGCGCTTCGGCCATCGTGGTGATCCAGATGTCGCCATCGGCGTACACCACCCGCGCTCCGGGGTTGAGCCCGTGGGCGATCTGGTGGACTTCTGAGTGCAGCGGCAGATCGGTGCCGGCGACCAGCAGCTGCTCCATGCCGCACTCGGCCACCAGCGCCCGCACCGCGCGGGCCCTAAACACCAACCGGTACCGCGCCAGCATCACCAGTCGCGGACAGACCTCCAGCGCCCGGCCGCAGAACTCCTCGTCGGTGGCGTAGTTGTCCTTGCCGCCCGCCAACAGGTTCCACAGCCGGGTCATCATCGACCGCGCGGTGTCGAACCCGGCCAGGTCGAACACGACCGCATCCCAATCGAACGCCGCAGACTCGCCGGTCATCGCACGCACCGCCGCCCGACCACGGTGGCGGATGTGCGCGCGATACCGTCCGGGACTGGCCCGGGCTCCCGCTCGGCAGGGGGCTGGGGCAGGACGGCGGTCATGTCTCCGCCGCGTCGAGCAGCTCGTGCAGTTGCTCGGCCGTGTCGGCGTTCACGTCGGTGATCCGGGTGGGGACCGCGTCCTTGCCACGCAGTCGTGTGTCGAGGAACCCCCACCAGCGGCCCCTGTCGGAACGCACGATGCTCCAGCCCGGGTGGGCGTCCCTCAACCAGGCCTTGGCCTCGGCGGGGTCGGCGACTTTCGGCATTGCGGTCATGATCGGTTTCCCTATTGACGAACGCGAAGGTGAAAGCGGCGGCGGGGCTTCAGTTGGGGGCGGTGGCCCCGCCGCCGCGGTCATGGGCGCCGTACGGCCCGAAAGCCCGACCCGGGCCCCGGACCGGCTCCGGGGCCGTACGGCGGCGGTTCCAGGGGCTGCTTTTCCCCAGAACCGGAAGGGACTCGTCAGGCCAGTCGGGGACGTCACCTGACCGGTCGAGCCCGAGCAGAGCGACCGGTCATGGCGACGCGCGGGACGGCTCGCCGTTCAGGGCCGCGGCGAATCCCGCCAACGCGGGCGGCACGAACGGCGGCCGCGGGAGGGCACCACCATGCACGTGGATGATCGCTCGGACGGCCTTGCCGACCAGGTCGACGGGCGTGATCGAACGGCGCGGCGTCCGCGCGTAAGCGAAGTACGGCCCCTCACCACGATCCCGGACCACAACATCGACGACACGGTCCGGGTCGCCGTGCCAGGCCGGCGGATGCAATCGCAACAGCACGTCTCCGCAGGTTTCGACGAGTCCGCACGTCCAATCGCGAGCTGTCAGAGATGCCGCGAGTTCGTCGAGGTGCTTTTGCGCCATGCTGGCTTCAGGTGTAGGGGCAGTGGGGGTCATGAAGGTCTCCGGCCGGTTGCTGGCTGGTGCCGTTTAGTGTTCGCTACTTGCAGCGACCAGTCACCGGGGTGATGAACATATTTTTCATGTCGCCGATGAGGGCATTGACCAGGGAATTTGCGGCCACCGAGTGCAGTTCCATGTCATCGCCTGAGCAGGTGTCCGAAATGCGTCTATTGCCCTGGCCGCACTCCTCGGGCGATTCTTGTAGCGGAAGCCTCGCGGAAGGAGAGCGCGGTGCGCCGTTGGACGAAACGCGAAATCACCAAGTTGCGTGAGCGAATGGCTGAACAGGGCCGCGATCTACACGAGATCGCCTCGGAGATCCGGACGCAGACCGGCGGGTCGATGCTGAGGGCCTACCGGTTGGCGGCGGGCTACTCTCAACCCCAAGTGGTGGATCGATTCCTCGATACGGCCCCTGAGGCCGTGATGGATCAGACCCTGCTCTCCAGGTTGGAAGGATTTCCGGGCCCAGGAGCCCGCGCGCCCAGGGCGGCGCAGGTCATAACCTTCGCGTCGATCTTCAACGCGACCCCGCTTCGGCTCCTCACTCCCGATGCCTTGGACCTGCTCCCGAGCCACGAGCGGGCCACGCTGATTCGCTGTGGTGCCGCGATCGGTCCTCCGATACCGCTTACCGACAGCGGTGCCCCTTCATCGGGCGTGTCACCCCAGCCACGGCTGATGCCGTCGGCGGATCTCGAAAGGCAGGTAGAAATGGCTGCACGCAGGGCTCTGCGGTTCTCCGCCGACGTGGAGGGCAGCAACGTCGGTCCCGAAACGATCGCGCAGTTGCAAGATGAGGTCGCGCGGTTGGCGGGCGCCTACCCCCAGCGGCCACTGTCGGAGCTGCTGGGAGACCTGGCGGAGCTTCAGGATGTGGCGTTTCGGCTCCTGGATGGCAGGCAGCGCCCCTCTGAGACAACGGACCTGTACCTGCTGGCCGGCGTGTTGTCGGGGATGCTGGCCAAGGCGTCACACGACCTGGGCAGCCCGCACGCAGCGCTTGCGCAGGCCAGTACCGCGTATGTGTGCGCCGACAACATCGGACATGATGGATTGCGGGCCTGGACATCCGGGCTTCGCTCGCTGATCGCTTACTGGGCGGGGCGTGGAAACGAGTCGGTACGGTACGCCCAGCAAGGCGCCCATGCGGCAGCCTCGACGCGAGGGACTGCGTCGGTGTGGCTGGCTGCTCAGGAGGCGCGCGGATGGGCGATCCTGGGGGACGCGGAGAAGGCCCGGGCCGCGATCGACCAAGCCAAGGACGCACGGGACGCAGTCCAGCCCGACGAACTGGACCAGCTCGGCGGAATCATGACGTTCTCACTGCCCCGGCAGCAGTACTACGTGGCCGACGCCCAGGTGTGGCTGCCAGACCAGGAGCACGAGGCCGCCCGCGCCGCGGAGGAGGCGATCGCGGCCTACCAGGCCGCATCACCGGAGGAGCGCTCATTCAGCGACGAGGCCGGAGCCCACACGGACCTGGCATTGGCACGCGCCAATCAGGAGGACGTGGACGCAGCCGTGACGGCCCTGCAACCAGTTCTGGAACTGCCGGTAGAGCAGCGGATCGGGGGGATCGTCGCGAGCGTGATGCGAGTTCACCGGACGCTCAACACGCCCCGCTTGCGGACAGCGGCGCAAACACGAGCCGTCCAACTGGAAATCGAGGCATACTCCCGCACCAGTGCCGGAGCGGCGCTCCCGCCGGGTCGATAGCCTCCAACCCATGTATCCAATCTCGATCACAGGCACAGGCGTGGCGCTGCGCGAGTTCGTCCGTGACGACACCGACGGCATCCTGGCGGTGTACGGCGACCCGGTGGTGACCAAGCACCTGAGCTTCGAGCCGCGCTCGCGGGATCAAGTGGCCGCAACGCTGGACAACGTGATCGAGGCGGCCACAAAACAGCCGCGGACCGAATACTCGCTCGCCGTGGTGTCGGTCGAGTCGGGCGAGGTGATCGGGTTCGGTCGACTGGCGGTGGACGCCCAGCATCCCGGGCAGTCCAGCGGTCAGCTCGGGTTCGCGTTGCGGGCCGACCGGTGGGGACGCGGCCTTGGTACCGAGACCGTACGGCTGCTACTGCGCCTGGGGTTCCAGGAACTGGGCCTGTACCGGCTTTGGGGTGCCCGCAGCCCCGATAACGCGGTCTCGGCAAAGCTGATGACCCGGCTGGGGATGGTGGAGGAGGGCCGAATCCGCGGCCACATCCGCGTCCGTGGCGCGTGGCGGGATTCGGTGGTGCACTCCATCCTCCAGGACGAATGGTGACGGGCCGGTCCGCTCCTGTCCACGGGCACCGCAGAACTGATCTTCATTCTCCTGTAGACAACTTCCATCGCATGGCATCCGATGGACATGAATGAACGCAGGGTCTACGTGAAGGGAGCTCCACCGATGGACGCTCAAACGATCAGCCCCTTACCAGTTGGTGAGACCGATCCGGTCACGCATTCGCCGGACGGGGAGTCCAGAGGGCTGATGGTCCGGGTCGGGGACCTGTTCCCGTTGAACCCGTTGGGGAATGTGCTGGCTCGCACCGATGCTCCCGCGACCGCTGCCCGCCCTTGGGGACTGCGTCATCTGAGCGTTCCGCAGCCGCGTGCCGGCAAGCATGAGGGCGGCACCAACGAGACGACCGGTGACCCCGACGGCAATTCGCCCGGGGAAGAGAAGGGCGGCGATTGAGTTCCGGTGAGTTCCTGGTCGATTGGCCAGTCGGTGCTCATCCTGGCCAGCCCGCGTGACGCGACCGCCGATCGGGTGGCGGCGGAGCTGGCGTTGCGCGGCGTCGCGGCGATCCGCCTGGACGCTGCGCAGTTCCCCGGCGAGATCGCGATGACGGCGACTATCTCCTCGGGCGGCCGCTGGCGTGGCAGCCTCAGCGCCGTCGACGACGGCCGTCAGGTCGTGGGTCTGGAGCAGGTCGGTGCGGTCTACTACCGCCATCCCGAACAGTTCGTCTTGGACGAGCGGATGTCCGCGCCCGAGCGCGTGTTCGGCTACCGGGAGGCGCGGGGCGGTTTTGGTGGGGTGGTTCAGGCCCTGGCCAGCGCGCGTTGGGTCAACGACGCCGTGCGGGCAGCCCAATGCGAGTACAAACCGGTCCAACTCGCCGCAGCCGCCCGCGTCGGCCTGGCCATCCCGCAGACCCTCATTACCTCCGACCCGCAAGCCGCCTATGACTGGGCCCAGGGGCTCGGCCGCCCGATCGTTTACAAGCCGCTGGGCGGGATCTGGCACGGCGACCAGGGCCGCATCCGGGTCCTTTACACCACCCCCGTCGGCGATCTGGAATCGCTGCGCGACCCGGCGATCGGCCGGACGGCCAACCTGTTCCAAGAGCAGATCCCCAAGCGGTTCGAGGCCCGCGCGGTCGTGGTGGGCGATCAGGTGTTCGCGATGCGGATCGAGGCCGGCAGCGAACGCGCCCGCATCGACTGGCGCGCCGACTATGACGCGCTGACCTACGCCGAGCTCCAGCTCCCCGCGCGGACGTGCGAGATGCTGGTGGAGCTGCACCGGCGGCTGGGCCTGGTCTGCGGGGCGGTGGATCTGATCCGCGCCGAGGACGGCCGGGACGTTTTCCTGGAGACCAATCAGGCCGGAGAGTGGGGCTGGATCGCTGAGGAGATCGGCGCGCCGATCGCCGCCGCCATTGCTGACGAATTGACCTCGGAGGCCAGATGAGCGACGCGCAGGCACTCAACCGCGGCATGCTTCAGACGCTCAGGGCGGCCGGGCAGCTGACCGATCCCCGGGTGGAGGCCGCGATGCAAGCGGTGCCCCGGCACCTGTTCGCACCCGCCACCGGATGGCTGTTCCCCGATCACGACGCCGGCCCTGACCGGGTCGTCAACCGGCAGGACGACCCGGACGGGTGGTGGTCGGCCGTCTACACCAACGGCTCGATCGTCACCCAGCGCGACGACGGAGCCTGCCCGGTCGATTCCCCCGAAGGTGTGCCGAGCAGTTCGCTGTCGGCGGCGGGCATCGTCGCCGAGTTCCTCCAACTGCTGGAGGTGCGCCCTGGTGCCCGCGTTCTGGAGGTCGGGACCGGTACCGGATGGACCGCGGCGCTGCTGGCCCGGATGGGCGCCGAGGTCACGAGCGTGGAGATCGACCCCGCGGTGGCCGAGCGGGCGGCGGCCAACCTCAAGACCACCGGGCACACCCCTCGTCTGGTCGTGGGCGACGGCGCACAGGGCTGGCCGGACGGCGCCCCCTACGACCGCGTGCACGCCACCTGCTCGGTGAACCAGGTTCCCTATGCGTGGGTGGCGCAGACCCGTCCCGGCGGGGTGATCGTGACGCCGTGGCAGCCCGGTGCCGGGCACGGATGGCAGTTGCGGCTACAGGTCGAGGACGAGCGCGCGGTGGGCCGGTTCCAGGGGCCGGCCGGGTTCATGATGCTGCGCGCGCAGCGGACCGTTGGCCGGTGGAATCCCCATCACGCCGACGACGCCGCATCCACCCGCACCCGGCTCGACCCGCGCGCCATCGCCGACGCCGGACCGGGGCTGACGCTGGCGGTGTCGGCTCGCTGCCCCGGCGCGGGCATGCTCACCGTGCCCGACGATGACGGGTCGCTGTCGGTGCTGCTGTTTGAGATCGGCGCGCCCGACGGCTCCTGGGCGGCCTGCGACTACGAGCCCGGCGACGACGACTTCGAGGTCACCCAGTACGGCGACCGCCGCCTGTGGGACGAGGTGGCTGCAGCGTTCGCATGGTGGGACAGCCACGGCCGACCAGGGCCGGAACGGTTCGGCCTGGCCATGTCGTCTCAGGGCCAGCGGCTGTGGCTGAACGACCCGAACCACCCCATCACCCCTATCAGCTCGTAACTTTACTCATCGACCCAGGACGATAGATTTTGAACGATGACGCGTCCTCGCCCCTGGTCCAGGGTGGAGCAGCCCCGGCCAGGCAGAGTAATCATGATGCCCTGGATGCCGGGCTGGGACGGCGCTGGCCATCTGCTGAGGCTCGTTGTGCACGACGGGCAAGCCGTAGGCCGCCTATACGCAGACTGCGGGCTCATGCTGCTGCGTGATCAGCGTGCGACGGGGCACCGATCACAGGAAGGAGCAGGAATCGGCAACCTCGTTCGCTCCCGAGTGGCTATGACGTTCACCAATGGCCCCGGCAGGACGTCTTGAAGTGGCTCCGTTGGTGGGGCCGGTCCGGACCGTCATGACGGTTTGAAGTGGCCCCGTGAGACGGTTTGGCTTGCCCGGGTTGGTGGATCAGACGGTGGTGGCGAGGTGCTGTCGGGCTTTGGAGTGTGCGAGGCTGTAGGACTTGTTCCGGTCTCGATGATGGCGGCGTTGAGGGTGAGCCGAGTGATGAAGGCGGCGGCTATCTCGACCAGCAGTGTTGGAAGCTCGCTGGCAGGAGGGCGGGTCTGGGCAAGCGGTATGGGTGGTAAGCGGCTACGGGCTAGCTCCGGTTGGAGCGTATTGTGCGTATGCGTTTCACACGGACAAACCGGTAGCGACCCAGCGCTTATCTCCTCCGAGCTCGCTCGCATTAGCGGCTGTATTTATGTGTGGGCGCCGGGCTCCTGGCTGAAGTGCAAGTGAATTATATAGAACGTCCTACATTGACGCATAGGGCTCACTATACTCAAATTTCCACCAAATCAAAACATCCCCGTCGGCGGTGACGTACACACTTCCTCGACAATGCCCGCGGATATAGGGCTTTCCGACTTCCCGAATGAGAGCATCTTTGTGACCCACCAGAAGGTCCTTTCCGGTTTGATGGGATTCGAAGGGTGGTTTTCTGATTTCTGGACTGTATCTCCAGCGATCAGCGATAGCTTCAGCGAAGCATTCTATGAAGCGGTCGCGAGAGATGATCTCGAAGGGGTGCGGAATCGAAGAGCTAGGCCTACTATTGGGGGCATGAAGGTATTCGGCGCTCGGCGCCTGGTTTAGCCATTTGGAGATGCGTTCCCGTAGACCACGCACATCAACCTCGCCCTTCAAGATATGATGGCGACGCAGGCATCGCCAGCAAATTGCATCAACGGTGACCTGGGAACCAGCGTCGCGGTAGACCACTTGCGATGTTTCCTGGCCGTGGGACTGTCCCGCAGCGCCGCCGCAGATTTCACAGGGAGGCCCAATTCGATTGCGCTCCTTAACCGCCTTTGCGACAGTTTTTCGTATCTTGGGTTTGATGTCGATGTGAAACCTTGATATTACATGCCCGTAAATATCGAACGCCTCAGCGGAACGATCTAGACGGCAAAGTTCGGCACCCGTGTTGATCAAGGCCTCCGCAACGCACTCCCGCAAGTCGCCTCTGGGGTCGTCGCCGAATCTGGAAAGCACCTGTTGATAGAAGTCGATAGCCTCCTCGGAGCGGGATGCCCGCCCCATGCCGACTCCCTTGCCCAACAAGGCATTGGCAATCTCGACACGCTTCTTGTTCCGGCCGTTCTGCCGAATCGACATAGCGCGCGACGTTCCAAAACCAAGTCCGCAACCCACCACCGCGAGCCACCATCGTGCCGTCCACGCCCAAGAGATCAGACCGGCCACGATCACCATGTAGCCAATTATTTTGACCACCTTCTCCGACCGATACGCGGCCGGCACGCCAATACCCTCCTCGATCATTGCATATCCCACCGTCACCCCAGACGGCACTGCAACCAAGCTGAAGATCCACTGCCAATGACCGGTCGCCCACCACAGGCCTGCACCGACAGCAGGCGCACCCCACATGGACCATTTGGTCAACCGCCAGGCGACGGCCAACTGCCGAGAGGAATCCATGATCTCCGCTCCCACCTCTCTTGTCGAAGGGTTCACGCAATCTTGCCTTATCATCGGGTATCGGACTCAGAATAACGAAAGAACTAGGGCCTCTCGAGTTTCGTTCGAAAGACCCCTAGCTTTGACACGGCCCCTCGGGGGCAGGACGGTATAGTCTCCGCTCCCTGCCCGCCGACGCCTCGCACGCGCTCCAGGCTGAACCATTACGACGGTTTGGATCAGCCGGTGGTGGCGAGGTGCTGTCGGGCTTTGGAGTGTGCGAGGCGATAGGACTCGCTTCCGGTCTCGATGATGGTGCCGTTGAAGGTGAGGCGGTCGATGATGGCGGCACAGAGCCGGGGATCGGAGAACGTGTTGCCCCATTCACTGAAGGAGGCGTTGGAAGCGATCGCGACGCTGTTCTTCTCCTCGCGTTCGGTCAGAACCTGGAAGAGCATCTCGGCGCCGCGGCGGTCGAGTTCGAGGTAGCCCAACTCATCAATGCAGAGCAGGTCGACACGTCCGTAGCGGCGATGGTCTTGGTGAGCTGTTTCTCGTCGGCCGCTTCGACCAGTTCATTGACGAGCTTGGCGGCCAGGGTGTACTTGACCCGGTATCCGGCCATGGCCGCCGTGGTGCCGAGCGCGATCAGCAGGTGGGACTTACCGGTCCCGCTATCGCCGATCAGGCAAAGCGGCTCGCCGCGGCGGACCCAGTCGCCGGTGGACAGGGTGTTGATGACGGCGGACGGGATGTTGGGGTTGGCGTCGTAATCGAAGTCGCGCAGCGACTTCTCACGAGGGAAGCGGGCCGCCCTGATCCGGCGTTCGGAGCGGCGGCGGTCGCGGTCTTCGCACTCGGCCATCAGCAACTCGGCCAGGAACCCGCGGTAGGTGAGCTGGTCGCGTTCGGCGCGATCGGCCAGGTCGGTGAACTGGGCGCGGATGGTCGGCAGGCGAAGTGACCGGCAGGCGGTGTCGATCGCGGCGTCGACGGCCGGGTCGGTCAGGTTGTGCTGGCGTGTCATCGCGGTCCTTCCTTCCGGGCGTCTTTGCGGGTGCGGTGCAGCAGTTGGTCCCAGTTCTCCAGACGTGGCGGCGGCCGAGTGTCGTATAGCAGGGCGCGGCGATGCTCGTCCAGGCTGGTCACCGCGGGCTGGCCGGCTTGTGCTGCTGGTGGGGGCAGCTCCAGTTCACCGGTGACTGTGGGGGAACGGCCGTGCGCCTCGGCGGATTTGCGGGCCTCCAGAGAGATCGCGTCGACCGAGACGGTGCCGCTCTGCAGGCAGCGGCTGATGCCGGCCAGCACATCCTCGCCATGCAGGTGGCGGTGCAGCAGCAGGACTTGGACCAGTGTCTTGGTGCCCTCGCTCTCGCCCAGCCGCCCGGTGGCCTGGGCCCACAACGCCTCGTGCAACGCGGTGAAGACGCCCTGACGGCGGGCTTGGTCCAGCGCTTCGGAGCCGGCCAGTGCTCCGGGCTTGGTCAGCAGCACCTCCAGGTAATGGTCCAGCACGATGCGTTCGGCGCCGCGGCCGCTCAGCCGCGGATGCCGGGCGACCTGCTGGCGGCCGTCATAGACCAGCAGTTCTTCAGGGTGCAGCACGACGTGGACCTTGCGGCCGATCAGATGGACCGGCACCGAGTAGCGGCACATCTTCACCGTGATCAGTGAGTACCGGTCCACCCGGGGCGTGAAGGTCAGGCCGGTTCCGAACGGCTCGGGCGGCAGCGGCAGCAACACCGCCGCCTCCAACTCGAAGTCCTGGCCGATGGTGCGGATCCGATGCCCGATCCGGCGCCGCTCCTCCTTGCGCTCGAAGGTCAAGAGCCGGGCGTTCAACTCGGTCAGCGCCCCGACCTCGGGGACGGGCGTGAGGTAGTTGCGGCGGAAGTAGCCGACCTGCCCCTCCACCCCGCCCTTCTCGTGCGCTCCGCGCTCGCCCGGCTGGCAGTAGAACGGGGTGAAACCGTAGTGCGTCTGAAACTCCCGCCACTTGGGGCTCTCCTCACGAGATCGGCTGCGGTAGATCACCCGCGACACCGCCGCAGACAGGTTGTCGTAACGGATCTGACCAGCCGGAACACCGCCCAGCGTGGTGAACGCATGCACGTGGCCGGCCAGAAACGCCTGCTGCCCGCACGAGGATGAGATCCGATGCACCGCCCTACCCGAATACGCCATCCGGAACGCGAACAGAAAACACTTGGTCATCCGCCCGTCCAGACGAACCCAGACCTCACCGAAGTCGACCTCGGCGTCACAGCCGGGCCGGTTGTGACGGACGATGAACCCCTCCGCCGGAGCCGCCGACTCCGCCGCAACCACCGCACGGCGCTTACGGACATGGTCCCGCACCGTCGGGTACGGGATCTGGACCGCGAACTCCTCGGCCAGCCGAGCGGTGATACGCCGAGCCGTATGCCGCTGTTTGGGCGGTGCCTCCAGATCGGCGCGCAGCCACTCATCGATCGTCTTGGTGAACGCACCCATCCGCGGCGCGCTGCGCTGCGGTGTCCGACGCGCGGCGGGCACCGGCGTCGGCAAAGCCTCACGGACCAACCGCCGATGCACTCCGTACCTACGCGCTAACGCACGCACCGACAGCCCCTCCCGCCACGAGTCATGACGAATGGAGCGAAACAGCTCTTGCTTGGTCAAAGACACCCGAAGTCCCCCTGACCGGTGAGAACACACCAAGCGTCCCACCACAAGAGGCACCCCGGGGCCACTTCAGACCGTCACATCATCCTTACCCACCCCAAACGATCACAGGGTGGGGCCACTTCAAGACGTCGCATCGGGGCCACTTACCAACGTCGTAGCCACCCGAGTGCTCCGGCTGAAGGAAAGCGGGCTGGCGCTTGCCAACGAGGGCCTGGTACCGGACGTTTTGGGTGGTGGCGGTGAGGACGCGACGGCACGTTTCGGGCGGGAGCCCGCGTCGGCGCCCCATATGCACTGGCGATCTACCGGCCCGACATTGGGCAAACGCAGGTGAAGCGAGCGCTGTGGGACGACCTGGAGAACACCTTCCGTCAGTGGGACGGGTGGGGACCGGGTGGACGTTCGCGCCGCCCAACACCTCCTGGTGCTAGATGGACCCCGCCTGGGAGCAGGCCGGGACCTGGGCAGTTTCTACGCCCGTAACCGGGTGCTGGACGGCGACGACTTCTTCGTCAGAATCGTCCCGTAAGCCCAAAGGTCACCACGTCCGATAACCAGTTCGGGGCGCTCCCCGCCCCTGCGGCCCTGGAGGGGGCGCGCAGGGGCGGGGACCGCTCATATCAGGAGGCGAACGATGCCGACGGACATGATCTGGATCGAGTACAACGGCTTCATCATCGGCCCCCCCGACTCCCCGCCGGTGTCGACCGAGCTGCCCTATCGCACCGGCTTGGTCGCCGCCGCGCAGTTCGAACCGGCCGGAGGAGCGGTGGTCGTGACCGGAATCAAAGACGACCAGATCCGAGTGATCGCTGAGTTGCTCACCGCGGAACCCGCCATTGACCTTGACGTGTGGGAGGACGTCGCCGTCGTCGGCATCGACTGGCCCGGCGGGGTGATGCGCGTGATCGGCGCCGATGTGATCCCGCCATCGGTCATGCCGTTCACCGGCGAACTCCCGCCGGGCCCGATGATGGTGCTGGTGGCCGGACGCAACCGCGACGCGGGAGAGCAACGCGGCGACGACGATCCCATCGAGGAATACCTGATCAATGTATGGCCAGGTGAGGAGCCCGACCGGATGCCCAAGGCCACCAGCAGGGTCGGAGCCATGTGGCGCGACGCCACACCCCCACCGGCCTAACCTCAATCTGCAGCGGCGCAGCCGACGCCGGGTGAGGGCGGTTCATTCCGCTCTCGAAGACTGCCAATCAACGGCTGACGGCACCGGTCCGGGTTCTGGCCGACGGCGTTGGCGAGTGAGAGTTCGGTTGCCGGGTCGATGGTTGTGGGTCTTCTAGGCATGTGGTGATGGGAGCTGGGAAGTCGGCCGCGGTGGGTGAAGGCTGATTCACTTCGACGCTATTTGAGGCTCGCCGGATGATGAGGCGTACTTCTTCGGTATGGCTATTGGCGTCTGTTGCTAGGGTTTGGATGGCTTGGCCGAGGGTGATGATTGCTTCGTGGCCTTGGGTTTCTGCGGATTCGTACCATGCGAGTAGGTCGCGTGCGGATACGGATCGGCGCGGTCGGTGGGTCGGTTGGTTCCGTTGTCGTTGGAGTGTGTCCAGTATCGCTGCGTCGTTTATGGCGGCGTGGTGGTTGCGGGCGATGATGTTGCAGGCTTCAGTGGTTCTGAGGGCGGCGGTCGCGATGCGGGCTGCTTGGTCAGGGTCGGGGGCGAGGTCGCTGGGAGCCTTCACGCGGTAGGAGGCGCGCGGGCTGGGTGTCCAGGCGGGGTCGGCGTATATCAGTCGGCCTTGGCGGATGATCAGGTCGCTCGCGTCTGTTGCGGGGGCGTCCGCAGGGTGTCCGAAGTGGTCGGCGTGTTCGTCCCAGCGTCGGATGATGGCGCGCCATTTCTTGCCGGTTTGGCAAGTGGCTTCGGCTGCTTTCTTAAGGGTTGATATGTGGCCGGGTTCTTTTAGTTCTGTCATGCGGTAGATCAGTTGGTGGATGGTCTTGAAGTTGAGGTCGCAGGTGATGGTGGCTGCTCTTGCGAGGTAGCGCCAGGTGGTGACTGAGGCTGCGGCTTCGAGGCCGCTCAGGCGTTGGGCGCTGGCGTTGATACCGGCGAGTGCTTGGGTGAAGTCTTCGCCGATGGTGGGTGGGATTCGTTCTGGTGTGTGTTGGAGTGGGACGGCGGAGATGGGAGGTGGCGGCGTCTGGTTCTGGCCGTAGATCCGGGTGAGGACGGCGGCCCGCAGGAGCAGGCCGCTGGCTTGGTTGGTGGGTGGTTGAGTGTGCTGGGTGAGGTGGGCGGCGGTGGCGGTGTGGCTGCTGAGTTGGCGGAGCAAGGTTTGAGCCGTGTCGGAGGCCGTGATGACGGTGCCGTTTGCTGTGGCGGCTTGGCCGCGGTTGACGGGGAAGTGTGACGACAGCAGGTCTAGGCCGCAGCCGAGAGCGATGGAGGCGGCGCGGAGCTTCTCGGCCAGTGCTGATTCCAGGGCTTGGGTGTCTGAGGGTGGGCCAAGAATGTGTGCTGCTTGCCTGACGAGGATGTTCGCGCGGCGGGCGGCGTCCTGTACGCCGGTGTCAGTGGAGTGCGGCGCGCCGAAGCCGGTGGCGATCTGGTCGTTGTAGCGGGCTAGGACGCCGACGAGGCGTGCGAGTTCGGCGCGGGTGGCGGGATGGCGGACTTGCTGGCGGATGTGCGGGCTGTGGAGTTGGTGTTGGAGATCGGTGAGGTGCTCGGCGGCGATTGAGGTCATCTCTCCGAAGGTGGCCATGGTGGCTACCGCAGGGCTTCGCTGAGCCGTCCGGCGTGCAGGGCGGCCTGGAGGCAGGCCAGCTTGTCGTCGGGGTCGCCGGCCAGTTCGGCGGCCCGGACCAGGCTCTGGGAGATCTTCCTGGCAAGGTCGAAGAGGGCGTCGGCGGTTACGTTCGTCGCGGTGTAGTCGGCGGGAACGCTGGTCTGGAGGGACGGGGCCTGGCGGAGCGCCTGGTGGGCTTGTGTGGCTTCGCCCTCGGCCATGCCCCAGGCGATGAATCCGTCGGGTTCTTGGGAGGCGAAGCAGGTGATGACCTGTTCGGCGTGGGCCAGGTCGTTGAGCGCGGTGGTGAGGATCTCGTTGAACCAGGCGCGCCGGACGTCTTGGTGTTCGCGTTCGTGTGTCATCGGAATTTCCTCCGTTCGCGTGAATGGGGCCTACGAGATTTCCATAGGCCAGGGCTGGCGCGGATGGACGCGTAAGGGCAACGGCGCGTGCTGGAGTGGGTGCAGATCTTGCGCATGTGGGCTCCTCCGGGCATGTAGGCGACTTTAGGTTGGGTTCTTGGTGTGAGGCGGGGAGGGAACGCTCGGTTGTCGGTGATTTGTGGTGTGGTCGGGCCGCCAGGGGCTTCGATGGGAAAGGTCGTTTGGGTGTCAGGGCCGGTGGTCTTTCAACCGTTGATGATGTCGCAGTGATCGATGGGACGGGTCAGCCGTATTTGGCTGTCGGCCTCGTAGGGGTCTGCTCGGCGACTTCCTCGGCGTTGATCGATCGGGCGGTGCTGAGCACGCCGGAGAAGGTGATGCCTTGTCCGGTGGCGTAGTGCTCCAGGTCGCAGATCAGCGCACTGAGGAATGCTTCGGTGTAGAGCGGATCGTGTTGTAGGAGCGAGGGTTCGTTCGGGAAGACGGTTTGCTCGTAAGCTTCTAGGGCTTGGGTGGCGCGGGCGATTCGCCTGGTTGAAGCGTCGTTGTGGGTCATGGACGTCTACCGCAGTGCCGCGTGCAGGCGTCCGGCGTGGTGTACGGCTTTCAGGCAGGCCACGCGGTCGGCGGGGTCTGTGGTCTTGGAGGCGGCGTTAAGGACGGCTTCGGCGACGATCATCACCAGGGCGGCGATGGACTCGGCGAGCTGGTGGGCGGCAGAGTCGGGCATGGAGGGTTCGGGCCAGGCGAGGGTAGGTGCTTCGGACAGGGCCCACCAGGCGTCGGTGGCTTCAGCCAGCGCAGTCTGTCGGGTGGGGTCGATTTCGTCGGTGGTTGCTTGTGCCAGGACCGTTGTGGCGCGCTCGATGAGTTCCAGGCCGATAAAGGCGGATGTAAGGAGTGCGGGGATACTGTCGGCGGCTTTGATCTGCCTGGTGACGTATTCGAAGTAGTGCTTCAGTGGATCCTCCCTCGGGTTTGACGCCCAAGCTTTGATGGCACCATGGGCTCGTTTCCGCGCACTGAAGTTGCTGTGGTCGAGCGCGTGGCGCTGGAGCGTTTGGGTGGAGCGTCGACTGGACGTGCCGCGACCGTGGTCGGTGCCTCTGGCGGCTGGCTGGGAAGTCCTTGGCACAGTGGTACTGGGAATGCCTGCGCGGCGAGCTGGCCTGGAGCGGGGGAGTCGTGCTCGGGTGGACTCTCTGGCTGGGACTTGGCGTCGTCGATAGGAAGTCGGGCTGTGACCTGGGGCATGAGCAGGTCGATGATGTCTCGGTCTTTCATGTTGTTCCACGTCGCCACGGCGCTGAGCAGGGCTTGGCGATGACGGAGGTCGTCTGTTTGGGGGCGGGCGCCTTGGAGGTCCGCCCTTCCGATGCGCGTCATGGTCTCGATCAGTGCCTCTTCGGCCTTGAGCGGGTCGTCGATGATTCCTTTGGTGGTGGGTGTGGTGGGGAAGGGCGGAGCAGGTTCCAGGTCGGCGGCCAGGACTTTGCGGTTGCTGGTCTCACCGAGGAAGTGCACGTAGTACTCGACGGGGCCGTAGTTGGGGACCAGGAGTCCGGTGAGGCTTCCTCGGGTTGGCTGGCCGAGCAGGATCGCTTCATCGGCGGCCGGTCCTTCGAGCTGGATGGTCGAGCCGATGGAGAAGACGCTGCTGTTGTTCTGTTCGCTGAGGAAGTAGCCCTGTGCTTCGGCGACGATGTCGTCGAATTCCAGGTTGCGCTGCTCGCTGTAGTGCATTAGATCGATCAACAGGTCGCCGATTAGCTCGCGAGCGTGGTCGTCGTTGTTGCGGTGGTCGAGGTGCTCGGCCTGTTCGAAGAGGGCTTTGAAGGAGTCCAGCGCTGCGGCTCCGAATTCAGCGAACTCTTCGGCGTTGGCGCCGGTCACTAACTGGTCTCCTGAGGCGCGGGTGGGGAGGCGGGGCTTTGGTCGAGGTCGAGCCAGCCGAAGGGGACGGGGACGAGCTTGGCCTGGTGCGGGCGTAGGTGTTCGTCTTCGGTGCATTGGTAGAAGGGGCCGCGTGGCCCAAGCAGGACGGGGAGTTGGTGGTCGAGGTGGTCGCGGTACCACAGGGCCATTCCGGTGGCGCCTTGGAGGCGCATGGCTTCCCAGGCGTACCAGAGGGCGGTGAGGCGGGAGATCGCTTCGCCGTGTTGCCACCATTGGGCGCACCAGCGGAACTCGCCGCCGAGGGTGCGGCGGTAGAGCGGAACGAAATGCAGGGTCACCCAGCTGGTGAGGCTGGGGTAGAAGGGCTTGGGAGCCGGTGTGGTGGAACTGTCGGTCGAGTCGGTGGTGGGCATTGGACCTCCAAGGTTCTGGATTCGCGCATGTGAGGGCGTCCCTTTCTGTCGGGTGCTCTGAGTGGCGTTACGAGGTGTGCGGTGCTGTGGGCGGGTTCTCGTCGCGGTTGTAGTGGCGGCGGGCAGCATCGGCGATGGCGGTGTCGGCGGTCTTGATGGCTCGGGCGATGGGAGCGGCGTGGAGGCTCTGGTACCAGGGGCGGAGCCTGATGAGGGCGGGTTTGGTGCCGGTGGCCAGCAGGAGGGCGGTGCCGGTGGGCAGGGCGCGGATGTCGGCGGCTTCGAGGATCTCTTGGCGGCGCAGGGAGATCTGTTCGCTGGCGCGTCCGTCGGTGTAGGTGAGGGAGCGGACGGGGACGTCGTGCTGTCCGATGAGGGTGGCCAGGTCGCGGACGAGGCGGGGCGAGTCGATCCCGGCGCCGATGAGTTTGCGGGTGGCGGCGCCCCAGAGGGCAGCCATGCCGGGCTCGCCCCAGACGGTGACGCCTTGCTCGTAGCTCTGCAGGATGGTGACGGGGATGATCCCGCGCGAGCCCAGGTGGGAGTAGAGCTGCGGGAGATCGGCGATGCGACAGATGTTGGCGGCCTCGTCCAGGGCGACGATCAGGGGCGGATCGAGGCGTCCGCCGGCTTGTTCGGCGCGGCGTTCGGCGGCGCGCATGGTGGCGTCGGTGAGGGCGGCGATCAGTGGCGCGGCGGCCGAGAGGGATTTGGACAGCAGGTAGAGGGTGTCGCAGGAGCCGGCGAAGGCGTCGGGGTCGAAGGCGGGAAGGTCGTGGTCGGGGGTGACCCAGGCGAGGATCTCCTGGTCGCGGAGGGCTTTCGCGGCGGTGCGGGCCGTCTGGTAGATGCCGTCGCGGGTCTCGACGGCGCCGTTCTGGGTGCCCTTCAGCGAGGACGCCATGAGCTGGAAGCCGGCGTCTTGGAGGAGTTCGATGGGGGTGGGGACGGCGGGCTCGTCCAGCCATTGAGCGATGTGGTGCAGGGAGCGGCCGGAGGTGGCGGCGGCCAGGAAGAGCGCGCACAGCAGGTCTTGGGCGGCGGGTCCCCACAGGTCCTTCTTCTGGCCGTCGTCGACGGTGAGGACGAAGTGTCCGGCGAGGCGGTGGGCGTCTTCGACGGTGTTGAGTGCGGCGAGCGGGTTCCACCACCAGGTTTGGGGTTGGTAGGTGATGTGCTGGGGGTCGAACAGCCAGGTCTGGCCGCCGGTGCGGTCGGCGCGGACGGTGGAGATGGCCGCCCACAGGTCTGCTTGTTGCTGGTGGCGATGACCGGGCCGGGCGCGGACAGGACATGTGGGATGGACTGGGTGGTGGTCTTGCCTGACCGGGGCGCCATGAACGCCACGACCGTGTCCTCGAACGAGGCGAACAGCGTCTGGCCGGTGCGGTCGCCGGGAAGCAGGACGTCTCCGAGCACCAGGCCGATGTCCTGGGCCGGGAGTTGATCGGGGGTCGTCCCGGTGAGGGAGCGGCGCAGCGCGACCGCCTTCCTCGCGGTCGCATCAGGTTGGAGTGCGGTCAGGCCGGGGTTGTCGGCAAGCGCGGCGATGGGGTCTCCGGGTTGCGGGAACCGAGCCGCGATGTGTTGCCAGATCGGCCAGAAGACGGCTGCGAGCCCGATGACCAACGTGGCCAGGACCAGGAGCACCAGCGGCGTCGGGGTGCCCGGCCAGGCCAGCTGGGTCTGTCTCGTGGCGACGGCGATCGCGAAGTCGGAACCGAAACGCATCACCTTCCCGCCGGTCAGCGCGGCGGCGAGTCTCGCTGCGGCCCACACCAGCCACAGCCCGATGATGGGCGTCCAGCAGCCCACCAGGATCAGCCATCCGGCGCCGGCGTTGGAGTGCCACAGCGATGCCCGCGGGCCCAGGGCTCGGGTCATGCGGTGCCCCGGATGGCCTGGTCGGTGTCGTAGAGGTCGGCTTCGGCGCCGACGAGGGAGAGTTGGACGGGGATGCCGAGGCGCTCTCCGGTCTTGATCAGGTACTTTCCGCGTCCGGGGTGGCGAGCTCCGGGTTGCCAGGAGTCGGGGGCCGACCAGGAGGTGACCAGCTGCTGCTCGGGTCCGGTGAGCGGGGTGATCTCGTGGACGCGGGCCAGCTCGCGTGGTGGCAGCCCGGCCAGGACCGTGATGGCCGAGCGGTCGGCGAAGCCCTTGGCCTTGGCGCGGTCCTCCTCGGTGGCCAGGGCGTCGAGGTCGGCGAGGGAGTGAGTGATCATGATGGACGCCATGCCCTTGGCGCGGTTGAGGCGGGTGAGAGCGTCGGCGTGCTCGACCAGGCCGGGCGCGCCGCGCAGGGCGCGCCAGAGTTCGTCCATCACACCGAGGTAGGACCGTCGTGGGGCGGCGCCGAGGTCGGCCAGTGCGGTGGCGGCGTCGACCATGGCGAAGGCGTAGGCCCAGGTGCACAGCATCGCGGCGGTGAGGAGTTTGTCTCCGGCGGCTCGTACGCGGGAGATGTCGACGCTGATCGCTGGAGCGTCCAGGTCCAGCGGACGGGTGGTGGGGGAGTCGAAGACACCGGCCAGGGACCCGGAGATGAGCAGATCGAGAGTGAAGACCAGATCGCGGGTCTGCGCACGGTAGGACTCACCGGAGTCGCTGCGGGTCGCCGACTGCAGCTCGGCCGGTCCTTGTTCGAGGATGCGCAGGACGTCGACGACGGTGGGCTCGTGGTCGAGCCGGTCGTCGAGGAGGTCGATCGCGCGTCCGAGGACGATTTCCTCGGCGTTGGTGATGCGCGCTTCGCGGACCAGGGTGGCCAGCGCCAGCAGCAGCGAGAGCCGCCGGGAACGAACCTCCCAGTGCAGGGCCTCGGCGTCGGCGCCGGTCAGCCGTAGCCGCGCCTTGTCCAGCGGGCCGGCGTCGAGGGGGTTGATGCGGTCCAGGCCGCGGCCCACCCGGATGACCTGGCCGCCCAGGTAGTCGACCAGCATCGTGTAGTCGGGTTTGGAGTCGCCCAGGATGATCGGGGTCGTGCCGGTGGCGACGGCACCGGTGACCAGGCGTTTGACCAGTGTGGACTTGCCCGTGCCGGGCTGGCCGAGGACGAACATGCCGGGGTTGGTAACCAGTCCTTCACGCAGCCAGGCCAGCGGATCCAGGCAGACGACCTCGCCCCACAGCTGGTGGCGGCCGACCGGGGTGCCGACGGTCGGCGTGCCGGACCCGGCGGTGAAGGGGTACAGGCCGCATACCTGGCTGGTGGTCGCCTGGAACTCCGGCGCGGCCTCGACGTGCGCGGCACGTCCGGCGCCGGAATGGCGCCAGCCCCAAGCGGGAGCCAGCGCCTCGGCCATGGCCTGTGTCTCGACGGTACGGGGTGGTGGCACGGCGGTCGGTCCTCCGGTTCAGTGGATGAGGCGGCGGGAGACTTCGGACGGGCAGATGCCGCACGGCAGGGTGGTGGCGAAGCCGGCGGCCTGGCCGCCCCACAGGCGGCGGAGCCGGATCTTGGCCGAGTCGGCGGACGACTCGACTTGCGCGACCGCTCGCCGCAGCTCGGCGGGATCGGTGACGGTGACGGTGGCGTACATCGAGACCAGGCAGACCCCGGCGCCCATCGCCTCCTCGGAGGCGGCCTGGCGGGCGCGGGCCGAATCCCAGCTGTCGCGGGCGGTCTCGTCCCGTCCGGTGCGGCGGCGGAACTGGGCTCGGAACGCCGCCGCGTTCACCTCCTGCTGCAGCACCCGGCTCGCCGCTGCGGCGGGAAGCGCCCGGTACTGCAGCGTGACGCGCTTGGGGAACGGGCCGGGAGCGACCAGCCTGGCCAGGACGTCTGAACGCACGTTCTGGCGGGGCGGCTCGTGCCAGGCCCAACTGACCGACACGCCGCCGTCGTGCTCGTAGTGGCCGGTGTGCTCGGTCGCGGTGACGGGACCGGCGTCGCCCCAGCCAAGGATCTCCTGCGAGCCGGGACGGGCCAGCAGCCGGTTGACCTCGCCGCGCACGTGCGGGTCGAACGCCGTCCGTACCGTCCCGGCGATCTCGGCGGCCGTCGCACGGCCGAGGACCGAGACGCCGCAGCCGCCGAGCCTGGACGCCAGCCCGTCCAGCGTGCGCCCGAGCTCGGCCACCGCCTCCAGCAGATCCTTCGGGCGCGCCGAGGACGCCTTGGGGTCGAAGGTGATCGAAACGCGGGTGTCGACGTCAGCAGCGGCGGCCGGGGCACTACGGACCAGCTCGCTCATGATCGCGCGCGCGGGCGCCGGCGCGGTCGCGACGACGGCACGGTCGACGGCGTCGGCGAGCGTGGAGCCGGGCTCGGGTGCGGTCTCCACGGTCACGCTCACCCACCGCACGGCGGGCGTGTGCCCGAGCGTGGCCAGCCACCCTCCCCACGCTGCGACCCAGTTGTCGGCGTCGCTGCGGTCGGCCAGCCATGTCGAAGTCGGGACGAGGCGCAGTGTCGCGGTCAGCAGCCCGGTGCGGCGGTCCCACACGATCCCGTACCGGCCGCCGTAGCCGTCCTCGGCGCTGAGCAGCGTCAGCGGCGCCAGGACGCCGGGGAGCTGGAAGGCCCGCGGGTGATCGACGACGACTCCGGCCCGGTAGCGGGTGTGTCCGCGCAGCACGCCCCACTGCCAGCGGCAACGCGCCAGGACGATCCGTCCGAACGGGACGCCCCCGACGCGGATCAGCGCCAGCCCGCCGGCGAGCGCCATCGGGGGAAGCAGGTAGATCAGGAGTTGCGGGGCCGTGGCGGCGGCCAGGACCAGCAGCATCGCGGCCCCGAGCGCGATGAACGTCGAGGTGGTATCCAGGCCGAGCAGGCCGATGCCGTGCCGCCGTCGCCAGCCGCCATAGGTGCGGATGTCATCCCCCACCGCCGCCACCCCCTTCGCCGACCGCGCCACTGGGGCCACCGGCATCGCCGGACCCGCTCGGATTGCCCATCCAGCGCAGCGTGTCCTCACCGCGGCGGCGCTCGGTGTTCCACGTCCTGATCGCGGCGGGCCCGACCGGCTCGCCGCTGCCATCGGGAGCCGCCCACCCATGACCACCCGACGTCGCCTGGCCCCTCCCCGAATGGTCGCCGTCCGGCTGCCCGCTCCCGGGTGGAGCGCCCAGGTTCTGGCCCTGGTCGCCGGGAGGGCCGGTCGGCTGCCTGTCGGGTCCCTGTCCCGGTGCGGCCGGGGACTGGGGAGGCTGGTCGCCGCCGGAAGGCGGGGAGTTCTGGTCGCCGAGTTGCTGGTGCAGGTAGCTGGCGTGCTCGTTGGCAGAGCTGGGGCCGCCACCTGCCGAACCGCTGCCGGCGCCGTAGGCCCGCAATACACCCAGCGCGGTCGCGCTGCCCATCAGCGCGCCAAGGATCCCGCCGCCGGTGCCGGCCTCGGTTCCGCCGGTGGTCCAGTTGAAGAACTTCAGCAGGACTGGGAACGCGACCAAGCTGATCAGCATCATCGCGAATCCCATCAGCACCGCATGCAGGTCCTTGCCTTTCCCGGCGAGCGTGAACGCGGTCGCATACACCGCCGCGGCCGCGAGCTTGTAGAAGGTGAGCGCGAGCATCCAGCCCCCGACCCTGGGGAACCAGGACTTGGTCGATGAGGTGATCACGCCCGCCGCGGCCAGCGGCAGCAGCCCCGCCAAGATCACCAGCGCCGCGCCACGAAACAGCAGCAGCAGCGCCTGGATGAGGCCGATGAACAGCGCGATCAGACACAGCACGAGCACCAGCGCGGCCGGTGTTCCCGAGGGAACAGCCACCATCTCGGTCATGCGTTTGGCGAAGTCGCCTTGAGAGGAGGCATTCAGGACCCAGCCGCACCACTGGTCGCCCCACTGCAGCAGCACGTTCGGCACGAGTGTGCCGATCGCGGTGACCGCCGTCAGGACGACCAGACCGCGGCCGGCATCGACCAGCGGGATCGCCTTGCGGGTCAGCGCCATTTTCCCCGCGACGATCAGCAGCGCCATCACCGCGACGGCGATCGTCAGCGGCCGGACGAGCAACTGCAGATACCCGATCGCCGGCTCGCCCTCCAGATCCGGGGAGGGTGTCTTCACCCACCAGGACGCGGTGTTGGAGATCAGCCATCCGACGGCCGACTGGAGCGACTCGGCCGCCTCGTCCAGGACGTTCCCGCCGATCGTCGCCGGGATGTCGGGGATCGGCGGACCAAAGGGGTGATCATCGTTGTCGACCGTCTGGACGCATTGCGGGTCCAGGACTGGCGAGCACGGGTCGAACGGGAGCATCAGCCGCCACCCCCGCCCGGGAAGCGGATATAGCCGTCCAACGCTTCGATCGAGGACGCCGCCCCGCTCCAGGTCCCGCCGGGCGGGCCGATGACACGCCAGTCACCGTCCCGCCATTGAAGCTGGACGCGGGTTACCGCGCGTGCGGTGGTGTCGCTGTCTCCCGGCCCGGCCGACACCAAGTCCAGGCTCGCGGACTCGGCTGAGTAGCCCTGCCAACGGAACCCTTCCAGGACCACATACCCCCGGCCCAACGCCGCGCCCTGTGGAAGACGACCCCGGCGGTGGCCGTACACCTCCCGTGTCGAGGCCAGCAGGGCTGCTGCGTCCGGGCCGGTGACCTGATTGCCGATCGTGGGCTCGAACACCTTCGGCCCCCACTGCGCGTTCGCCCGCACCGCGACGTGGACCCCGGCGAGCAGAGCGCCGCGCGGCGTCCGGGCAAACCCCGCCGCCAGGTCGTTGCCGCTGTCGCGAGGACCGTCCTGGGCCGAATAGGGCAGCAGGACGCCGTGGTAGTCCCTCCAGACCAGCCCGGCGAACGGCACAGACGGGGCATCCACTACCTGCTCGACTTGCGCGATCGGATGGCTGGTCACTGGAGTGCCTGCGGGTTCAGTCCGGGGTCCTGGACGCATCAGATGTCCCCCCACCCCCACCAGAGCCCCACTGGCGACCGCCGTTACTGTGATCACTCGGCCGCGACTCCAGTGGCCGGCCGCGTCCTGGCGGCGTGCGGTCTTCCTCGTCCGGTTCATTGGAAAAACACCGCGACGATCGGGGCGGCGGTCGCTGCGAGGCTGAGTCCGCCGAGCGCCCAGGGGACGCCGGTCGCGCCATCGGCGGCGAAGCTCGACCGGTTCTTGCGGCCGATGGCCATCTGGCCCGCGCATATGAACAGCCCGGCCAGGCCGCAGACCATCACGCCCCACTTTCCCCAGGCCAGCAGTGTCTCCACCTTCTTGTCCAGGCCCGGTGGGGGAGCGGGCGGCGGGTCGGGGATCTTCACGCCCTGGCCTTCCCCGTCGCGGGGACGGAGTTGCCAGAACCCATGCAGCGGCGATGCACCGGCGTTCGCCGCGTGCAGAACAAGCGTGGTCAACGACATCGGGCACCGCCTATCGCAGAATCGTGGAGTCGCCGAGCAGACCGCGCAGCTCGTCCAGGGCCCTCTGAGCCTTGCCCGGCAAGGTGATCTCGGCCGCGTCCTCCGCCAGCCGCAGCGCGCGGACGTGGGGGACACGGACCACGCCGCCCACCCGCCCTTCCAGCAGCGCGAACCGGGCGGTCGCGTCCCGGGATTCCGGGCCGCCGTCGCTGACGATCGCCAGCGCGCGGACCTCTTCGTCCCACTTGCACAGGGCGGCGATTGCGGCCGTCGCGCTCTTGGCCGCGACAGCGGTGTTACGCACGACCAGTACCACCGGCCTGCCCTTGGCGCGCAGCGGCGAGCGGTCCAGCTCCAGAAGGGACCCGATCGCGCCCATGTCCCAGGCCGCAGGCAAAAGCGCGGTCAGCGTTGAGGTTCCGGCGCCGCCGTGCGCGCCGGCGACGACGACGTCTAACACCGCCGTCGCGCGGTCATCGGGTCCTGGGGTTGCCGGTGGATGGCTTGGTCTGGTTTGGCGGAGACTCACCTGCATACCTCCGATTCGTTGCTCAAGGTTGTCAAGCGATCACTGTAAGTGGCATCATTGTGGAGCGCAAGCATCGTCAAACAGTTTCTGAGAACGCCATCACTGCCAACAGCGTGCTTCCGCGGCGCCCGTCCACCACACTGAGAGGCGACCTGTGACCAGCAACCCAGGAGACCCCGCGATGACCGAGTCGACAGGCCGCGACCCCGACGTGCTCACCACCGCCGAACTCGCGACCAAACTCGGCCTGTCCGCCCAGACCGTCCGCCGGATGGCCAACGCCGGACAGATTCCCGCGCTCAAGACCGGCAAGGACTTCCGGTACTCCTGGGAAGCGGTCCGCCAGGTGCTGCGGCAGCCCCACCACCAACCCGGGGTGCCCGCCGATGACCCAACCGATCAGCAGCCCACCGAACAGCCCGCCGAATCGACCAGGAAGGGCGCTGGCTACCGCGCCCAGCGCCGCGCCCGCACCGGCGCCCAGCAGCCCGCCGACTGACCACCCAGCCACCCGGCGGCCCACCCGGTGAAGGCCGTCGCCGCCTGCGCCGCCGCCCTCACCCTGCCGCTGCTACTGATCGTGCTGCTGACCGGCCACAACACCGCCTCCGGCGCCGACCCGGAATCGGCCGGAGCACCCACCGCGTTCGCCAAGACCGACATCCCGCCCGCCTACCTGCGCTGGTACCAGGACGCCGCAGCCACCTGCCCCGGCCTGCCCTGGAACATCTTGGCCGCGATCGGCAGCGTCGAATCCGACCATGGCCGCTCCCGCCTGCCCGGCATCCACTCCGGTCAGAACCCGGCCGGAGCTGGCGGCCCGATGCAATTCCTGGCAGCCACCTGGACCGCCTACGGCATCGACGGGGACCATGACGGCCGCACCGACCGCTACAACCCCGCCGACGCCATCCACGGCGCCGCCCGCTACCTATGCGCCAACCACGCAGGCAAAGGCGGGCGCCACCTCTACCAAGCGATCTGGCGCTACAACCACGCCGACTGGTACGTCCGCAAAGTCCTCGTCCAAGCGCGCCGCTACGCCACCGCCACCAGCACCGGCAGCCGACGCGGCGCCCTAGCCGTCCGCGCCGCCCTCCGCTGGCTCGGCACTCCCTACGCCTGGGGCGGCGGCGGAACCACCGGCCCCGGCTACGGCATCGCACAAGGCGCCGGCATCAAAGGCTTCGACTGCTCGGGCCTGGCCCAATACGCCTGGGCCCAAGCCGGCATCCACATCCCCCGCATCGCCGCCGACCAATACAACGCCGGCACCGGCCGCGACCCGTTCGCCGGCGGCCCGCTGCCCGCCGTCATGTACCGCATCATGCACGAGACCCCCGAC
>NZ_SMKU01000102.1 GCF_004349215.1 Actinomadura rubrisoli | reverse complement strand
GCCAGGTGCCCTCGCGGAGTTCGGCGAGGCGGAGGGCGGACATGGCCTGGCGGAGGGCGGCGCGCTCGGTCGCGGGACGGCGTTCGGCGGTGATGACGGCGATCTCCCAGGCGCCGTCCCAGGGGCGGGTGTGGGGCAGGCGGCTCTCGTCCTGGCGTGTCTGGCGGGCCAGGAGGCGTGCGCTGAGGCCGTACATGCCGTCGGTCTGGACGAGGTCGCCGGAGGTGACCATGCGGGAGAGGGCGACGCGGATCGTTCCCTCGGCGATGCCGAACAGCTCGCCGGCGCGGACGAGGTAGCGGGCGGGGAGGCGGGGCGGGTGGACGCCCAGCAGCGTGCTCAAGACCACCGAACGTGCGGTGAGCGGGCGGATCTCCGGGGTGTGCGCGGTCATGTCTGGTTGTGACCCTACCGTCACCGGAGACCGGAAGGAGGGGGAGCCGGAGGTGAGATTACAGTCTTCCGTCAGATAATACTGGAGCGTAATGTTCGGGTATGGCCTCTTACCTGATCGAGTCGTTCGACCGGCTCCCGTTCGGCGGCGCGGAGAAGGCGCGCCGGTACGCGACGGAGCGCTACCGGGGGGCGGTGGGGCGCAACTGGTACGACTGCGACCCCACGCTGCGGTTCCTGATGCGGCGGCATCTCGGGGACGGGTTCGGCTGGGCCGAGCCGCGGCTGCGGGAGATGGGCGCGCTGATGGGCGGGCCGGTCGCCGAGCGCGCCGAGGAGACCGATCGGAACCCGCCGCGGCTGGAGAAGTACGACCGGTGGGGACGGGACGTCAGCGAGGTGGTCATGCCGCCGTCGTTCGAGGCGGCGCGCAGGGACATCGTGGCGACGTCGTTCACGCGGCCCGGGTTCGTCGAGGAGGCCCTGGGCGAGGGGGTCGATCCGGTGCCGCTGGGCGTCGCCTGGAGCTATCTGCTCGACCAGGCCGACATCGGCATGGCGTGCGCGCTGGGCACCGGCGGCGACATGGTGGTGGGCCTCACCGAGCTGTTCGCGCCGGACGAGGTGAAGGCGCGCGTGCGGGATCTGTTCGCGGCCGGGGAGTTCTCCGGCGAGGCGGCGCAGATGCTCACCGAGCGGGCGGGCGGGTCCGATCTCGGCGCGCTGGAGTCGACCGCGACGCCGGACGGGGACGCGTGGCGGCTCAACGGGTTCAAGTGGTTCGCGTCCAATGCGAACGGGTCGGCGTACGTGGTGCTGGCCAAGCCGGAGGGGGCGGCAGACGGGGTGCGCGGGATCGTCCCGTTCCTTGTGCTGAAGGAGCGCCGGGACGGGTCGCGCAACGGGGTGAGGATCCGGCGGCTGAAGGACAAGCTCGGCACGCGGTCGGTCGCCTCGGCGGAGATCGAGTTCACCGACGCGGAGGCGTTCCTGCTGGCCCCGGCGTCGAGCGGGGCCGGGGACGGCAAAGGGCTCGCCCGGATGATGGAGCTGACGAACGGCGCCCGGCTGGGCATCTCGATGATGGGTCTCGGGTGCGCGCGGCGGTCGCTGGTGGAGTCGATGTGCTACACGCGGGCCAGGGAGGCGTTCGGCGCCGCCTTGGACGAGCAGCCGCTGATGCGGAGGAAGCTCGCCGAGCTCATCGTGGAGACGGAGGCCGTCCAGGCGCTGGTGTTCGACGGGTACCTGGGACGGCCCCGGCTGCGGGTGGGCGCCGCGCTCATCAAGTTGCGGGCTGCGCGGCTCGGTGTGACGGCGGCCAGTGACGCGATCGAGATCCATGGCGGGAACGGCTACATCGAGCAGTGGCCGGTCGCGCGGCTCCTGCGGGACGCGCAGGTGAATCCCATCTGGGAGGGCGGTGACAACATCCTGTGCCTGGACGTCCGGCGGGCGATCGAACGGCAGGACGCGCACGAGCCGTTCCTTGACCGGCTCACCGAGGCCGTCCGGCGCGCGCCGGGCGGGGACGACGAGACGGCCGATCTGGTGGGCGAGCGCATCGGGAACCTGCGTGAGGCGATCGAGCGGTGGCGTGGCCTTGACGCGTCCACGGCGGAGGCGCGTCTGTATCCGTTGGCCCAGTACATGGCGGACGTGTACGCGGCGGCGCTGCTGCTGGAGCAGGCCGGTTGGGAGCGGGCCGATTCGGGTGGTGACCGCAAGGCGCTGGTCGCGCGGCTCTATGCCCGGAGCCGCTTGGCCGATAGGGGGCCGCTGCGCGGGATCGACGCCCCGGCGGAGGATCTGGAGCGCTTCAAGGACCTGGCCGATGGCGCGTTCGTCGATGTGGAGGCGTGAGATGACCGTCCGGACGGAGCACAGCGGGCCCGTCACCACCGTGATCCTGTCGCGGCCGGAGGTCCGGAACGCGGTGGACGGGCCGACTGCGGCGGAGCTGGCGGCGGCGTTCCGCGCGTTCGACGAGGACGGCTCGGCGAGCGTCGCGGTGCTGTGGGGCGAGGGCGGGACGTTCTGCGCGGGGGCCGACCTCACGTCGATCGGCACCGAGCACATGCCGCGGATCGATCCGCCGCCGGCCGATGGGCCGCTGGGCTGCACGCGGATCCGGCTGTCCAAGCCGGTGATCGCGGCGGTCGCCGGGCACGCGGTGGCGGGCGGGATGGAGCTGGCGCTCTGGTGCGACCTGCGGGTCGTGGAGGAGGACGCGACGTTCGGTGTCTTCTGCCGCCGCTGGGGCGTCCCGCTGATGGACGGCGGGACGTTCCGGCTGCCGCGGCTGGTCGGCACCGGCCGCGCGATGGACCTCGTCCTGACGGGACGGCCGGTGGGCGGGCGGGAGGCGTTCGACATCGGGCTCGCGAACCGGCTCGTCCCGTCCGGGAGGTCGCGGGAGGCGGCCGAGGAGCTGGCCGTCGAGATCGCCCGGTTTCCCCAGACGTGCCTGCGTAACGACCGTTTGTCCGTGTTGGAGGTCGAAGGCCAGGTCGACGAGGACGCCATCGCTGTCGAGTACGGCTACGGGCTCGGTTCGTTGGATGATGCGGTGACGGGTGCCCAGCGATTCGCGCAGGGCCACGGGCGACACGGGGACTTCGGGGACATCTAGATGATTGACCGAACGGGATTCGGCTTCTAGGTTCCCTTTGGCGGACGGCTACCGCGACCAAGGAGCTCATGCATGACCCTGACCGTGGACGAGGCGGGCCTCACGCTCGCCGACCCGAGGGCCTACGCCGACGACCGGCGCCTGCACGAGGCGCTCGCGCTGCTGCGCCGCGACTCGCCCGTGCACCGCGTGGAGAAGCCGGGCTACAACCCCTTCTGGGCGGTCACGAGACACGCCGACGTCATGGAGGTCGAGCGCGACCACGCCCTGTTCCTCAACGCGCCCCGCCCGATGCTCGCCACCGCCGAGTTCGACGAGATCAACCGGCAGCGGCAGGAGCAGGGCGTCGCGCTGCGCACGCTCGTCCACATGGACGATCCCGACCACCGCGTCGTCCGGGCGATCGGCGCCGACTGGTTCCGTCCGCGTGCGATGCGGGCCCTCGAACCGCGGGTCCGGGAGCTGGCCCGCCGGTACGTCGACCGGATGGTCGAGCTCGGCGGGGAGTGCGACTTCGCCCAGCAGGTCGCCGTGCACTTCCCGCTGCAGGTGATCCTGTCGCTGCTCGGGCTGCCCGAGAGCGATTACGACCGGATGCTCAAGCTCACGCAGGAGCTGTTCGGCGGGGACGACGACGACTTCCAGCGCGGCACGTCCAGCGAAGAGAAGGTCGCGGTCCTGCTGGACTTCTTCGCCTACTTCCAGAAGCTCACCGAGGCGCGCCGCGAGAACCCGACCGACGACCTCGCCTCCGCCATCGCCAACGCGACCGTCGACGGCGCGCCGCTGAACGACTTCGACACCGCCTCGTACTACGTCATCGTCGCCACGGCGGGTCACGACACCACCAGCGCGACGATCGCGGGCGGGCTCCAGGCGCTCATCGAGCACCCCGACCAGCTCGACCGGCTGCGCGCCGAGCCCGGTCTGATGCCCCTCGCGGTGGACGAGATGATCCGCTGGGTCACGCCCGTCAAGGAGTTCATGCGCACCGCGTCGCGGGACTGCGAGCTGGGCGGCGTCACGATCCGCGAGGGCGAGTCGGTGCTGCTGTCCTACCCGTCGGCGAACCGGGACGAGGAGGTGTTCGGCGACCCGTTCCGCTTCGACGTCGGCCGCGACCCGAACAAGCACCTGGCGTTCGGGTTCGGCGTCCACTACTGCCTGGGCGCCGCGCTGGCCCGCATCGAGGTCCGCGCGTTCTTCGAGGAGCTGCTGCCGCGGCTCGGCTCGATCGAGCTGGCCGGGACGCCCGAGAGCGTCGCGACCACGTTCGTCGGCGGGCTCAAGCGGCTGCCCGTCCGCTACTCCCTCGTCTGAAAGGGCGGCCATGCGGATCGACGCCGCGGTGCTGCGCGCCGCCGACGCCCCCTACGCCATCGAGCCGCTGGAGCTGGCGGACCCGGGGCCCGGCGAGGTGGTCGTCAAGATCGCGGGCGCCGGGATGTGCCACACCGACCTGGTCGGGCGCGCGCCCGGCGGCCCGATCGCCCTGCCGGTGATCCTCGGGCACGAGGGCTCCGGCGTGGTGGACGCCGTCGGGCCCGGCGTCACCGGGCTCGCCGTGGGCGACCCGGTGGTCATGTCGTTCGACTCGTGCGGGACGTGCGGCACCTGCCGCGCGTCCCGGCCCGGCAACTGCCCGCGGCTGCCGGAACTCAACATGGCCGCCGCGCCGCTGGACGGCGTTCCGCGCGTCACCGACGCCGAGGGTGGGCCCGTCCACAACCGGTGGTTCGGGCAGTCGTCGTTCGCCACCCACGCGCTCGGGACGGTCCGCAACGTCGTGCCCGTGCGCCGCGACGTCCCGCTGGAGCTGCTCGGGCCGCTGGGATGCGGCGTGCAGACCGGCGCCGCGTCCGTCCTGATCTCGCTCGGCGTGCGGGCCGGGGACGGGATCGCGGTGTTCGGCGCGGGCGCGGTCGGGCTGTCCGCCGTGATGGCCGCCCGCGTCGCCGGAGCCACCACGATCGTCGCGGTCGACCTGAACGAGTCGCGGCTCGATCTGGCCCGCGAGCTGGGCGCGACCCACGTCCTGGACGGCGCGGACGACGACCTCGCCGCGCGGGTCCGGGAGATCTCCGGTGGCGAGGGCATCCAGTTCGCGCTGGACACGACCGCCGTCCCGGACGTCGTCGCGGCGGCGGTCGCGGGCCTGCGCACGACGGGCGTCTGCGGCCTGGTCGGCGTCGGCGCCCAGGAGTACCGGCTGGACGCGAACCTCCTGCTGATGGGACGCACCGTCAAGGGCATCATCGAGGGCGACGCCGTCCCGCACACGTTCATCCCGAAGATGATCGAGCTGTGGCGGCAGGGACGGTTCCCGTTCGACCGGCTGATCCGGACGTACCCGCTCGGCGAGATCAACCGGGCCGAGGCCGACGCGGTCGCGGGCAAGACCGTCAAGCCCGTCCTGATCCCGTGACGACGCCCTAGCGGACGCGGTGGACCCTAGCGGACGCGGTGGAGGAGTTCGTCGCCGCGCGCCAGGCGGCGGCAGTTCTCCGCCGCGACCGCGAAGTAGCGGTCCCACGTCTCGCGCGTCAGCCACGCGACGTGCGGCATCACCACGACGTTGCCGAGGGCGAGCAGCGGGTTGCCCGGATCCACCGGCTCGGTCTCGAACACGTCCAGCCCCGCGCCGCCGAGATGCCCCGACTTCAGCGCCGCCACCAGCGCCTTCTCGTCGATCACCGCGCCGCGCGCCGTGTTGACCACGATGGCGCCGGACGGGAGGAGGGCCAGCCTGTCGGCGTCGAGCAGGTGGTGCGTCTCGTCGGTGAGCGGGATGTGGACGGAGACGATGTCGCTGACGCGGAGCAGATCGTCCAGCTCCATCCAGGCGGGGTCGTCGTGGCGCGGCCGGCGGGACGTGAACACGACCGTCGCGCCGATCGCCTCCAGCATCCCGCGCAGCAGCCCGGCGATCTCCCCGCCGCCGAGCAGCCCGACCGTCCGCCCGCGCAGCTCGCCGCCGACGAGGCCGCGGCCCGCGGGCCAGCCCTCGCCGCGCCGCGTCCGCGCGTCGAACGGCACGACGCGGCGCAGCGCGGCCAGTGCCAGCAGCAGGCTGGTCTCCGCGACCGCCTGCGCGTTCCGGCCCGGCATGTTGGCCACCTGGACTCCGCGCTCGGCGGCCGCGTCCAGGTCGATGGTGTTGACGCCCGTGCCGAGCTTCTGGATCAGCCTGAGCTTCGGCGCCCGGTCCATGTCGGCGGCGGTCAGCGGCCGTAGCACGTGCCAGATGACCTCGGTGTCCGGCAGCAGCTCGGCGAGGCGCCCGTCGTCCTGCTCCGAGCAGCTCACGATGTCCAGGCCGGGTTCGGAATGGTCCATGTCGTAGTGCAGGAGCACCCGCATCGAGGTCCCTTTCGGTCAGCGCCGGTTCATGGTTCGTGAGTCCGGGCGCGGCGCCCGGTGTCCCGCGGGCTATCTTGCCGATTGTGACAAGCGACGCGGTGACCGGCCCGGCGTGGCCGGAACTCAGGATCGTCCAGGCGCCCATGGCGGGCGGGGCGTCGACGCCCGCGCTCGCCGCCGCCGTGTCGGAGGCGGGCGGCCTCGGCTTCCTCGCCGCCGGGTACAAGACCGCCGCGGCCATGCGCGAGGACATCGACGCCACCCGGCGCCTCACGTCCCGCCCGTTCGGCATGAACGTCTTCATGCCGTCCCTGGACGAGGTCGACGCCCCGGCCGTCGCCGCCTACCGCGACCGCCTCGCCCCCGAGGCCGAGCGCCTGGGCGTCGCCCCCGGCACGCCCGCCGCCCGCGACGACGACTACGACGCCAAGATCGCCGATCTGCTGGACGATCCGCCCGCGTTCGTCAGCTTCACCTTCGGCCGTCCCGCGCCGGAGGTGGTCCGGGCCTTCCAGGGCCGCGGCACCGTCGTGATCGTCACCGTCACGACGGTGGACGAGGCCCGTTCGTCCGGCGACGCCGACGCGTTGTGCGTCCAGGGCTCGGAGGCCGGAGCGCACCGCGGCTCGTTCACCAACACACTGGACGGCGCGCTCCCCCTCCGGACGCTGCTCCGGCGGGTCCGCGACGCCACGTCCCGGCCCCTCATCGCCACCGGCGGCCTGGCCACCGCGCGGGACGTCGCGGAGGTCCTATCGCTCGGCGCGGTCGCGGCCCAGGCCGGGACGGCGTTCGTGCGCTGCCCGGAGAGCGGGGCGAGCGCCGTCCACAAGGCGGCCCTGGCCGATCCCCGCTTCACCTCGACCGCGATGACCCGGGCGTTCAGCGGACGGCCCGCGCGCGGCCTGGTGAACCGCTTCCTCATCGAGCACTCGGCGCACGCGCCCGCCGCCTACCCGGACGTCCACCACGTCACGTCCCCGCTCCGGAAGGCGGCCGCGGCCCAGGACGACCCGGACACGGTCAACCTGTGGGCTGGCGAGTCCTTCCGCGAGGCCACCGACGCTCCGGCCGCCCAGGTCGCGGCTGCCCTGGCCGGTAGGTGAAGAACTGCCAAACAGTGGGTTCCAGACCGGCTGAATGAGGTCTTTCCGGCCCGCATGTCCGCGGTTACCCTGGCACTGGCGTCCACGCCGGCCGTATCGCCTTGCGCCTGGGAGGGTCCCGTCCGCGGGATTGTTGGGCTCTGCGCCGGCTCCTCTGTGTCCCCGTCAACTGAGGAGTCGACTCGTGAACTACACGCACAGGCGCTGGTCGGCGGCTGCGGCCGCACTGGCCGCCGCCGTCGCGGCGCTCGTCCTGTCGCTCGGTGCCCTGGTCGGGCTCTCCGAGCGCGCCTCGTCCGCCCAAGCCGCCCCCGCCATCGCCTGCACCTTCCCGGCCTGGGCGGAGGGCACCGCCTACACGGCCGGTACCAAGGTCGCCTACAGCGACCGGGGATATGAGGCCCGCTCCGCCCACACCGCCCACGCGGGCGCCGGCTGGAACCCCGCCGCCACCCCGACGCTGTGGAAGGACCTCGGCGCGTGCGACACCTCGACGCCGCCCACCACGCCGCCGACCACGCCGCCGACCGACCCGCCGACGACTCCGCCGGCCGGTGACACCTGCGCGGTCAAGTCGAAGCCGGCGGGCAAGGTGCTCCAGGGCTACTGGGAGAACTGGGACGGCGCGATCAACGGCGTGCACCCGCCGTTCGGCTGGACCCCGATCACCGACCCGCGGATGAAGCAGCACGGCTACAACGTGTTCAACGCGGCGTTCCCCGTGATCCTCTCGGACGGCACCGCCAAGTGGGAGGACGGGATGGACGCGACCGTGAAGGTCTCCACGCCCGCCGAGATGTGCGCGGCGAAGGAGGCCGGCGCCACCATCCTGATGTCGATCGGCGGCGCCGCCGCCGGCATCGACCTCAACTCCAGCGCCACCGCGGACAAGTTCGTCGCCACGGTCGTGCCGATCCTGAAGAAGTACAACTTCGACGGCATCGACATCGACATCGAGACCGGCCTCGCGGGCGGCAACAGCATCACCCAGCCGTCGGTGTCGCAGTCGAACCTCATGCGCATCATCGACGGCGTGCTCGCCCAGATGCCGCCCAACTTCGGGCTCACGATGGCGCCCGAGACCGCGTACGTCACCGGCGGCAGCGTCACCTACGGCTCGATCTGGGGCGCCTACCTGCCGATCATCAAGAAGTACGCCGACAACGGCCGGCTGTGGTGGCTGAACATGCAGTACTACAACGGCAGCATGTACGGGTGCTCCGGTGACTCCTACCAGGCGGGCACCGTCCAGGGCTTCGTCGTGCAGACCCAGTGCCTCGACAAGGGCCTCGTCATCCAGGGCACCACGATCCGGGTCCCCCTTGACAAGCAGGTCCCGGGACTGCCCGCCCAGCCGGGCGCGGGCGGCGGCTACATGTCGCCGGGCCTGGTGGCCCAGGCGTGGAACAGCTTCAACGGCAACCTCAAGGGCCTGATGGACTGGTCCATCAACTGGGACGGCTCGAAGAACTGGACGTTCGGCGACAACGTCAAGTCCCTCCAGGGCCGCTGACGGCAGCGGGCGCGGTCCCGGCGGCTCGTCCGCCGGGTCCGCGCCCGTGCGCTCGCTCGCTAGCGGACGCGCTCGCTGAGGCGGACGGTGACGTCGTCGCCCACGTCCTTGCCGATCGCATCCCGGATCTCCGCCTTCACCGCGAGCTTGTGGGTCCCGTCGCCGAGGGCCATGAAAGAGCCCTGGAACGGCTCTCCGTCGATGGTGCCCCGCACCTTGACCAGGCCCCTCGTCCCGAAGAACTCCACCGATCCGGGCCAGACCACATAGGTCCAGCCGCCCTTGGCGGGGCTCTTGAGGAGGGGCACCGTGAACTCCTTGTCGAGCTTGGTCATCACCGATCTCCTTCCATTGGCTCTACAAGATGAGACCGCCGGTGACGGCGAAACTCATCGCGTGGGCCGCGCTCAGGTAGTGGAAGGGGTGGCGCGGCGGACCTTATCGAGCGCGCCGAGGATCGTGTCGAGGCGCCGGGGGTCGGCGGTGAACTCCAGGACGGCGTGGTTGAACGCGGCGGCCATGACGGTCGGCATGGAGTCGGAGGCGTCGAAGTGCACGTCCTTCTCCGCGGTCTTGAGGATCCGCGCGATGCGCTGGGAAAGCGCGTCGGGGTAGTCGCCCGGCTGCACGGCGGGATTGAGGGAGAAGGCGCCGCTGCCCTGCTGCTTGATCCATTTCTTCTGGGCGCGGACCGTGGTGAGGTAGGCGACGAGCCTGCGCGCGGGCTCGGTGTCGTGGAACACGCCGAGGAAGTCGCCGCCGACCTCGACCGCCTGGCCACCCGGGAAGGGGACGAAGTCGCGGCCCCCGGACCGGCTCTGGAACGCGGTGAAGAAGGACGCCGCGTGGGTGAGGCGGCAGCCGGGCGGGGCCATCGACGCGCCCGCCTTCTCGTAGTCGGTGGTCAGGATGCTCCGGGTGCCGCTGCCCGCCACGATCGAGCCGAACCTCTGCCAGGCCCTGCGCATGGGGGCGGACGTCCAGTCCAGTCGTCCGGACACCCAGTCGTCGTAGACCTCGGGTCCTTCCTCGTGCAGCAGGATGTCCTCGATCCAGTCGGTCCCGGGCCAGCCCGAGTTGGACCTGTCGGCGAGCCCCAGGCACCAGGGCCGGGGCGCCAGTTCGGCCGCCGTCCTGGCGAAGCCCTCCCAGCTCTGCCGCGCGGCCAGGCGGCCGCGCAGGTCCGGGGAGATCGTCCGCGGGTCGTACCAGATGAGGCTCTTCACCGACGCCTTGACGACGATCCCGTACGAGCGGCGGCCCCTCGGGCCGGTGGCGGTGGTCAGGTCGTTCTCCGGGGGGCCGAGTGGCCGCAGGGCGCCCGCCGCCGCGTAGCTCCGCAGCTCGCCTGAGTTGGCGAAGAGGGCGGTGTCGTGCGGACGCCCGTTGTGCAGCTCGCTGGCCAGGAGGGCGCGGGCGTCGCGGTTGCCGGTGTAGCGGGCCTTGAAGCCGGTCTCCTTCTCGAACTCCGACAGCACCGCCTTGAACGCGTCCGCCTCCGACCCCGTCCAGGTGCCGAGCACGGTGACGGTCTTGTCCGGCGCCGAGCCGCAGGCGGCGGTGAGCCCGCAGAGCAGGACGAGGGCTGCGAGGAGTCGCACGGTCATCTCCAGAACTCGCGGAGCCGGAACCAGACGCCCGAGGCGGCGAGGCCCGCCACCGCGAGGGTCAGCAGCGGGAGCCCCGCCATGAGCCCCCCGGTGTCGGAGGCGTCGGCCAACTCGTCCTTCAGCGGCTCCTGGGCCGTCTCCGCCGCCGCGACGTTCAGGCCGCCGGCCTCGCCGGCGGAACGGTTGTCCCTGAGCGCCTTGGCACCGGTGTCGGCCGTGACGATCTGGGATTCCAGCGTCCGGTCGAGGGCGGGCAACCTGGTGTCGTACGCGGTGGACAGGGAGTGGTCGACCTGGAAGAACGTGGCCGTCGTCCAGACCAGCAGCCCGGCCAGCACGGCGGACGCGGCGAGCAGCGGCACGTTCAGGAGCCGCCGGAACCGCCGGGCCATCGCGACCTGGATGTGGACCAGGACGGCGAGGAGCGCGACGCCGAGGCCGACGGTCGTGAGCGCGGCGGCGGAACCGGCCCAGGCGGAGTGGCGCCAGCCGTGGGCGGCATCCTCACCGTACGCGGCGATGTTCTCGATGCTGACGAGCAGCCCGTCAGAGCGGCGCAGCAGGTCCGAGGCGTAGCCGAGGTAGGCGAGGCCGAGCGGCACCAGGCCCTCGCGATAGGACGCGTCGGCCTGCTCGACGAGGCCCTGATAGGTCACGACCTGCGCGTTCACGGCCTGGAGCGCGTCGCGTCCCGCGCCTCCGCCGAGGTCCAGCTCGGCGATGCGCGCGAGGTTGTCGGCGGCGGTCGTGAGGTCGTCCCGGAACCGCTGGCCGGGACCGATCAGCTGAGCGGCACCGGTCCGGAAGCTCTGCCACACGGCCCGGTCGGCGTCCGAGAGCGCGGCGTGGGCGATGCGGGCGCTGACGAAGGCGGGGACGCCCCTGTCCTCCACCGACCCCACCGCCGACTGCCCGCCGAACAGGACGCCCGTCGCGCACACCCAGAACGCCAGCGCCAGCCCCACGGCGGCGGCCATCGCCGTCCACAGCCAGCGCGGAGTGCTCCACTTTCTCTGGGCCGCAGGGGACATCCGGGCAATCGACACGCCGGTCATAGTAGGACGACAATCGTGCACTCATCTCACTTATCGAAGTTTCGGGTTTACCCTCCGTTTCCGGCTCTGACATGGGCGGTCGTGGCAATTCCCTAGAGCCGGACGCGCCCTGGCACCTGACCGATTCAGGCCAGCGAGTCGAGCGGCACGTCCGCCATGCGGCCGGATCAGAGGACCAGATCCGGATAGGACGCCGATCGCCGGAGCTCCGCCCAGGCCCGTCCGAGCCGGTCGACGAGTTCGGTGAGCGTCTCGGCCGGAAAGGTGAACGGCAGCCGGATGTAGTGGTCGTGCCCGCCGTCCGGGTCCATCGCGGCACCGGGGACGATCTCGACGCCGTGGCGCAGCGCGACGTGGGCGAAGGAGCGGGCGTCGATCCGCGGAAGCTCGATCCACAGGGCGGCCCCTCCGTCTGGCGCGGTCCAGCGCCAGGCGGGGAAGCGCTCCCGCAGCAGGCCGGTCAGATGGTCCAGCCGCTGCCGGGCGGCGGCCGAGCGCCGGGCCTCCAACTCGTGGAGCCGCGGCAGGAGCCGGGCGGCCAGCGCCTGGTCCAGGACGGGGCTGCCGAGATCGGCGAGGGCCTTGTGCCGGGCGAGGCGCTCGGCGGCCCCGGCCGGGGCACGCACCCAGCCGATGCGCAGGCCGCCCCACACGGCCTTCGCGAGCGAGCCCACGGTGAGGATCTCGGCACCGGCCCCGCCGAACGCGGCGATCGGGGGCGGCGTCCCGCCCGCGAGGCCGGTGTAGGCGTTGTCCTCCAGCACCGGGACGCCGTGCCGCTCGGCCAGCCGAGCGATCCGCGCCCGCCTGGCCGCCGACATCAGCGTCCCGGTCGGGTTGTGGTAGGTCGGCATCAGGAACATCAGGGACGGCCGCCGGTCGTTGAGGGCCCGCTCGATCTCGTCCGCGCGGGCGCCCTCCTCGTCCAGGCGCACGCCGCGCAACTCCGCACCGGCCGCGCGGAACACGTCGAAGCAGCCCGGCCAGCCCGGCGACTCGACCACCACGGCCGAGCGCCGGCGCAGGTACATCTGGGCGGCGAGGCCGATGGCCTGCGAGGCGCCGGCCGTGACGAGAACCTGGTCAGGGGACGTGGGCAGGCCGAGCCCGCCGAGGTGCGCGGCGACCGCCGCCCGCAGCGCCGGCAGGCCCCGCGGGTGGTACCCGGCGTCGGCGGTCAGGTGCGGCAGGTCTTCGCGGACGAGGTCCAGCAGCGCCTGGCGGAGGTCGGGGACGGGCCCCTCGATCGCGTAGGCCAGCGAGATCACCTCGCCGGGGCCGTCGACGAAGCGCTGGAAGATCGAGGTCGCCCGGCCGCCCGGGACCCGCCCGTCGGCGCCCGGTGGATGGCCGGAGGCGCGATGGGCGACGCGAGTGCCGCTGCCCTGGCGGCTGTCCACCAGCCCGCGCCCCCGCAGCCCGTCGTAGGCGGCGGCGACGGTGGCGCGGCTGACCACGAGGGTCCTGGCGAGGTCGCGTTCGGACGGCAGCCGCTCGCCCGTCTCCAGGTCGCCGGAGTCGATGGCGCGCTCCACGGCGGCGGCGAGCCGCGCGTAGAGCGGACCCGAGGCGGTGACCCAGTCGCCAAGGATCTCGACCAGCTCTTCCGCGCTGCGATAACGGTCCACTTTCCGCTCCATTGGCTCGGGTGGCCTGTGATCCGGCCTGCCACGCTAGCGCTGGATACAGCCACGGAGCGGGAGTGACCTGGATGAGCAAGGAAATGACGGACGGCCGGTTGCGGGCCATATGCGATCTGACGGTGCCGTCCGCCCGGGAGATGGCCGGGCTCCACGAGTACGACGGGATCGTCCAGGACCTGTCGGCGGAGGGGGTGAAGCGCGGCCTCGCGGCGCTCGGCGGAGCACCGTACGCGGACCCACACGACGAGGCCCAGGCGAGCGCGGCGGAAGAGGCCCTGCGCGTCCGGTTCGCCGAACTCGAAGTGCATCGGGCCGCGCCGCTGCTGCACATCCAGAACCTCGACCTCGCCTGCTACGACCGGGCGTACGCGCTTGTGGAGGATCGGCGCGCCGCCCGCCGCGCCCACCTGCGCGCCTGGCCGGACGCGGTGGACGTCGCGGTGCGGACACTCGACCTGGTGCCCGCGCCCGTCGCGGAGGCGATGCTTCCGGCTGCGCGCGGGCTCGGCTTCTTCCTCACGCGGGACGACGCGTCCGACGCGTCCCGGACGGCTCACGCGCGGCTGGTGGCGCACCTGGAGTCCCTGGCCGAGCGCGGCGCGCCGTCCGCGGTGCTCGGCGGGGACGCGCTCGCCCGCCTGATCTCCTCGGCCGAGGCGTGCGCCATCGACCTGGACGACCTCGCGGCCCAGGGCGAGGCGGAGCGCGATCGGGTGCGCGCCCTGCTGGAGGAGGCGTGCCGCCGCGTCGATCCGGACGCGCCCGCCGCCGAGACCGTCCGGATCCTGCTGGCCGACCACCCGGACGGCCACGACCTGGTCGCCGAGGCGCGCGCGCTGACGGAGGAGGTCATCACCTGGACCGCCGAACGCGGGCTCGTCCCGTACACCGGGGGTGAGTGCCTGGTCGGCACGACGCCGCCGTCGCAGCCGCTGGAGGTGGCGACGATGACGACCGCCGCCCCCTATGAGCCCGAGGGGCCGAGCTGGTTCCGGGTCAACCCGTCCGGCCCGTCCGCGTCACCGCGCGACCAGGAGGCGTGGCTGTCGGTCTACAGCCGGACGACGCTGCCCAACATCGCCGTCCACGAGGTGGCCCCCGGGCACTTCTCGCACGGCATGGCCAGGCGCCGCGCGCCCACCGACGTCCGCCGCGTCCTGCTGTCGGAGGGGTTCACCGAGGGATGGGCGCACTACTGCGAAGAACTCGCCGTGGAGGAGGGCTTCCGCGCCCACGATCCGCGGGTCGCGGTCGGGGCGTACCGCGACGCCCTGTGGCGGGTCACCCGGCTGGCCTGTGCGATCGGCCTGCACACCGGCGCGATGTCGGCGGAGGAGGCCGAGCACCGGTTCTCCGAGGACGCGTTCCTGGACGGTCCTGCCGCCCGGGGAGCGGCACGCCGGAGCCTCCTCGACCCGGCGTCCGGTTTCGCCTACACGCCGGGCAAGCTCGCGATCCGCGGGCTCCGCGACAAGGCCAGGGACATGTGGGGCCCCGAGTTCTCCCTGCCGCGCTTCCACTCCGCGCTACTCGACCTCGGCGCTCCGCCGCTCGGCCTGCTGGAGACCGTCCTGGAGCGCGGTTGACACTCGCGGGCGGCGCCCCGTCCAGTATAGGAAGAGCAGCGCCGTGACCCCCGCGCCGGTCGCCAAGGCGAACCCGGTGCGCATGCCGGTCAGCGAGTAGCCCGACAGCGCCCACGTGGTGGTGGCCAGAGCGGGACCGAGGGAGAAGCCCAGCTGGCGGGCCAGGCTCTGCGCGGCCCCGGCGGTGCCCTGAAGGCCGGGCGGCGCCGTCGACATGATCATCGCGAAGCTCGGCCCGGCGAACAGGCCGGTGCCCAGGCCGACGACCGCGAGACGCCAGGCCAGGTGGGACGCGTGCCAGTCCGGAGCCGCCGGGACGAGCAGCAGCGTGCCGAGGGTCGTGACCGCGACGCCGAGGGCGGCGGTCCGGGCCCGTCCCCAGCGGTCGCCCAGCAGGCCGCCGGCGGGACCGGCGACGACCATCGCGATGGGGAAGGCCAGGATCGTCGTCGACGTGGCCACCGGCGACAGGTCCAGGGTCCTTTGCAGGTAGAAGGGCACCAGGAACTCGACCAGGGAGATCGCCAGGGCGTTCAGCAGGACGGTGGCCACCGGACCCGCGACGGGCGGGTTCCGCATGAGGTCCCGGACGGGCCGGCTGGACGGCGTCCGCCACCAGGCGATCAGGGGCGGGACGGCCGCCACGGCGAGCACCGCCCACAGGGGCCCGGCGCTCGCCGAGAGCGAGAACGCCAGGAGAAGAGCGCCGGTGGCGCTGCCGAGGAGCGCCGTCTCCCCCAGGGCCGCGCGGTCCGGCGGCCCGAGCCGGTCGGACGGCATGTTCGCCAGGACGATCGCCATCACGAGAAGACCCGCAGGGACGTTGATATAGAAGATCCACGGCCAGTCCCACGCCTGGACGATCAGCCCGCCCAGCGCGGGCCCGCTGACCGCCCCCAGGGGCCCGAGCGTCATCACCAGCGCGCTCGCCCGTCCCGCAAGAGAGGGGGCCACGGCCCGCATCGTGATCGCGGGGATCAGGGCGAACAGGACCCCGGCGAACGCGCCTTGGGCGACGCGGGCGGCCACCAGGACCGCGAGGACGGGGGCCACCCCGGCGGCGAGGCTGCTCAGGACAAAGCCGCCGACGGCGAGGAGGAGCGCCGAGCGCGGGCCCGTCCGGTCGAGCCAGCGCCCCGCCGGGAGGGTGAGGGCCACCAGCGGGAGCAGGTAGCCGAGGACGACCCACTCGGTACTGGCCGTCCGAACCCCGAAGTCGTGCTCCAGGGCCGGGAGCGCCACGGCCACGATGCTGGTGTCGAGGGTGGCCATGAACACGACCAGCCCGGCCCCCATGACCAGCCACCAGCGGTTTCCCCGCAACCCGTCCACCCCCCATAACTACACACACTGCGCACTTCAGCAAACTACACATGCTGTGCACTTACTGGCAAGGGCGACCCGGCCTGGGACCATGGAGGGATGAGCAGGTCGATCGAGGAGCCGCGGAACGCGCGGAGCAGGCGGTCACGGGCCGCACTGCTGCGGGCCGCGCGCGAGCTCGTCGAGGAGCAGGGCATGGCGGCCACCACGATGGCGGCCGTGGCCGCGCGGGCCGGGGTGTCCAGACGGGCCGTCTACCTGCACTTCTCGTCCCGGGCCGACCTGATCAGCGAGCTGTTCGGCTACGTGAACGAGGTCGAGGACCTGGAGGGCCGCTTCGCCCCGGTCGGCGACGCCCCCGACGCGGTGGGCGCCCTGGAGGTGTTCGCGCACCGGCACGCCGAGGTCATGTCCCGCATCCTCGCGGTCTCCCGCGCCGTGGAACGCGAGGCGGGCAGCGACCCCGACGCCGCCCGGCACTGGGAGACCGCCCTCTTCTGGCGCCAGGAGACCAACCGCGCCCTGATGATCCGCCTGCACGACGAGGGCGTCCTGGCACCCGGCTGGACGGTCGACACCGCCACCGACATGCTCCTGGCCCTCATCTCCAACGGCGTAACCGAGACACTGCTGCTCAACCGCGAATGGGACACCACCAAGATCGGCGAGCACATGGCCCTCCTCCTACACTCAACCTTCGTAGCAAGGGACTAATGCGGCATGTGCGACGGCACAGGGATACAGGGGTGGAGCACGCGAGAGGCTCCACCCCACCACGCGGCAACGAAATGGGCGCGGGTTCTGAGACGACATGACCTGCGCGAACGCCAGCCGAGCGGACGCCGTACGGCAGTTCTCATATCCGATCGTTTTTGGACGCCTCAGAACCGAGTGTCCTCATCCACTAGCGCCATGGCCCGGATCTCCTGCTCAGACTGGCCGGTCACCCTGCGCAGGTTCGCGCCCGCCAAGTCGGCGCCCTCTCCCGGACAAGGGGCGCGAGATTGGAAATACCGTCCGGTATAGAGATCACCGGCGGCCCGCCCCGGCCCCATTGACCGCCAGGACGGCTAGAACCGGGTCCGCCCGTCCACCCACGCCACCTCCCGGATCTCCGCCGCCGACATTCCCCTGATACCCCCGCAGGTCCGCGCCCTCCAGGGCCGCGCCCCGCAGGTTCGCGCCCTGTAGGCGGGCCTGGGCGAGGTGGAGGTTGCTGAGGTCTAACCGGCGGCGTTCGGGACGGTGCGGCCGGGTGCCGAGCGCGGTCAGCGCGGCCTGGACGTCGACCTCGGGCCGGACGGGCAGGCGGCGCGGCCGGCCCAGGGTCGGCTGGCCGTCGTCGCAGCGGGCAGTGGGAACGCGGCGGCGCACGAACGCCTCCAGCACCTCCACCACGTCGTCGTGATGGGGACGGGAATCCTTGGCGACGTGCGCCAGGGTGTAGATGCCGCCCAGACGGGCGTCGATGTCGTCGGAGGAGAGCCGCTCCAGAGCCTTGGTGAAGCGATCCGTCACCTGCCCACGGTGGGAGAGCCGGTAGTTGCGAGCGGTGTACAGCAGCGAGATCGCCACCACCACCGCACCACCGGCCGACACCACCAAAAGCCGGGCGTTGTGCCGATCCTTGGCATCACCGCCCTTACCCTCCAGCCCCATCCAGGCCGGCATCTTCCACAACGCCACCGCGTACACCACCGCCAGCACAGCCAAGCCCGCCCCGGCCAGCACCACCCCGATGACCCGGGCGCCCGGCCGCGCCAGCTCGTACTGCCCCCGGCGGCGTAACCGCCTCATCCGATCGCTCATACCGGCTCCGACGCCCCGGCCCCGCCACCCGTTCACAGGCCCCGGCCGGCGGCGGACAGAGTTCGCGGTACTGTCCGTAAACCGACCGGTGTACCGAACGGGCCGGCGGCGGCGTCGCTCGGGGCTGCAGCTCGTTGGCCTCGCGAACGGCCTCGTGATCGACTTCGCCCTCGGTGTCGTCGATGCTCAGCAGGTGGCGGAGCCCGATCGCCCACCCGGCCCGCGCGACACAACCAGGACTGTCGTTAACGGGCCCTACGCCGCAAGTCCGGCCTGTTCGTGCAGGCCACGGGTAGGAGACGTCGCGGTCTGCGCAAACCTCACGGCCCAGACGGCTATGCGGCCCCGGCCGGTACGAAGCGGCCCCCGGTCCCCCCGGTTGGTTGGATCTGCCACCCGGCCGGGATCTGATGCGCCGACCTGACATTGGCCACCGTCGCTGCTTCCAGGTTGATCCCACGTGAGAAGGACGCTCGACCCAAACCAGCAAAACCCGCGAAGCTCGCCGCGCGGAACACGGCGTTCCCGGTAAAGGTCGTCTCGTTGAACGCGGCGTCCCCGGAGAAGGTCGCCGTGCCGAACCCGACGTTCCCGGAGAAGGTCGCCGCGCCGAACCTGGCGTCCCCGGAGAAGGTCGCCGCGCCGAACTCGGCGTCCCCGGTGAAGGCCGCCTCGCCGAACATGGCGGTCCCGGAGAAGGTCGCCGCGCCGAACCTGGCGTCCCCGGAGAAGGTCGCCTCGCCAAACCAGGCGGTCCCGGTGAAGGCCGCCACGCCGAACTCCGCGTCCCCGGAGAAGGTCGCCTCGTCGAACCCGGCGTCCCCGGAGAAGGTCGCCTCGCCAAACCAGGCGGTCCCGGTGAAGGCCGCCACGCCAAACCAGGCGTGCCTGGTGAAGGTCGCCTCGCGAAACCAGGCGGTCCCGGTGAAGGCCGCCTCGTTAAACCAGACGTTCCCGGTGAAGGCCGCCGCGCTGAACTCGGCGTCCCCGGTGAAGGTCGCCTTGTTGAATATGGCGTCCCCGGTGAAGGTGGCGCCGGTGAAGTCGGCGGTGTGCAGGTGGCAGCCGGCGAGGGTGAAGTCGGTGAGGGTGGCGCCGGTCAGGTCCAGGGAGATGTCGCTCCAGTGGACGTCGGCGTCGGGTTGCAGGTGGGTGTGCAGGAGGCGTTGTGCGGTGAGGCGGACCTGCAGTTCCTCATGCGGGTCGGGTTCCGGCGGCCGTGCGGGGCCGGTGAGGCCGGGCCGGTCCTCGCGGGCGGCGCGGTAACGGGCGGCGCTGCGGCGGGCCCGCTCGCGGTGTTCGGCCTCCGGGCCCGGCGGTGCGGTGGGCGGGGTGAACGGCATCCTCAGGTACGCGCAGACGATGTTGACGATGGTCTGCCGGTGCCGCTGGTTGTCGTCGGCCAGGCGTTCCAGGGTGTACAGCGCGGTCAGCCGGACCGGTGCCTTGTCGGAGCCGAGCTGCTCGGCGGCAGCGTTGTACAGCTCGGTGATCCGTCGTTCGGCCGCGTCGTGTTCGGTGGCCTCGGCCAGCCGCAGCTGGTGGGCGTGCTGAATCGCATCCGCCCGTTCCTGGTGGTTGTGCGCGCGTTCCTGCAGCCATTGACGACGGGCGTTGATGACCAGCGCGAACGCGCCGCCCGCGCCGAGCCCGACGGTCAGCCCGGTGCGGATCGCCTCGATCCGCAGCTTGGCGTCGCCGCCGGCCTCGTCCAGCAGCCACCAGATCGCCAGCCCCATCAGCCCGGCCGTCACGGCCGCGCTCAGCGTGTAGGCCCACCACGGCAGCACCCGCACCGCCGGCCGCGGCTCGCCCGCGACCGGCCGCGGCACCTCCCGCACCGGCTCCACGGCGCCCTGCCCGCGCTGCCCGCCACCGCCGCTTGACGCCCCGCCCGCCGTTGTCTCACCCACGGGCCGACCGTAGGGACCCCGCGCCGATGCCGTCCCCGGCACCGCGGATCTGCCCACAACCGGACGCCCGGCGCCCGGTGGGGACGGGCGGCCGCTCACGACGGCGCGACCACCCGGTCACTCTGGCGCCCCGGGTCTCACATAATCGTGGTTATGTGACTGCCACGCCGAACCCGGCGGCAGGCAGTCGGGTTCGTCGGCGGTCACGGCCCCTGGTGGACGTCGACGGCCCCCGGGGGCCGGCCCGAAGAGGTACGCGTACACGCACCACGGGCCCGACCCTGTGCGGGACGCGGTCCCGGGCCCGGCAGGCCGCGCCCGCTTCCCGGGCCTGCCGGGCCCCGGAACCGCCCGCGCCGCACGAGTTACCGGGTCAGTGGCCGTAGCCTGCCGCCACAGCTGGGGCAAACCAGTACGAATGACCTGGCGTGGCCACCCGAAACGCAAGTACCGCAGAGGACCGTGCGGCAGTCCGCGCAGGTCCATCCGAACCCATCGTGGGTGCCGACGATGATGTCCGCGTCGGGGTTGTCGATCTGGCCGAACCGGGCTGCGCCGCTGCATGTGCGGCAGTAGTCGGCGCCGAGTTTCGGCAGCATGTCGAGCGCCTTCCGGTCGCCGAGCGAAGCGCCCTTCGCGATGTGCTCCACGGCGTCGTCGATCTGGTGCTGGCGACCGAGTGACATGCCAAGGGCGAAGTGTGCTTCCGCGTGGTCGGGCCGCATCGCGAGGCACGCGCGCAGCGGATCGACGGCGCCCCGTGAGTCACCCGAATTGAACAGGGAGGCACCGAGGAGGAACTGTGAGTTCGGCGAGTCGGGCGTCAGCGCCACCACCTCGCGGAACACGGCGGCCGCAGCGGCGTAGCGGCCCGCCGCGAACTCCCGCTGGCCCCGCTCGAAAGCCTTCTCGGCGGCGGCATCACGGTCCTCCCCTCTCGCGCCACCGCCTCGTCGACCGAATCGACCAAACATCCCACTCCCCCACTTCCTCGGCGTGAGTCCCCATCATCTGGGACGGGCATGGGAGGGGTCCCGAGAACCGGGACATGCCCTGCCGGGCAACGCCTTGACGCGCGCCATATCAGCGGCCCCGACACACGTTCCCCGGCCGGGGCAACGCTGAGGTTGCCTCGTCTGGCGGCGGGGGCAACCTCAGGTGGCCTGAGGGATGGTCAGCGGGAGTGTCCTCGACGGCCCGCTGGATGTCGGGCTGGGCTTCGGTGAGGGTCTTGTGGACGACGCCGACGGAGACCTTGACGCCGGCGGCGATGGTGCGGATGGATTCGCCGCGTCGGCGCCGGTCGAGGATGGCGGCGCGCTTGTCGTCGTCGACGACCGGTCGGCGGCCGCCGACCCGGCCGCGTTTGCGGGCGGCTTCCAGGCCGTTGCGGGTCTTGCGGACGATGTCGCGGCGGCGGTCCTCGGCCAGGGCGAGAGCCAGATCCAGGATGAGGGAGCGTCGGTGTGCTCGCCGGCCGCGACGCCCTCCAGGACCTTGACGCCGATGCCGCGCTGGAACAGGTCGTTCAGGACGATCAGCCCTTCCAGGAGGTTGCGGCCGAGGCGGCCGACCTCCTGGACGGTCAGCAGCTCGCCCTCGCGGATGTAGGACAGCGCGGTGAAGAGGTCGGGCCGGTCCTCGATCTTCAGCTGGTCTTCTCCTCGATGACCTTCAGGCAGATCGGGTCGAAGGCGTCGTGCTGCCGCTGGGTGTTACTCTCGGCAAGCCCTATTCTCCCAGCCCGAAGGCACTTTTCTTATTGAAACGGCCATTCTGATCCACCGGCCGGTGAAAGCCCGAGGTTAGGGCTGGGCGATCCAGCTCAATGCGGAGTTCGTGGCGCAGTCTCCCGTGTTGCGACTCGCAGACGGAACTTGCGGGGGTGCAGTTGTGCGCTCAGGGCGGGGCGTACGGGGCGGTTCGATACCGACTGCAGAGTGAAGCGAGCGCAGATCGAGGCCAGGGCGATGCACATCTCTGTGACCGCGAAGGTGTCGCCGATGCATTTGCGGGGTCCCGAGCTGAAGGGAAGGATCGCGCTGCGCGGATCCAGGGCCGATGTGTGGTCGTTCCACCGGTCCGGATCGAACGTCTCGGGGCGGGGGACGACGTCTGGTCGATGGTGGATGAGGTAGGGGCTGTAGGCCAGGACCGAGCCGGCCGGGAGCGGGCTTCCGGCGAGCCTCGTCTCCGTCGTGGTCATGCGGGTGAGGAACCAGCCGGGCGGATACAGGCGGAGGCTTTCTGTGACGATCCGGCCTGTCAGTGGAAGGTCGGGAAGATCGGCGGTTGTCACGGGCCGTCCGGTCAACACGGTGTCGATCTCTTTGTGCAGCCTGTGCTGGATCTCTGGGTGCCGGGCCAGTAGGTACATGGTCCAGGCGAGTGTATTGGCACTGGTCTCGACACCGGCGAGGAAGAACGTCATGACCTGGTCTTCGATCTCTGTGTCGGACAGCGCCGTGTGCTGGGCCGAGGGCGGAGTGACGATCTCCGACAGCAGGTCGTCGTGGTCGGCGCCGGTGGCGCGACGTTCGGCGATGATCATTCTGATGAGGTCGCGCAGGCGGGCACGGGCGCGGTCGTAGCGGAGCCCGCCCGGTGTGGGCAGATGGCTGAGCGCGGCCGGTGTGATCATGCGCCGGTAGATGCCGCTCATCACGGTGCGCACGTCCTTCTCTGCCTCGGTGAGCCGGCCGGCGGTGATGCTGTCGGCGAACAGGGTGGTGATGGCGATGAGGGTGATGAGGTGGTGCGTTTCGTCGTAGACGTCGATGAGTTGGCCGTCGCTCCAGGAGTCGGTCATGTGTCGGCTCTGCGCTGTCATCGCGACGGCGTAGGTCGGAATGCGGGACGGGGCGAAGGCCCGTTGGACGGCGCGGCGTTGCCTGCGGTGGTCTGCGTGGGGACATCCTCCGATGCCGCTGCCGGCCACTTCCCGCAGCCGGTCGAACATCCGTCCGCCCTTGTCGTAGATCCGGTCGGAGCCGAGAACGTGGCGGGTCAGGCTCGGGTCGCACACCACGATGACCTTCTGGGCCGCGATGCGTATCTCCACCAGATCGCCATAGGCGGGCAGGGAGCGCACAAAGCCCAGAGGGTCGCGCAGAAGGTGAGGGGTGTGGCCCAGTATCGGCCACGCGCCGGGCACAGGCCTGATCGCGTCGATGGTCGTCATCGGGTACCGCCGGGGCCGACGTAGGTCGATGGTCCCGCCCCGGCGATTTCGCCTCTCCCATCGCGGTCGCTCCACCCGGTCTGTTCCGCGATCCACGCGGCTTGGTGATGGTCGAGTTTCGGCGGTATTTGAGAATATCGTGCGCTGACGAGGTGATAATCGAACACCGCCCGGCACCAATTGTCCAGCGCTCCGACGAAGAGGAAGGTGTTGGCGCGTTCGTCGGCAGGTATGTCCATCTCCTCGTGCATTGTGGGCACGGTGCCGCGCACTCTCATGTAGCTGCGCATCGCCGCGTCGGCCATCGAGATGGTCTCCCCGATCGCTGCTTCGAGGTCGTGGTCGCGGTCGTGTTGCAGGATCACCACCGTGTTGAGGTGATCTCCCCACCCCTGGTCGCGGTCGTAGCCGTAGACGTCGTTCACTAGGAACGAATAGTCGCTGGTGAGGCGCATCAAGGTGCGGATTTCGGGGGTGTTCATCATGCGTTCGCTCGGCTCGGCGCCGTGGCTGAGCATGTCGAGGTACGGAAGGCCGGGGATACACCCGATCCACATTCGGTATTCGAGATAGCGGTCAAGAGTCAGCCACGTGCGATCACGCCTCCACTCTGCCTCCTTCTTTTCCATTTCGATGAAGTACGACATCCATTTTGCCAAGCGCTTGAACCACTGTGGCGACATGTCATATTCCCTGGTCCGTCGCCACAGGTCCGCCAATCCTCGGGTCAACGGATTGGTGTCCGTGGTGATCGGTGCCGGAGCGTCGTAGAGGACCGCCGTCGAATCCTCGGCGAGCGTTCCGCGCAATGAGGTGTCGCGCACCTCGTTGTAATCGTCGTACATGGCCAGCCATACGACCCAGTCGTTCTGCAGGTCGAAGATGTCACCTCTGGCCGTGGGGAAGGTCACCGCCGACCAGAAGTCATGGCGTTGATCATCCAGTTTTCCGAGAGCGGAATCGGTAGTGATGATCCCCATTTCCTGCACCCATTCGAGGGTATGAGCGCGCGCACGGTCCATGTCGGGATTGGGGGGCGGGGGCGCGATGGGACAAAGGAACATGCTGGGCCGTCGTTGCCCTATCGCGACTGCGGTCTCGTTCGGTTCATATGGCACTTCCACCCTATTGCGGAGCAGGGAGTCGGCCAGATGCTCTGCCATTGCGATTCTCCTCCTCTTGCGTCGTCCGGATTGATCGGTTCGGGCACTTCGTCGTACCGGTTCTCCCGGTCCCATGGCCTGTGCCGCCGTGTTCGATCTCCGTCCATGACATCGTCATGCACGGCACGAGCCTCAGAAAGGGTCCGTGCCGCCGGTCTGGCCCCCACACTCGACAGAGCAGGTGAACTGCCAGCAACGATGGAGACCGAAGGCACCGGCATGGTAGTCGTCTCTCCTGTTGTCGTAACCAAACGCCCAGACACAACCAGGGCTGAACCCCGTACTCCGCTACCTTGCCGTTCAGCCCGCCAATAAGGAGCGAACGACCCCTCGATATGTCGCGATTCGAAGTCATGTCGCGCTTTGCCCCGTCGGGCCGGCCGTCGGACTCGTCTCGATGATCGTCGCCGTGACGGGCCTGACGTGGCTGAGGGCACTGTCTCTGGTGGTCGCGGTCACGGGGTAGGGGGACGATCCGGCCGAGTATCAGTGCTTGGCGGCCCGCGAGCAGCGGCGGTTCCGATGCGGGCGGCGAGCCGGGTGCATGCGGCGGCAAGCGGTGACCGGGCGGCCACGCGACATCGCCCCTCCACCGCCCGACGCCGCCGCCGCCTGTGACCTGCAACGTAGGTTGACCGGAAATCTGCAACTCTGTTTTGCCGTGTACGTCGCCGACAGCGGGGGGTGATGAGCAGGCATGGCCTGGAGCAACGAGGGGCGTGAATAGGTCGCTCCAAGAGGAGCAAGCTCGTTTAGCGAGATCGGTCGAGTGCGACGTGTGGTTGCGCTGACGTCTCGCGCGACGACGGGAAGCTCCCGTGATCGGGCCTCCACGCGGATGCCGGAGTTGGGTACGTAGAGCGGGTTGTGGGACGAGCTTGAGACCGCCTACGAGTGGTGGCTTCAGTCCGGCAAGCCAGAGCCGACACACTTCGGTCTCACCGTGACCCCGGAGGGTCAAACGATCTGGCTCGACTCCCCGAACAACTCGATTATCCCCGGGGTCTCGTCTTGACTGGGGGTTCTGCGCGGGGTTCGTGAGCAGTTACGGGGCGTCGAGCTCGCCCGCCTTGACGTCCCGGACGAGGTTCCGGAAGGACTCCGGAGGCAGCGCGAAGATGAGGGATTTTTACGGCCCGCTGTCCAAGACGCTCGCGGACTGGAAGGCAGGGAGCATCGGAACTCCCGCGAGTGAGTACACGCGGTATCCCCACTGGACGACGAGGGCGTCCTGGCACCCGGCTGGACGGTCGACACCGCCACCGACATGCTCCTGGCCCTCATCTCCAACGGCGTAACCGAAACACTGCTGCTCAACCGCGAATGGGACACCACCAAGATCGGCGAGCACATGGCCCTCCTCCTACGCTCAACCTTCATAGCAAGGCAGTAACCACCCCAACCGCGCAAACGCGTGCGAAGCCACCCGAGCAGCAGTAAGCAGGTTCCTGGGCGTGAGCGAACACACCACGGCGCTGACCGTCGACAACGGGTGCTACCACCTGATCGACCCGGCCACGACACAGCCGCTGCTCTACCACACCGGCACTGGCGGCCTGGTCGGAGTGCTCGGCGACGGGGCCGCGTGCGTGTGCACCGGCACCCTGACCGGCTACGTCCGCGTCACGGTACTGCCCGCCCAGGAACCACCCCCAGCCGATGTCACCGCGTGGGAGGACATCGTCGAGGTAACTTTCACCTCCCCCAGCGGCCGGTTCCGACCCGCCGCCCCGGAGGCCGCACTGCTACCCGACTTGGCCTCGGCCGGGCCAGGCCTTTACCGGCTGCGCGTGCACACCCGAGGCCGCGACGCCGGGCACCGAGCCGAAGCCGTGGACAACCTCGATGAGATCGCCGAAGAGCACCTGATCATCTCCTGGCCCAACACGGACACGGAAGCCGAAACGATCATCCAGACCAAGGACGCCTTCGGCGCTCACCTGCGCACACACCCTTCCGACCCGGCCACCATGCCGCCGCTCAACGCCCCCATGGCCGGCGGCGGGGTCGACATCAGCGGAGGCGAGGCCAGGGCGACCGGGATGAACCTCGACTCAACCAGATGCATCCGCTTCGACTGACCACGCGGTCTACCGCGAGGATCTACCCGGGCAGTGAGGCCCCAATGGCTGGCGGTCGGGTCTGGACGTTGTGCCCAGCCGGACGCCCGCGCCGGTGAGGGCCCGTCACCGGTCGGCCGACGTGCATCCGAACGAGAGGTCTCGCCAGGGACATCGCCGGACTGCCTACGGCCCCTCCCCGACCGCCGGGGGCGGGGTCCAGAGGCGGGGCTGTCTCTTATACACCTCTGACGCTGCCGACGC
>NZ_SMKU01000101.1 GCF_004349215.1 Actinomadura rubrisoli | reverse complement strand
GCCCCGCGCTGGGCATGCCCTCCCACCGGCTCGCCAGCCCGGCGGGCGGGGACAGGTAGACCATGGTCTGCCGGTGCACCACCACGGGCAGGTCCACCAGCCGGGGCGTCCAGGGCCCGGCCGCGACCAGCACCAGGTCGCCGCGCTCGACCGTGCCGTCGGCCAGCTCGACCCGGGCGGTGTTGGCGTCCACCGCCACGACATCGCGCATGGGCCTGAGCTCGGCCGCCGGATGGCGATCCAGCCATCCGGCCGCCGCCGACAGCACCCGGTCGGCCAGAAGCACGCCGGCGTCGAGTTCCAGGACGCCGGACGTGCCGGGCGGGAATCCGATGGGCCACAGTTCGCTCGGACGGACGAGATCGACCCGCAGGCCGGCCTCATGGGCCGCCGAAGCCACCGAGTCGATCTCGCCTTCCGGCCATGCGGTCACGACGCCGATCCGGCGGTAGAAGCCGGCGCCTGGCCGCGGGCCGCACAGCAGCGACTCCAGCTCCAGCCACCGGCGGTGGGCGTTGGCGGCCCGCCGCGTCGCGGCCGGGTCGCCGGGGTCGAGCGCCCGTACGGCCCGGTGGTGGTCGAACGAGCTGGCGCCGGGGTTCGGAATCGCGCCCCGGTCCAGCACCACCACGTGGTGGCCGAGCAGCACGGCCCGCACCGCGGCCAGCAGCCCGGTGACGCCCGCGCCGACGATGACGATCCGCTGGTTCGTCCAGCCGCGCAACGGCTCGTCCGGCGCGCCCGGCGCGCCCGGCCTCCGGCCGCCCATCTCAGGCATGCCTGTCGCCCAGCCGGGGCAGCCGCACCGGCGTGACCGTGGCCGGGGCGGCACGGCGGATCGCCGTGTCCGGCAGGGCGGCGGCGGCCAGGTCGATGAGGATCGGCGCGGCGCAGCGGAGCACGACGTCGATCTCGTGGCAGAAGTCGCCGGCCTCGCCCGGCGCGACGTCCCACCGGTCCAGCCGCGCGATCTGCTCGGTGAGCGTTCCCGCGGCGCGCGTGAGGCTGAAGCAGTCGAGCTCGTACGACGCGGCGAACCGGTCGATGATCCGCGCGGCTGCGCCTCGGGAGCCCTCCGACACCGGCAATGGCCCGCGGCCGGCCCACTGGTCGGCCTTCGCCGCGACCCGGTTCCAGGGCTCGGCCAGCCACGACCGCGTCACCTTCGCCATGGCCTCCCGGCTGAAGTTGGTGCACTGGTTCTCCGGGCTGGTCGCGGCCAGGTGGAAGCGGATCAGGTCGCGCGGCACCTCGGCGGCGAGCTCCCTGCCCCCTACCACGTGCCCCCGGCTGGTGGAGAACTTCTCGTGGTCCAGCAGGTAGAACTCGTTGGTGATGAACTCCGCCGGCAGCGCGTACTGGTCCCCGTGCGCCAGCAGCACCGCCGTCATCGCGACGGCGAACGGGTAGGTGTTGTCGAAGCCGAGGAAGTACACCACCTTCGTGCCCGAGCCGGGCCGCCAGAGCGCGTCGTCGGCCACGGGCACCTCGCCGCAGCGCTCGGCCGACAGGGCGGAGGCGTGCATGCTCCACGCCGCCGGCTCCGCGTTCGGGTTGAAGACCTGCCCGGCGACCTCCGGGAAGGGCGCCGGGATCCCCCAGGAGATCGGGTAGGTGACCGGGTAGTCGGGCAGCGGGCGCGAGAGCATCTCCCTCAGCGCCTGCGCCATATGCGGGCGCATCGCGGTCGTGTGACCGTCGAAGTACGCCCGCAGCCGCTCCCGATAGCGCTCCATCGGCAGCACCAGCACCCGCGCCTCGCGCGGCTCGACCGGATCGTCCGGGTCCAGCGTGGACCGCGGGTCGATGAGGTCGGCCGCCGCGATCGGGTTGCCGCAGGTCTCGCAGAGACCGGCGCAGCCGTCCGCCAGGCACAGCGGGCAGCCGCCGGCGGCGAAGCCGTCCACCAGGAACCGGCCGGTCTTCGGCGAGTACAGGAAGTCCATGGTCTTCAGTTCGAGCTTGCCCGCGCCGTGGACCCGTCCCCAGAAGTCCGCGACCCACTTGGTGAAGCGCTCATCGTCGCCGGTGAACCCGTCGACGCCGATGCCCACCGCGTCGAGGGTCGATGCGATCTGCTCGGCCGACTCCGCCACCAGCGCCTTCGGCGTCACCCCCCGCCGCTTCGCCGTGGTCACGACGAACGTGGAGGTGTCCTGGAAACCCGTCCCGAAGTACGCCGTCCGCCCGGTGGCCCGCAGGTAGCGGGTGTAGACGTCGGCGGCCAGGAACGGGCCGGCGAGGTGGCCGAGGTGCAGGTCGCCGTTGGCCGTGGGCGCCGGCGAGATCACCACCGTCCGCTCGGTCATCGCGACCGCTTCCGGTGCCGGGCGAGGAATTCCTCCGACATCGCGCTGTCCCACCAGACGCCGTAGTACTCGAAGTCCTCGGCGGTGTCGTTGACCACCTGGTGGGTGCAGCCCGGCGGCAGGTGCACGATGTCGCCGGCGGCGAACGGGACGTCCTCGCCGTCGACGCGGAGCTTGGCGCGGCCCGTCATCGCGATGAAGATCTCGTAGTCGTGGTGCGAGTGCGGCGTCGACACCTTCCCGGCCCGCAGGACGCACCAGGCGCCCTCGAACGGGGCGTTGAGCGCGGGCCACGGCAGCAGCCGCTCGGAGTCCAGGCCGTACGCCTCGGTCAGGCCGGCCCGGTCCAGCGTGCGGATCTCGATCATGCGCTCCTCGCTCCCGATCATGCGGTCCTCACTTGCCCCTGGTCCTTCGCGTCGAGCACGGCCGCCCGGCGGTCGAGCATGTCGTCGGTGATGTCCTGGGAGCGATGCGCCAGGACGCTGATCAGGGAGTCGGCGATGCCGTGCGTCGCCTCGTTGACGCCCTGGAGGTAGAGCGCGCCCCATGCCGGCGTGCCGAGCTCGACGCGGTACCGCCGTCCGACGACGACCTCGCCGAGACCCGCGCGCGCCGCGAGGTGGCGGACCATGGCGGGCATCCGCGGGTCGTAGCCGGTGCCCAGGAGCACGAGGTCGCAGCGCAGCGGCTCGACCTTGCCGCTCTTGCGGTCGCGCAGGTCCAGCACGACGTCGTCCCGGTCGATGCGCGCGCCGACGACCTCGGTGAGGGGACGCACGGTGGAGCGCTGGTCGCCGAGCATCCGCTGCTGGTAGAGCATGGAGTACATCTCGTCGGCGAAGGGCGGGGCGAGGCCCGCGTAGTTCGTCAGGCGCATCTCCCCCAGGACCTGCTCGCGGGCCTCGGGCGGCATCGTGAAGAACTCGTCGACGAACGAGGGGAAGAACAGCTCGTTGACGAACTTGCTGGTCTGGTAATTCTGGAAACCGATTGAGCGCAGCAGGATCGTCGGGCGGCTCTGCGGCAGATCCTGCGACAGCGCCATGAACATCTCGGCGGCGCTCTGCGCCCCGCCGACGACCACCGGCCGCAGCGGACGGCCGGCGTCGACCTCCGCGATGCGGGGGCTGTACTGCCTGCTGTGGATGACCCGCTCGGCCGGCAGGTCCTCGAACACCCCGGGGATGTGCGGATCGCGCCCGGCGCCGATCACCAGGTCGCGGCAGTGCAGCACATCCCCGCCGTCGAGCGTGACCGTCCAGCCGACGATCGAGCCGTCGTCGCCGAAGCGCGGGTCGACCCGCTCGCCGCGGGCGTTGTAGCGGATCTTCACGTGCTGGAGGGACTCGGCGACCCACTGCTGGTACGCCGACAGCTGCCAGCGGTAGGGGTTGAACGTGCTCAGGTTGACGAACCTGTCCAGCTCGCCGGTCTCGTGCAGGAAGTTCAGGAAGGAGAACCGGCTGCGCGGGTTCCGCAGCGTCACCAGGTCCTTGAGGAAGGACACCTGGCTGCGGGCCCACGGCAGCAGCAGGCCGCGCTGCCATTTCACGTCGGAGTGCTGTTCGAGGATCAGCGCGTCGCGCGCCGTCTCGGCCGGAGCCGACTCCTCCAGCGCCACGGCGAGCGCCAGATTGGCCGGTCCCGCGCCGATCATCAGAATGTCGACTTCTTGGTCTGTCACAATCCCACCTGTCGTTCCGGTCGGCACGCCCGTGCGGGCGGGCCGGGAGAGTCGTCAGATCGGCTCACTTCGAGATGGTCACGGTTGGTGACGCCGGGTTCGTGCGACCGTGTGGGCCGTATGTCGTGGACCTGCGGGCGTCCCGGGGACGCGATCACTTCCCGCCGGCGCCGGGCGGCTTCGCGGGGGCGGTGATGCCGAGGCACAGCGGGAACTCGGGCTCCGCGCCCAGCAGATAGGCGCCCGCCGACTGCAGGATGCGATCCTGGGCGACGATGTGCTGGCACATCGTGTGCGTGTCACGGAGCCAGCGGTCCATCGGGGACGGCTGGTAGATCGAGCTGGTCTGCAGCAGGTCGTACAGCCGGCTGACGATCGAACGCGCGGTGCGGAACGCGTGCCTGCGCGAGAGCGGCAGGGCGGCCCGCTCGTCCGGGGTCAGGTCGTCGAGCGTGCCCCCGGCGGACAGGACCTCGTACTGGCGCCTCATCGCCCCGTACACCCCATGGCGGCTGGCGACGAGGTCGCCCTCGCACTCGGCGATGGTGACCTGCGTGCGGTAGTCGCCGCCCCTCTTCCGCGCCGCGACGCGTTCGCGGGCATGGTCGAGCGCGGCCCGCGCGACGCCCAGGGGCACTCCCGGCGTGTTGTGCATGTGCACCTCGGGCTGGACCAGCGGGCCCTCGCCGTTGCGCACGGTGTCGAACGTCAGCGTGCGCTCGGCCGGCACGAAGACATCGGTGATCGTGTAGTCGCAGCTGCCGCTGCCGGCCAGCCCCGTGGTGTACCAGGTGTCGATGACCTCGGCGTCCTCGCGCGGCACCATCATCAGCCTGGAGTCGTGCGGGTCGCCGTCCGGGCCGGGCTCCGGCGCGCCGTCGCGGTAGATGTAGGCGCCGGAGATCACCCAGTCGGCGTGGGTGATGCCGCTGCCGAACTGCCAGCGGCCGGTGAGCCGGTAGCCGCCCGGCACGATCTCGGCATGCCCGGTGGGGAAGAGGAGCCCCGCGGTGATCATGTCGAGCCGGGGGAACATCTCCTTCGCCACCGCCTCGTCCAGGAACGCCACGTACAGGCCGGTGTCGGAGCCGATCATCGCGCACCAGCCGGCGGCCGGGTCGCCGTACGAGATCGCCTCGATGATCTCGGTCTGCTCGATCGAGCTCACCTCGGGACCGCCCCAGCTGCGGGGGAAGCCCATCCGGAACACGCCCGTGCCGCGCAGCAGTTCGACCACGTCCATGGGCAGCCGGCGCTCGCGCTCGATCTCGGCCGAGCGCGCCCGCAACCGGGGGACGATCGCCCGGACGCGGCGGAGGATGTCCTCGCCCGTTCGCGGCGGCGCCGGGGCCTGGGCCTCGGCGGCGTCCGAAAGGATGGGTGCTGTGGCCATCTACTCGCTCCCTCGATCGTGAATGCGATGGCTGGGGGGCGGCGGCGATCACCGCCTGACCGCCATTCAAACCAGCCGGATATTTGACCGAAAGGATTGACCACAACGAACAATCAACTGCGAATTCCGCAGAACAAACAAAACAACCCGGCGGTCACGCGATTGCGTGACCGCCGGGAAAGAGGACGCGATACGGCCTATGCGCCGGTGCGGTGGGCCCGTCCCGTCAGAACCATTGCGCCGATCGGCGAGACCGGCCGCACCGGGCGGACGAAGATCGGCCGGATAAGGTCGACGAAAGTCGGACGGACGGGGCGGGCGGCGGCGTCAGCGGCTGACGGCGCCGTTGATGCTGCCGAAGTCGAGCGCCCCTTCAAGCTCGGTATAGGTGCCCTTGCCGAGCAGTTCGGCGGCCGCGCGCTGCGCGACGGAGTAGGCCGCCTGGCTCAGCGCGGTGCCCACGCTGACCCGGCGCACGCCCACGGCCTCGAACTCGGCGATCGTCGGCGCACCCGGCCAGGCCATCACGTTCACCGGCAGCGGCGACGCCTTCACCAGACTGCCCAGCGCGTCGAGGTCGATCAGGCCCGGCACGAACAGGCTGTCCGCGCCGGCCTCGGCGTAGACGCCGGTGCGCGCGATGACCTCGTCCAGCCGGCCCGCCTCCTCCCCGATGCCGAAGAGGAAGACGTCGGTGCGCACGTTGACCACCAGGCCCGGAAGGCCTGCCTTCGCCGCCGCGTCCCGGGCGGCGCGCAGCCGCGCCCCCTGGTCGGCGGCGTCGAAGAGCGGGCCGCCGGGCGCCTTGGAGTCCTCGATGTTCACCCCGACCCCGCCGGCCCCGACGACCGCCTCCACCGTCCTGGCGACGTCTTCGGGGTCCTCGCCGTAACCGCCCTCGATGTCGGCGGTCACCGGGACGTCGACCGCCGCGGCGATCCGCCGGACCGCCTCGACCATCTCGTCCCGGGTCAGGCCGTGGCCGTCCGGCCGGCCGAGCGACCACGACACCCCGCCGCTGGTCGTGGCGATCGCCTTGGCGCCCGCCCGGGCGATGAGCGCGGCGCTCCCCGCGTCCCACGCGTTCGGCAGCACGAGCACTCCGCCGTCATGCAGCGCCCGCAGCGATGCCGCCCTGGCCTGCTGAACTTCCATGTCCACGCCGTTTCTCCCTCTTCTTGCCATTGCAATGACCGACCGCCCGGCACTCCCCCGGCTCCGCCGACGCGCCACCGGTGATCAGATGCATGGTGGCCCGTCCCCGGGTCGCCGGGATCAGCCGGGGTCGCCGTCCGGGTCCGCCGCGGAGACGCTGTAGAGGTCGAGTTCGCGGAACGGGTTGGGCTGGACGTCCCGCAGCCGCGTCGACCAGGCCGACAGCGTGCTCTGGTACCAGATCGGGATCGTCGGCATGTCCCGCAGGATCGCCCGCTCCGCCTGCTGGTAGAGGTCCCAGGCCCGCTCCCTGGTCGGGGCGCTGTCCGCGGCGGAGAGCAGCGCGTCGACCGCGGGGTTGCTGTAGCCGCCGACGTTGTCCGAGGCGCCGGTCCGGAACATCGGGCTCAGGAAGTTCTCGATCGACGGGTAGTCCGCGACCCAGCCGGAGCGGAACACGGCGGTCATCTCCTGGGCGTTCAGCCTGCGGCGGAACTCCCCGAGCGTCGGGATCGACGCGAAGCGGCAGGGCAGGCCGAGCGTCTCGGTGACCGAGGCGCAGACCTCCTCCATCCAGGGCTGGTTCGGCGAGTCGACGTTGGACGTCAGCTCGATGTCGCCGTCGAATCCGGACGCCTCGAACAGCTCCCTGGCCCGCGCCGGGGAGTAGGTGCACAGCTCGCCGCCCTGGTTCTCGGCGCGCCCCGAGATGGCCGGCGGGACCAGGCCGTCGGCCGGCACCTGATGGCCCTGGAAGATCTTGTCGATCAGCTTGACCCGGTCGATCGCCATGGAGATCGCCTGCCGTACCCGCGGGTCGGCGTAGCGCGGGTCGTAGAGCGGGAACGAGAGGGTCTGGATCCCGAGGTAGGTCCGATCGTGGGTGCGGTGCGGCAGGTCCTTCAGGTACCGGTCGCCCTCCAGCGCCCAGAACGGGGTGACGTCGAGGTAGTCGAGCGTGTCCGCCATCACGTCGTAGTAGGCGTCCGCCAGGCCGGCGTAGATCCGGAAGTCGACGCCGCCGATACTGGGCCTGTCGTCCCCGGCGTACCCGTCGTAGCGCTTGAGCAGGATGTTCTTCTCACGCTCCCGGGAGACGAACCTGAACGCGCCGTTGCCGATCGGGTGTGCCTCGAACGCCGTCCGGTCCTCGAAGAAGGACTCCGGCAGCGGGAAGAACGCGCTGCAGCCGAGCGTGACGGGGAACTCGGCGAACGGCGCCGACAGGGTCACCACGAAGGTGTGGTCGTCGACGACCTCCAGGCCGGACAGCTCCGTGACCGTGGAGCCGGGGGCGTTCACCTCACCGAAGCCCTCAATGTGCGAAAGGAAACTGGCCGCCTGCATCTTGTTCGGGCCGTGCGCGGTGTAGTTCCACGCACTGACGAAGCTGCTCGCGGTGACCGGCGAGCCGTCGTGGAACGTCCAGCCGCGCTTCAGCTTGATGACGAACACCGCGGAGTCGGTGGTCTCGATCGATTCCGCGACCGCGTTCCTCGGATGGGCGTCGACCGGGTCGTACGAGACCAGCCCCCGGAACAACGCGGCGATCACCTTGACACCGCCGGACTCCGTCGTGTGGCCGGGGATCAGCGCGTTCTCCGGCTCGGTGCCGTGGTAACTGATGATCGCGGCCTCGCGGGCCCGCGAGGCCGCATCGCGCGCCGCCTCGCCGGACAATTCCGCGGTACGGGATGATCGCACACTTCCTCCTTAAATCTATGACGCCGAATTCGCGCGCGTCCGCCGAGCGTCCGCGCCTACCAGAGTTCAACAAAACACCGGATTGGCTTCCATCCACGGGAAGCAAAACAATCAAACGAACAAACTCGGCCGGCGGGAGGCCGGCGCCATGGGGTCAGGCGGGCGTGAGGGCCTCGGCGCTGCTCTCGACCGGGGCGCGCCTGATCTTCATGGACAGGAAGGCCGCGCCGATGCTGAGGAGGCCGGCGGTGTACCAGGCGGGCGCGTAGTCGCCGAAGCTGTCGCGGGCGATGCCCGCCAAGGTGGAGGCGAAGGCGGCGCCGACCTGGTGCGCGGCGAACACCCATCCGAACACGACCGGCGCGGAGGCCCCGAAGTGCTCCCGGCACAGGATGATGGTCGGCGGCACGGTGGCGATGAAGTCCATGCCGTAGAAGATGACGAACACGACCATGAACCCGGTGACCTTCTCGTCGAACACCTGCGGCAGGACCAGCAGCGAGACGCCGCGCAGCACGTAGTAGACGGCCAGCAGGATCCGGGAGTCGATGTGGTCGCTGAGCCAGCCGGACAGGATCGTCCCGACGAGGTCGAAGATGCCGATCGCCGCGAGCAGGCCCGCGGCGGTGACCCTGGGCATGCCGTGGTCGTGGGCGGCGGGGATGAAATGGGTGAACACGAGGCCGTTGGTGGTGGCACCGCAGATGAAGAAGCTGACCGCGAGGAACCAGAACGGCTGGGTGCGGACGGCGCTCCCCAACTGGGCCAGGGCGTGCCGCGCGGCATTGCCCGTCGGGGGCGGCGGGGCCACGACCTCCTCAGCGCCGAAGGGCGGGATCCCGAGGTCGGCGGGGTGTTCGCGGAAGAAGAACAGCACCAGTGGCACCGCGGCGACCGCCACCAGCGACACCACGATCGCGGCGCTCCGCCACCCGCCCGCCGACTCGCTCAACGCCGCCACCAGCGGCAGGAAGATGAGCGAACCGGTCGCACCGCCGGCCGAGAGCACACCGGTGACCAGACCTTGGCGCTTGACGAACCACCGGGTGCCGAGGGTGGCCACGAACCCCAGCGAGATCGAACCGGCACCCAGGCCCACCAGCACGCCCCACAGCAGGACGAGCTGCCACGCCGCCGTCATGTACACGGTTAACCCGCTGCCCAGCGCGATCAGCGCCATCGCGCCCGCCGTCACCTTGCGCATGCCGAAGCGCTCCATCAAGGCGGTGGCGAACGGGGCGGTGACGCCGTACAGGGCGAGATTGACCGACATCGCGAAGCCGATGGTGCCGGACGACCACCCGAACTCGTCCTGCAGCGGTTCCACCAGCGCGCCCGGGGTGGACCGGAAACCGGCGGCGCCGACGAGCGCGACGAAACCGATGCCCGCGATCATCCATGGCCAGATGAGCTGTCTGTTGTGAGTCACCCGGCCAGAGTGCTCAATGCGGCACCGCTCCGGAAGTGGCTCTTTGGCCATCATATGCAAGAATCGGGCCATGCCCCACCGGATCGCCGTGCTCGCGCTGGACCAGGTGGTCGCGTTCGACCTCGGCACGCCGACACAGGTCTTCCCCGCGGCCCGCGACGAGCAGGACCGCCGGCTCTACGAGGTGCGGATCTGCACTCCCGGCGGCCGACCGGTGCCCAGCTCAGCAGGGCTGACCGTCACCGCCGAGCACGGCCTGGAACTGCTGGCCGAAGCGGACACCGTCCTGGTGGCCGGCGTGCACTACGGCGCGCAGGTGCTGGCGGACGGCACGCTCGACGAGCCGGTGCGGTGCGCCCTCCGAGCGGCGGCGCACCGAGGCGCCCGAGTCATGTCGGTCTGCACGGGCGCGTTCGTCCTGGCCGCGGCCGGCCTTCTCGACGGCCGCCCGGCCACCACGCACTGGGCGCACGCCGACCACTTCCGCCGCCTGTTCCCGAAGGTCGACCTCGACCCGAACGTCCTGTTCGTCGACGAGGGCGACATCCTCACCTCGGCGGGCGTCGGCGCGGGCGTCGATCTGTGCCTCCAGGTCGTACGGGACGACCACGGCAGCGGGATCGCGAACATGACCGCGCGCCGCTGCGTCGTACCGCCGTGGCGGCCGGGCGGCCAGTCGCAGTACATCGTGCGCCCGATCCCGGAGGTGACCGACACCTCCACCGCCGCCGCCCGCGCATGGGCCCTGGAACACCTGCACGAACCGCTGGACCTCCACGCCCTGTCCGCGCAGGCCCGGATGAGCGTCCGCACGTTCACCCGCCGCTTCCGTCAGGAGACCGGCCTCAGCCCAAGAAAGTGGATCATCCAGCAGCGCGTCGAGCGCGCCCGCCACCTCCTGGAGACCACGGACCTGGCCATCGACCAAGTGGCCCGCCACTCGGGCTTCGGCACCGGCGCGGCATTACGCCAGCAAATGAGCGCAACGCTCGGCGTGGCCCCCAGCGCCTACCGCACCACATTCCGCTCAACAGTCTGAACACCCCACACCCACCCGCTCCACCCGGCCTCAGTCCGCGAACCACCCGCCGCAGGCCGGCACCGCCACTCGGCGCGGGCCCTGACCAGTCACCACCTCGCACACGCCTGGCGAGACCTGCACTGATCGCCGCGTCGCGGTCGCATCCGGCCACCGGCACCATCATCAGACCTGCGGGAGTTCGCCTGTGAAGCGCGACACACCGGCAAAGCGCGACAAGTTCGCCATCCCGGAGGTCTTGTCCGGCAGGGGCGGGCGGGGTTACTGAAGAAGGACCGCGCGTAGTCGGTGGCGAAGATGGATTGTTGGTGGCGAGGATGGATCCAGCCTCCTTGTGATCAGGGACTTCTCGCGCCATACGGAGCAGACGCACAGGTCAGGTGCATAAACGATGGACATGATCACGCCCGTGACAGGGTTAAGGACGAAGGCATGAACCTCCAGGCACTGGAACGGGTCCGGTGAGCCGCCCAACCGCCGCGGTGGTGGGTTCCGGCATCGCCGGGATGACGTCCGCGTACCTGCTGCAGCGGCGTTACGACGTCACGGTCTTCGAGGCCAACGGCTATCTCGGCGGCAACGCCGACACCCAGGACGCCGTGCTGCCCGATGGCACGAGGTCCGCGGTCGATGTGGCCTTCATGGCCTACGGAGACACCTATCCGAACCTGAAGCGCTTGCTCTCCGAGCTGCACGTCGAGAGCAAGCCGGCGAGCATCCAGCACGACTTGGTGTGCGCCGGATGCGGCTTCACCCACCTGGGCAGCACTCCGTTCGGAGACGGCGTGATTCCCGGCAAACCGGACGGCGTTGAACCGGCAGTGTGGGAGCGGTTCGTATCCGAACTGGAGAGGTTCTCGGCCGACCTGGCCGAGGCTTCAGAGGCGGCGTCCTCGGCCAGTATCGCGAGCTTCTTGGCTGACCACGGCTATTCCGACTACTTCTTCCAGCACTTCATCTACCCGCGGGTCGGGCCCTGGTGGCTGAACGGGCCCGATTCGGTACGCGCCATGTCGCTGGAATTCCTGCTCAGCACCGCGCACAAGCACGCCCTGCTCAAGCCGGACGCGTTCGCGACCTGGAAGGTGACCGCCGGCGGAAGCCGCACCTATCTGACCAAGATCGCGGAGGGCCTGTCGGAGGTGCTGCCGGCGAACCGTGTGCGGGAGGTCCGCCGGGTTTCGGACGGTGTCGTGATCAGAGACACATCGGACGTCATACGACCGTTCGACCGGGCCGTCCTCGCCGTGCATCCTCCGACCCTGCTGGAGTTGCTCAGCGATGCCACACCGCGAGAGCGGGAACTGCTCGGCGTGTTCGGGTACAGGCCGATGGAGGTCACGCTGCACACCGATCTTTCGGTGTTCCCGGAGACCGGTCGGCCGCACAGCGGATTCAGCATGCGGCTCGACTGCCGGAACCCCGACCCCCGCCTTCGGGGCTTCGACATCGACGCCTCGATCGTCCAACGGATCGACTCACCCACACCGTTGATCGTCAGCTACAACGGCGCGGACGAGGTCGCTCCCGCGCATCACCTGACCCGATCCACCTATGAGCACCCGGTGAACACCCCTGAGGTGTTCGAGGCCCAGAAGAGCCTGCCAGACCTGAACGACGATCGGCTCGCATTCGCAGGCGCCTGGTTCGGCAGCGGCCTCCACGAAGACGGCTGCGCCTCGGGAGCCGCGGCGGCCGAGGCGCTCGGCGCGCCATGGGACTGAGGCCGGACCGCACACCCGGCCCACGAACGCCATCGCCGTCGACGGAGGCTTCACGGCGTGAAAGTCGCGCACGCGGGCACGTTACGGCGGGCCGTCGATCGCTGGGGCACCAGGCGGAAACCAGTTGCCGGAACAATGGTCCAGCGGCAAAGCGCGACACAGCCGCAAAGCGCGACACCTTAGCCTTGCTCCTCCTGTTGGCAACCTGGACGCGGCAAGGCGTACTAGAAGGGAACCACAGGTCCAGGGCCCTACGGTCACGCGCGACCAGATCGCGGCGATAAGGAGGCACGGGTGTGGACACGGTCGATGAGCTGCAGGCCGTCTATGCCGAAGATTTTCTGCCGGTGAACGCCGACTTCAAGGGGCTCATCACCGACTGGCAGCTCAAAGAGCCTGATCCAACGCGGTTGGACTCGTTAAGGGTGCGGCTCGCGTCGGTGTTGGATCGCCTCGTGGAGATCGAGCCGGCGTTGGCCGAGTACCGGGAGCGGTTCCTGTCCGCAATGTTCAAAGTGCTCGCCGGTGAGCAGGAGTGGCTGGCCGGGGTGCTGCTCGACAGTTGCCACACCGTCTGGTTCGAGCTTCACACCGCACTGCTGGACCGGCTGGGCTTCTCCCGGGAAGAAGAGGAGACGCGGCTGGGAGGTGACGGCAGGTGAGCCGTCCATACCGGATCGACGGCACGACCGAGTTCAGGCCAGAGGTCGTTGGGGGTAAGGCCGCGGGTCTGAGCAGGATGTGCGCCCTGCGGCTGCCGGTCCCTCCTGCATTCGTCGTCCCGGTTCCTCTCTGCGTCGGCTATCACCGGGCAGGACGGAATCTTCCTCCTGGATTTACTGAACGGTTGAATCAGAACACCGCATGGTTGATGAAAGCCGCCGAGGCCCGCTTCGGGTTCGCAAGAGAGCCGCTGCTGGTATCGGTGCGATCCGGTGCCCCGCACAGCATGCCTGGGATGCTGGACACCGTCCTCAACGTCGACGCCCGTCCCACCGCCGAAGGCCCGCGGAAACTCTTGGACGCCATCAGAACGGTGCTCGACTCGTGGTGCACGTCAAGAGCGATCGCGTATCGCCGCGCCCACGACCTGCGCGACGCGGGAACCGCCGTGACCGTCCAGGCCATGGTCGCGGGCGACCGCGACGATCGCTCCGGTAGCGGCGTGCTCTACAGCCGCGACCCGCTGACATCGGCCAAGGTCCCCTACGGCGAATGGCTGGCGGGCAGGCCCGGCGAAGACCTGGCCTCCGGCAGGCACACGCCCCGATCGCTTGACGAATTGGCTGCGGCGTTGCCAGAAGCGCACGCGACCCTGGTGAACGCGGCGCGCATTCTTGAGTCGAAGCTGGGCGGTCCTCAAGAAGTCGAGTTCACGATCGAGAGCGGCAGACCCTGGCTGCTCCAGACGCGCGCCCTCCATTCCGGTAGCGCGGCCACCGCCGACCCCGCGCACGCGGCCACGAGCGGCGTGCCGGCGGCGCAGGGAATACCGGCCTGCCCTGGCGAGGCCACCGGTCTGGTGGTGGCGGACGCGGCCGACGCCGTACGGCTCGCGGCGGCCGGCCACGACGTCGTGCTGGCCCGGCCGACCACCGATCCCGGCGACGTGCGCGGGATCCTCGCCGCGCGCGCCCTGGTCACCGAGGTGGGCGGCGCGACCTCGCACGCGGCGACGATCAGCCGTGAACTCGGCCGCCCGTGCGTGGTGGGATGCGGATCCGGCAGCCTGGCCGCCCTCCACGGGCACGTCGTGACCGTGGACGGCCGTTCAGGATCGGTCTTCCGCGCGCCCGCATTCCCGCGCCGCTCTGCCAACGCACCTGGGAGGGACAGTGAGACCGACCGAGGATGACGAGTTCGTCCACACCCCCGAAGATGATCCTGACTGGCAGGAGAACCTCTACTTCTCCGGACTGGCCCCTGGCCATCGGGCCGCCTTCGAAGTGCACGTGGCCCACTTCCCGCACCGCGGGTACGTCCACGTGGCCGCTACGGTCGGCCTTGGGGGCAGATTGGTGTCACACATCGTGGAACGGCCGGCCGCCAACTTCGTCTCGGTACCTCGACTGGACGTGGAAGCGATCGAGCCGCTGCGAAAGCTCCGGCTGCGCTACTCCGGCCAAGGCTATGACGGCTCGCCCATGGTCCAGGGCGAGGGGCTCGTCCCCTTCGGAATGGACCTTAAGATGAGCAGCCCCGTAGCCCCCCTCACCACGGACGATCAGAACGCCGAATTCTCTTGGGCCGACGGCCGATACGAACTCGGGGCGGACTGGACTGGAACGTTGTGGTGCGGCTCGAACCGGGTCGCCGCGCAGGGACTGGGGGTGCGCGACCACAGTTGGGGCGTCCGCTCCGTGGTTGTCGACGCGTACTGGTGGCTGCCCATGTATTTCCCCGACCCACCGACCTTCATCAGCGGTCTCACCGTTCTGCAAGGCGGGAGATGGCGTGGCACATGTGCGGTCAGCGACAGCGACGGGGTCCGCCAGAGTGGCGAACCGTGGGTACGGCCGGACGGCATTCCGCTTCCCGGGGCCTACCGCAGCGCGACCGTCGTCCACCACCCCCCTTCCGAGCGGGATCCCGCGTTCCTCACCGAGGCGTACCGCGTGGCCATGCGTCTCCCCCACATGACGAGATCTGATGAAGATTTCATTCTCTACGACATGCTCTCCACAGCGCGGTGCGGCACCCAGAAGGGTTATTGCCACTTCCAGTTCGGCGCTCCGGAAGGCAGCCCGCTCCTTACCGCATTCCTGCCTCAGTTCCGCCCAGAGGAAGAAGGAATGAGCACATGAGCCCGCACGGCGGCGTCGAGCCGACCGATCCGACCCGCGGCAGCTCACACCCCGGGGGCTTCTGGACCCGAGTGAACATCTCCGAGGCCGTCACCGACGTCATGACCCCCTTGTGCTGGTCATTCTGGTCGACGGCCGGGGAGCCGGGAGTCCGGGCCGGCTACCACGACCTGGGCATCGTCCCGCGCCGCGAGATCAGATCGCCGGCCACCCCCGAGGAGTCCGTCTCCGCCTGCTTCTACGGCAGGATCGCGCTCAATGTGGAATTGCTCAGAAGGACGGTAGGGGCCATCCCCGGTGCGAGCGCCGACGATTTCGAGCGCGACATGCTCGGCGCGGTGCGACCCGACGCTCCCCCCGTCCCGACAAGCCTGCGGCGGCTGCCCGCCATCGCCGTCAAGTCGCCGATCGCCCAGTTCGCCCTCGCCCGCCGTGCCCGGCGGCTGCATGCCGACCAGCTCGCGTGGTGGCAGGCCAACGTCCTCGGTGACGCGCCGGGCGTCCCACCCGACCTCCTGGAGCAGGCGTTCGACCGCTTCCGGAGGGCCGTGCGGGTCCACATGGCGGCCCGGACGCTCGTCACCAGCCTCCAGGCTCAGGTCATCGCCCTCGCACGGCGTGCCGGTCTGCCCGATCTCTTCCTGCCGCTGTTCTCCGGGCTCGGCGGCGTCACCGAGAGCGCTCTCGCCGAGCAGCTGTGGGCCCTGTCGCGGGGCCACGGCGACATCGGCTCCGTGATCAGTAGATACGGCTTCCACGGTTCGAACGAGGGCAATCTGGACGGCCGCTCCTGGCGGGAGGACCCCGCTGCGCTCCAAGCGCACATCACCGCGCTCCGTAACATGCCCGACACCGGGAACCCCGCTCGCGGAGCGCATGAGGCGGCCGCTCAGCGGAAGGCGGCGTTCGCCGAACTGCTGGCTCGGCTGCCCCGGCGTCGGCGTCCCGGCGCCCGGCTGGTGCACCGGCTGGCGGCCCAGCACGTCCGCAGCCTCCAGTTGTCCAAAGAGTCCTTCCTCATCGCCATTGATGGGGGGCGAGCAGCGGCCCGAGCGCAAGGGGCCCGCCTCGCCGCGCAAGGGGCGGTCACCGACCCCGACGACCTCTTCTACCTGAGCGTGGACGAATCGCGTACCGCGGCCGACGCCGGTGTTCAGGAGCTCATTGATTTCCGTAGACGACGGCGCGAGGAGTACCGCGGGCTTGAAATACCGGTCACCTTCACGGGGATGCCGACTCCCCGCCGCCCCGATGACCGCGGTTCCGGCTCGGCCGGGATCACCGGAATTCCGGCGTCGCCGGGAACCGCCGAAGGCCCGGTACGAGTCATATCCGACCCCGCCGACAGCGGCCTTTCCGCTGGGGAGATCATCGTATGCCGCGTCACGGACCCCAGCTGGACGCCGCTGTTCATGCGGGCCAAGGCGGCGGTCATCGACATCGGCAGCACCGGCAGCCACGGCGCCATCATCGCCCGGGAGCTCTCGATCCCGTGCGTAATCGGCACCTCGGACGCTTCCACGCGCCTGTACACCGGACAGCGCGTACACGTTGACGGATACAGCGGCGAAATTCGGGTCATGAGCATGCCGGACGCACGAAAGGTCAGCTCGGCGAACCGCACAAGCGACGCGTAGACAGTAAGGCCCACCGCTCCTCTTCCACTGTCGGCCGCTCGTTATCGCTCCGCCCCCGCCATTGCGAGGAGAGGACGATCAGCCGTCGCCGGGACCCTCGCTCGTGTACCGACGAGTAAGCGAGCACCACTGCAGCGTGCCGTACAGGTACAACCGCATAGCGGCCACGCAACGTCGCATCTCGGTGCCGGATCCCTTGCCGGACAGCTCGGCGCATGCGCGTTCGAAGTCCCGCAGTCGCCTGCGGATCATGGACTTCGCGTACGCGACCGCCTGAGCGTCAGGGAGCTCGCGTTCCCGGGCGACCAGCGAGACGAGATTCAGTTGTCCGCGGGAGGTCTCGGCCGCGCCCGCCCCCACGTCGTTCGTCCAGCCGACCACGTCGATCGCGGTTCGTCGCAGGTCCTTGACCTCAGGCGCGTGCGCTACGGCGGTGAGGCCGAACGGTCCGGTGCGTTCGAGGACGTCCATCATCGGCGCCGAGGTGATGGTTCGGCTGCGCAGGACGACGTATTCGCGCAGCGACAACTCCCTGCCCGCCGCCCGGATCTCGGCCTCCTCGCAACTGGCGTCGGCGAAGTCCTGATAATCGGCGGTGAAGCGGTGACGCCAGGCAGGCGGCATTCCCGCCGCCGTGCGCCGCCAGAGATCGTTGAATGCGCGGACGAGAGGGTCGGACGGGCATTTCGCGCACTGAGCGGTATCGTCTCCTCTCAGAATATCGGTGAGGGGCCGCATCACCGTTCTGACGCGGTCAGGGTGCGTTCCCAACGGCGTGGCGTCGAACCGGTCGTCCAGCAAGCAGATGAACGCCGACCACTGCGCGGTCAAGGCCAGGTCGTCCCGGCTCCCCTCGGGGACGATCAGGGCGGCGCCCAGGTCGTGGCGTTCCGCTGCCAGGCGCTGCTTCGCGGCGTCCGTGGTGACCAGGCCCATGGACTCCACCCACCCCAGCAATTCGTGGCCCGCCGATGCCAGATCGGGGTGGGTCGGCGGTTCGGGGGCGGTGTCGTGGCGGCTCTGCATTCTGTCGGACATGGACGGTCGCTCCACGTGGAGGGCAAGGGGCCGGTGGTCACCGGGGCGGATCCGTTCCCTCGCCGATGGTCATGACGGGTCGGGCCAGGTGACGAGCAGGCGGCGCACCCCGTAGACGATCATCTGGTCGTGGGTGGGTATCCGCTCGACCGGTTCGGCCAGGGTCAGGCGGGGAAAGCGGTCGAGCAGGCCGGTGAAGACGACCTCCAGCTCGACACGGGCGAGCTGCTGGCCGACGCACTGATGGAGGCCGTGGCCGAAGCCGAGATGCCGGCGGCTGTTCGGCCGGGCGAGATCCAGGACGTCGGGGCTGGAGAACCGCAAGGGATCCCGATTGGCCGAGGGCAGGTGCAGTACCACGCGTTCGCCGGGTTCGACGACCTGCCCGCCGATCCTCAGCCGGTCCCGGGCGATCCTCAGCAGTCCGAACTGCAAGATGGTGTGGAACCGCAGCAGCTCCTCGACCGCATTGGTGATCATTTCCGGTCGTGCCCGCAGCAGGTCCCACCGCCCGGGCCAGGTGAGCAGCGTCATCAGGCCGAGCGCGATCATGTTCGCCGAGGTCTCGTGCCCGGCGACCAGCATGAGGGCGCCCAGCGAGACGATCTCGCGCGTGGTGAGCCGGGAGCGGTGGACGAGATCGCTGAGCAGGTCGTTCCCCGGTTCGCGGCGCTTGGTCGCGACGAGGTCGCGCAGGAACGCGAGCAACTCTCGCTTGCCGCTCAGCGACTGGTCCAGGGTGTGATCCAGTGCCATGAGTTCGGCCGTCAGCCGCTGGAAGTACTCGTGCCGGTCGTACGGCACGCCCAGGAGTTCGCAGATCACCAGCGTCGGTAAGGGCAGGGCCAGCGCCTGGACGACGTCGACGGGCCGTCCGGCCACGGCCATCGGGCCGAGGTGGTCCGCCACGAGCTCCTCCAGGCGCGGACGCATCGCTCTGATCCGCCGCATCGAGAACCGCGGTATCAGCGGCTGCCGCAGCCGCGTGTGCAGAGGCGGGTCGCTGGTGAGCAGGCCGGTCGACCGAGACGAGGCCGGTTCGGCCTCGGCGGCGCGGGGCGTGCCCCGGACATGGGCGTTCACATGGGGCCGCCGTGCGCCGAGCCGCAGGTCGGCGAGGCCGGCGCGCACGTCGTCATAGCGGGTGATCAGCCAGCCGGGCGGGCCCTCGGGGAAGGCGAGGCGGGCGACCGGCCGTTCGGCCCGGAGTTCGGCGAACTCGGCCGGCGGATGCCACGGACAGGCTCGGCGCGCCGGCAGCGGGATGGCGGGACCGTCCTGTCCCTCACTTGAGTGCACAGCCGTTCACCAGCCCCAGTCGCGGTCGCAGCTCGCCAGAGCCAGCAACCCCCAGGTGTCGGCGAAGACCGGCGCGTCGAACGGCAACGGCCGCGGCGCGACCTGGTCCGGAATACCGCTGAGGCCGCCGTCGTCGTCCTGGCGCGCCATCAGATGGAACGTCCCACGGCGGACGACCGGGTCGCGCGCGAGACGCCGCCCCATCGCCGACAGCGCCAGTACCGAGTAGGCGGTGCTGGCCGTGTCGCTGGCGTCACCGGGGCGGTAGCCCCAGCCGCCGTCGGCGTTCTGCGCCTGGGTCAGGAACCGCGTCGACCGGGCGACCGCGCTCTCGCGCCGGGAGGCGATGGCGCCGCTCCTGGACGGAGGCAGTGCATGCAGGGCCCACATGGCCCTCCAAATGGCGTTGGCCTCGCTGAGCGTCCAACTGCGTTCAAAGGTCCCGTCGTCGAGCTGCGCCGCGAGCAGGTAATCGGCAGCGTGCTCCAGAACCTCAGCGTGGGTCTCGCCGGCCCAGCCGAGCGCGCTCGCGGCTCCGCCGGTCATGGCGACCTCGGACGGGTCGCCATGAACATAGGTGGGAAAGCCTCCGTCCTGGTTCGCCATTGCGGTCAGGTAGGCTCCGGCGCTTTCCAAAGCCACGCGATAACGGAACCGATCGGCGGTGGCCAGAAAGGACACGGCGTACGACGTCGTGTCCACATCCGCCTGGACCGCGTTCTCACCGAAGGACCACCCGCCACCGGGCAACTGCGCGGCGGCCACGTAATCGCCCGTTCGTAGAATCGCCTCCCGGTCCGTGCCGCCCCGGGCCAGCGCGAGCCCGGCGGTGCCCGTGGTGAAGTACGTCAGATCGGCGATGCTCGCGATCCCGCCGTCGCCGTTCTGACACCGCAGCAGCGCGTCGACGCCCTTGGCCATCAGCGGATGGTCCGGGGCGAAAACGCTAAGCGCCAGCAGGGCGATCAGGTGAGCGGTGACGTGGTTCTCCCATACCCGCCCCGGCACAAGGGAGGCGAGCATCTCAATCAGTTCGGCGCGTTCTGATTCGGAAACCATCCCCGGCCGGCCCAGAGCCGATGAAACGATCACCTTGATGGCGGTCATGCTCATCGAGACCCAGCGAACCCGGCTCTCCGTCCCGATCAGGTCGGGCCACATCTGCGGGTCGAACGGGATCGCCCCGGTCAGCGCCATGAACACGTCGAACTGGAGCCGCTTGCGGGCCGCGGTGAAATGATCGAAGTCGCGCAGCATTTCCTCATGGACCCAAGCGGCCTCGGTGCGCTTACCCGTGAGGACGGCGTCGCTCAACGCCCGGTCGAAACGGGACGCATCGGTCGGCACGTTCCTCAGGTAGCGCACCAGCCGGGCCTGCGCGGGCAGGTCGCTCTCCACCCGGCGGAGCAGGACCAGCAGCAGCGCCGACTCCAGCACACGACTGGCACAAGGCCCCGGAATCCCGCCGTCCGGCCGTATTCGGCCTGCCAGATGTTCCGCCATCCGGGTCTTGGCCAATGTCATTTCACTCCAGGGAGCATGCCTGACCATACTCTCACTGCTCACAGGAATACCTCCTCAACACAGACCGCCGCAGATCCGGTCGGGGTGGCCAGGACCCAGATGCGCGTCCGCAGCAGGGCCCAAGCGCGGGCACCTCCCAGGCGGGAGGCGCATCGTCGTGGCCGCGGCAGACGAACACCATGCCGTGGTGCTCGCACGCCGAGTGCTGCCGCAACCACGCGCGAGTCGCCCATGAACCGGAACGAACGGCGCAGGGAAGGTAGCTTTCGTCTCAACATCCAGATGCACCTCCAGGAACCAGCAGCGTCACAAGAATGCACTTTCCTTCCGAAGTGCTGGGCGGCCGCCATCCCTAATCGATCGCGCCCGGGTCCGGCGCATCGATGGGGCCCAATGACATGGTCACCCCTCCCGAAAACTACGCCTAGATCGACGATCGCATCCCCGAGCACAACTCCAGGATTCAGGACTACGCTTCCACGGGCCCTCTCTTAAAATAATCCATGATCCGTTAGGAAACGCCAAGGTTCCCCCGCACCGAGCATGTCGCGCTTTATCCACATGTCGCGCTTCGACGGCATGTCACGCTCCGGCCGGACGTGCCATTCCCTGGCGCCAGGACACGACATCGCCGGTTCGAGAGCGCGCTAACCCCATGCGGCCGAACTGAATCGCACGGCGGTGGCGCACCCTCTGCGACAAGGGCCACGTCTTGCCCTCTGGCTGAGGACGACGCCGCCGACCGCATGGCATCCATTCACCTTCCCAACACCCACGGCCACTGGTCGTCCGCAGGCGAGAAGAACGAGAACGAACGCCGGGCGAGACCTGACCGATCACTTCATCCGAGCTACCATGGAAATGGTATTGACACATCCGACTCCCCGAAAGGGAGCGTCCGCCATGGACATTCATGACGCCCGGAAGAAATTCCATGATCTGCGGCTGCGCGGGGAGGCCGTCGACCCCCGCGATCTGGACGAACTGTGGGCCGCTCTGCCCCCGGTGCGGATCGAGGACATTCTCGGACGGTGGAAGGGCTCGGTGTTCGCGACCGGACACCCCGGCACGCGACAACTCCAGGAGTCGCGATGGTACGGGAAGACCTTCCGTTCGGTGTTGGACGCCAAGCCGCTGATACGGTACGACGGCAACGGCGCCCTCTATTCCGACACCACGACCGCCAACGGCGAGGCCAGCCTGTGGATGGTCGAGTTCCGGGGCGAGGTCACCGCCACCATGGTCTACGACGGAATCCCGGTGTTCGACCACTTCAAGAGAGTGGACGACGACACGCTGTTCGGGATCATGAACGGCAAAGGCGACCTCCTCGATGCCGACGGCCACCCCCTGTACTTCATCCTCAGCACGAGAGACGACCCGGAGTGACGCTCGGGCTCCCGCTCCACCAGCTCGTGCTCGGCCGCAGTACACAACAACGCGGAAAAGACCCACTCGAATCTGGGCAAGGTCACCCGTGGGCGGGCAGACAGCGCGTGGGCGCGGAGGGCGGGAGCGCGTTGTCGTCAATCAGAATGATTATTTAGATCCTGCGCACTCATACGGCGGTCCGGCTCTTGTCGAAGGCCGCCTCGGATGTCGCGCGGGAGAGTGCGTGGAAGTCCACCCGATCGACACAACCGGCGCGGCTGGCCATTTCATGTAAGGTACGGAATCTCGCCGTGGCGCTGTTACCGTTTCCGCATTGTGCGATCAGTTCCCGCATACGGTATCTTTCGTCGCACAGGTGCCAGCGAATGTACCCTTGGACAAAGTCGTTCACCGTATTCAAGATTACCTCGGATCGCCGACTTTCGAGCACCCCGATCAGGTCGCGAATCGCACTTGCGGCGTCATTGGCGATCCGATGAATGGCCTGTTCTGCATCGAGCTCATCCGTTATGCAGATGTTCTCCACCAGGGAGACGTCCCCGGCTGGATCATGAATTTCCTTGTAGAACGAGAACAGATCGTTCACCAGCGCGACGACTGGCTCGATCTGGGCGATGACGATCACGATGTCCTCGTACTGCTCCCGCTCGTCGAACTGCGAGGCGGGGAACAAAGCCGCTCCAGAAAAGTCACCCAACCCGTTCAGGCGGCGCAGGAACATCGGGTAGGCGCCCGCTCCGGGCGAGCCCTTGAACTTCCGGCCTTCGATCCAGAAACCCAGAATCAGTTCCAGATTGCTCTTGAGCATTGTGAGCTGCGAATGCTGGCCATAGCAGCGGAGGAGGTCGGGAAAGAACGAGAAAAGCGATCTGTACCTCGGGTGCGCCTGCTCCCTGCCGCGCAGGAAGTCGCACGCGAAGGAGTCCATGAAGGGGGTGTGCACCAGGGTCGAGCCGTCTCCAGGATCGTCCTCAAGGATCACGTAGGTGAAATACGTGCTGAGTGGCACCATGACTTCCCGGGGAAGGTTTCGCCAGCCGAACACCGTCATCCGGGTGATCGTGCGCACGGTGCTGGTCAACCGTTCGCGGTCGATCTCGATTCCCCGGACACGCGACTCATACCTGAAGTGATCAATCGTTTCGGTGAACACGTGACCCAACGTCTGCACGAGATCTTCGTCGGGGTCCCCTTGCTCGCTGTACCCGACCTTGTCGAGAAAATCTACAAGTAGTTCTATGTACCGTTCTGCAGTGAGATTCATGATTGCTTCTGGTGTGAACCCTGGTTGTCGGCGAGGTGGAGTGCCTCTTCGACCAATGTCTCGACGATCTGGGCTTCCGGGACGGTCCTGATGATCTCTCCGCGGACGAAGATCTGGCCTTTGCCGTTGCCGGCGGACACTCCGAGGTCGGCCTCGCGGGCTTCGCCGGGGCCGTTGACGACGCAGCCCATGACGGCGACGCGCAGGGGGTGGTCGAAGCCGTCGAAGGCGGCTTCGACCTGTGCGGTCAGTTTGTAGAGGTCGACTTGGAGGCGGCCGCAGCCGGGGCAGGACACGATCTCCAAGCGGGGTTGGCGCAGGCCGAGGGATTCCAGGATGCCGATTCCGGTCTTGACCTCTTCGACCGGTGGGGCCGATAGGGAGACCCGGATGGTGTCGCCGATTCCCTGGCGGAGCAGGAGCGCGAACGCGGCGGCGGATTTGACGACGCCCTGGGGTGGTGGCCCGGCCTCGGTGACGCCCAGGTGCAGGGGGTAATCGCATGCCTCGGCGAGTAGTTCGTAGGCTCGGACCATTGTCAGCGGGTCATGGTGTTTGACCGAGATCTTGATGTCGGTGAAGCCGTGCTCTTCGAACAGTGAGGCTTCCCAGAGGGCGGACTCGGCCAGCGCTTCGGGGGTGACGCCTTGGTGTTTGGCGAGGAGGCGTTTGTCGAGGGACCCGGCGTTCACGCCGATCCGGATGGGAATGTGCGCGGCAGCGGCCCGTTCGGCGATGTCGGCGACGCGGTCGTCGAAGCGTTTGATGTTGCCGGGGTTGACGCGGACGGCGGCGCATCCGGCGTCGATCGCCTGGAAGACGTATTTGGGCTGGAAGTGGATGTCGGCGATGACGGGGATGGCTGATTTGGCGGCGATGGCGGGCAGGGCGTCGGCGTCGTCCTGGGAAGGGACGGCGACGCGGACGATCTGGCAGCCGGCGGCGGTGAGCTCGGCGATCTGCTGCAGGGTGGCGTCGACGTCGGCGGTGAGGGTGGTGGTCATCGACTGCACGCTGATGGGGGCGCCGCCGCCGATCGGCACGGCCTTGTCGCCGTGCCCGACGGTGATCCGCCGGGTCCGGCGGCGTTCGATGCCCGGCGGCGGCGCATCCGGCGCGCGCGGGTCCGCTGCGGGTGTTTCGGGCGGGCTGGTGCGCTGCGGGCCGATGGTCGGCATGCCCAGGTCGACGTTGGGCTGGTCGGTCGTTCGCTTGCCGGCGCTGCTGGTCATGTGTCGGCTCCTGCTGCGGTCTGGGGTGTGGGCCGGCTGGATGCGCCGTTGCCGGTGGTGACGGCGGTCGGCCCGGTCCAGCCTTCGGCCGTGGGATGCGGATTGGTGGCCTGGGCCCGGGTCACACGGGCCGGTGCTGATGTGTCTCGGGCGAGCTGGCGGGTGCGGGCCCGGGCCCAGGTGTCGGCGGCCTGGACGTGCTCCAGGGTGATGCCGGTCCCGCCGGGGTGGGAGCTGCTGCTCATCACGTCGGCGATGAGGTCGCCGATGGCGGGGAAGGTGATCGTCCCGTTGAGGAAGAGGGAGGTGGCCTGTTCGGCGGCGGCGTTGTAGACGGCCGCGTAGGTGCCGCCCGCGCCGGCGGCCCGGCGGGCCAGCCGGACCGTGGGGAAGGCCCTCTCGTCCAGCGGCTGGAGGGTCCAGGTGTGGGACCGGCCCCAGTCGATGGCGGGGGCGATCCCGCAGAGGCGCTCGGGCCAGGCCAGCGCGGCGGCGATCGGCAGGCGCATGTCGGGCGGGGACGCCTGGGCCAGGGTGGAGCCGTCGGCGAACTCGACCATGGAGTGGATCACCGACTGGGGGTGGACCACGACCTCGATCGCGCTGAGCGGGACGCCGAAGAGCAGGTGCGCCTCGATGATCTCCAGGCCCTTGTTGACGAGCGTGGCGGAGTTGAGGGTGTTGAGCGGGCCCATCCGCCAGGTCGGATGGTCCAGGGCCTGCTCGGGGGTGACCGCCGCGAGCCGGTCGCGGTCGTAGCCGCGGAAAGGGCCGCCTGAGCAGGTCAGGACGAGCCGCCGCACGGGGTGGAGGGCGGCGGCGTCGCGGTAGGTCCAGCCGGGCAGGCAGTGCGCGATGGCGGCGTGCTCGGAGTCGACCGGGATGATCTGCCCGGGCCCGGCGAGGCCGGTGATCAGCGGGCCGCCCATGACCAGGGATTCCTTGTTGGCCAGCGCGAGCAACCGTCCTCGTTCGAGTGCGGTCAGGGTGACCGGCAGCCCGGCCGCGCCCGCCACGGCGTTCAACACCAGGTCGCATGGCCGGGCCGCGGCCTGCTCGGCCGCGTCCGGGCCGGTGATGAGCATCGGCTGCGGCTTTGCGGCGGACGGGTGGATCGGCGCCGCCGGGGGTGCGGCTTCTTCGAGCGCCTGAGCGAGTGCGGCGTGGAACTGCCAGGCGGCGCGGTCGGGGCGGGTGGTGGTGATGGCGACGACGTCGGGGCGCAGGAGCCGGGTCTGGCGGGCCAGCAACTCGATGTTGCCCTCGCCTGCGGCCAGCCCCGCGGCGCGGAATCGGTCGGGGTGGGCGGCGATGACGTCGATGGCCTGGGTGCCGATCGACCCGGTCGACCCGGCGACGACCACGCGTCGCGCCTGCGTGCCGCTCACGGCGCTTCCCTTCTGGGCGAGGGAAAGGCGGGGCGGGACGGCCCGCCGGGTTCGATCGCCGCCAGCCCCAGGCTTGCGGTTCGGTGTCCGGCGGCGACGGGCAGCGCCTTGCGCACGACGTCGATGATGGGGTCGCTCGTCAGCCCGGCCTGGTCGAGGAGTTGCTGACGGCTGCCCGCGGGGATGAAGGCCCGGGGCAGTCCCAGATTGCGCACCGGAGCGCTGACCTCGGCGTCGGTGCAGGCCTGGGTGACGGCGGTGCCGATGCCGCCGGCGCTGGTGGCGTCCTCCAGGGTGATCACCAGGCGGTGCCGTGCGGCCAGGTGGATCAGGGTGGGATGGACGGGCAGGACCCAGCGGGGATCGACGACGGTGACCCCGACTCCGTCCCGGTCGAGCCGTTGGGCGGCCTGCAGCGCGGGACCGGCCATCACGCCGGTCGCGACGAGCAGGACCTGCAGTGGGAGCCGGCGGCTGCGGTGCAGGATGTCCAGGCCGTCCATCCGGGTCACCGCGTCGACGTCCGGGCCGGTGGAGCCCTTGGGGAAGCGGATCGCGGTGGGCGCGTCGGCGGTGTCGACGGCCTCGCCGAGAAGTTCGCGCAGGCGGGCGGGGTCGCGGGGGGCGGCCAGGCGCAGTCC
>NZ_SMKU01000100.1 GCF_004349215.1 Actinomadura rubrisoli | reverse complement strand
GGGGCGTCACCGTCGAGATAGCGACGATCAACGGCTCGGGCTGCTCGGCCGGGGCGATGGCGGTCTCCCTCGACCAGAACCTCGCCCTCACCGTCAGATCCGCCGGCTACCGCGCTCAGGCCGGCGGTACTTCGCTGCCTGCGGACGCCCAGAAGAGATGCCAGATCAGCATGAGGCTGCATGTTCCGCAGGGCTACACCTATGCGTTCCAGGAGACCGAACACAGCGGTTCCGCCCAGCTGGAGCCCGGCGCCATCGGCGTCCTGAAGATACAGCACTACTTCCAGGGCATGCCGCAATCGACGCCGACAAGCCACACGCTTCGCGGCCCGTATTCCGGCGGCTGGCAAATCACCGGCAAGTCTCCTGAGCTGATCTACAAGCCCTGTGGCGAGGAGCGCAACTTCAATATCGCCACCGAACTGCGCGTCGACCCCGGCACCTCCGACCCGTCCAAGACGAGCTCCATGGACTTCGACCGCAGTACCTACCGCTTCGATTGGAAGCGCTGCCCCTAAGAATGAGCCTCACCCGGAAGGTCCCTTTATGATCCTCCCCGGACGTACGGCGAGCGCGGCGGTGGGCGCCGCTCTCGTCCTGCCCGCGCTAACCTCGTCCCCCGCCTCGGCCCACCTGCCGCCCCCGGGCGTCACCATCTCGGTGGCGAGCGCAAACGGACCGGGCTGTCCGCCCGGGACGGTGACGGTGGACGTCAGCGGCTTCAGCCCCATCGTCACCTACGATGCCTTCCGCGTTCAGGTCGGCGGCACCTCATCTCCGATGGACGCTCGCAAGTATTGCGAGATCAGTTTGAAGATCGGTGCTCCGGAGGGCTTCACCTACGCGGTCGAGACGGTCAAACACGGTCTTTCAGCGCAGCTTGAGCGCGGCATCATCAGCGAGCGGAGATTGCGGTACTCCTTCCAAGGCGCGCCGGCGATCCGGGAATTCACCTCGGTGTTTAGCGGCCCGCGGTCCGGCGGGTGGCAGGCCAGTGACGGCGTCGCCCCGGCCCAGATGGTCTTCAAGCCCTGCGGCGAGGGGCACGACCTCGACGTCTACAGTGAGCTGCGGCTCGACCTTCGGCAATCCGATCCGTCCAAGATCAGCTACCTGACGCACCACCACAGTGCCTATCACCTCGTCTGGAAGCCGTGCCCTTGAGAACGCACCCCACCCGGGAGGCCCCTTGATGACCCACCCCGGACGTACGGTGATCGCGGCGGTGGGCGTCGCCCTCGTCCTGCCCGCCCTGACCTCGTCCCCAGCCTCGGCCGACCCGCCACCCGCGGGCGTCACCGTCGAGGTGGCGTCGGTCACTGGCAATGGCTGCCCGGCCTGGACGGTGCGGGCCGAAATCAGCGACGCCCGCGACCGCATCGCCCTCGTCTACGGCCAATTCGCAGCCCAGGTCGGCGGCATCTCGTCTCCGAGGGACGCTCGGAAGAACTGTCAGGTCCTTCTGAAGGTCAATGTTCCGCGGGCCTACACCTACGCGATCCGGGCGGTCGACTACACCGGACTCGTCCAGATGGAGCCCGGTGTCACCGGCACTCTGAGATCGCAGTACCACTTCCGGGGCCCACCGGTGCCCCCGCTACCAAGCCGATCGGTTAGCGGCCCGTACTCCGAGGAGTTCTACTTCACCGAGACCATCGACCCGGCTCAGCTGGTCTACAAGCCCTGTGGTGAGGAACGCGACTTCCTCGCCCATGATGAGCTGCGGCTCGACCTTGGCACCTCCGACCCGTCCAAGACCAGCTCCTGGATGCACGACCAAAGTACCTATCACCTCGCTTGGAAGAGCTGCGCGTGAGTACGAGCCTCACCTGGAAGGCCCCCTTATGATCCACCTCGGACGCGCGGCGGTGGGCGCCGCCCTCGCCGTGCCCGCCCTGACCGCGTCCCCCGCCTCCGCCGACCCGACGATCCCGCCGCCCGGGAGCGTCGCCGTCTCGCTGGTGACCACCAACGGCTCGGGCTGCCCGCCGGGGACCGTGGCCGTCGCCAACGACGTCGCCGCCTTCACCGTCAGTTACAGCGCTTACGAGGCAAGGCGCGGCGGCGACTCCCTGCCGACGGACTTCCGGAAGAACTGCCAGCTCAACCTGAAGATCACCACTCCGCCGGAGTTCACCTACGGGATGAATTGGAACGACCATCAGGGCCTCGCCCACCTGGAGCCCGGCGCCTCCGGTGTTCTGAAATCGAGCCGTTACCACAGTGGCATGCCGCAGACCACGGCCTGGAGCCATGCGCTTGGCCCGCTCTCCGGTGACTGGAAGTTCTCCGACACCATCGACATCGCCCAGGTCGTCTACAAGCCCTGCGGCGAGGAGCGCAACCTCAACCTCAACACCGAACTGCGGGTCAACCTCGGCACCTCCGACAAGTCCAAGGTCAGTTCCTTGCGGATGGGCGGCCCCTCCAGCGAATATCGCAGCACCTATCACCTCCGCTGGAAGCGCTGCCCCGTGCCGTGAGCTCCTGACCGGACGCCGCCTTAGCGGAGACCGGCGAAGAGGTCGTCTTCGCGGGCCGGGGCCTCGATCCGGTTGAAGTGGCGGACGAACGCCTCCCGCGCGAAGGCCATGTGCTGGACCTCTTCCGGGAGGCGGAGGAGGAAGATGTTCTCGCCCTGGCTGGCGTGCGCCTCCAGGGCCTTGCGCTTGCGCTCCACATAGGGCGCGACGTCCAGGACGGTGGTGATCTCCTCGTCCGGGATGCCGAAGTCGTCCGGCGGCTCGAAGTCGAGCTCGATGCCGGCCTCCTTGGCGTAGGCGAACATCTGGCGGATGCCGGAGCGGGGGACGGCGGTGTAGTACAGCTTGTCGGGCACGCCGCTCCGCTCGGTGGCGGCGACCGCGATGCGGTGGGCCTGGATGTGGTCGGGGTGCCCGTAGCCGCCGTTCTCGTCGTAGGTGACGACGACCTGCGGGCGGTACTTCTCCATCAGAGCGGCGAGCCGTTCGACGGCGCCGTCGAACGGGACGTTCGCGAACGCGTCGGGGTGCCGGTTGGCGTCCCATCCGACCATGCCGGAGTCGCGGTAGCCGAGCAGCTCCAGGTCGCCGATGGCCAGGTGCCCGGCCGACTCGCGCAGTTCGGCCAGCCGGCGCTCGGCGACCCCGGCGGCGTCGTGGCCCGGCTCGCCCGGCTTCAGGCCGCCCGAGTCGTCGCCCTGCTCCCCGTTGGTGCAGGTGACCAGGACGGTGCGGACGCCCTCGGCGGCGCAGCGGGCGAGCAGCCCTCCGGTGCCGAGGACCTCGTCATCGGGATGGGCGTGGACCGCCATCAGGGTGAGTTCGTGCTCCATCGCTGCAGGGCTCCTAGGGCTCGTTCGGGTCAAAGCCCACCCTACGTTCCGCCTCCGACAACCCCGCGGCCCCTATTCGTCCAGCGGGGTCGCCGCCTCCTGGACGGCCCGGACCCGGCCCCGCACGCAGAACCACCCGATCACCAGCGCCGCGCCGATCGCCGGGACGGCCATGACCGTCGTGTGGCCCGCGCCGTCGCGGTCGAACCACATGAGGACGACCACGGAGGCGAGGAAGGCGAGGGTGACGGCCTCGGTGACCGGGGAGCCGGGCAGCCGGAAGGACGGACGCGACAGCCGGCCGTCCCGCGCCCGCCGCACGAACAGCAGGTGCGTGATCATGATCATGGCCCAGGTGCCCAGGATGCCGATCGCGGCGAAGTTCAGCACGATCTCGAAGGCGTCCTCCGGGACCCAGGCGTTCAGGCCGACGCCGAGGACGCAGACGCCGGTGGTCAGCAGGATGCCGCCGTAGGGCACCTGCGACCGGCTCATCGCCGTCGTGAACCGGGGCGCCGAGCCGGCGGTGCCCAGCGAGCGCAGGATCCGGCCGGTGGAGTAGAGGCCGGAGTTCAGGCTGGACAGCGCCGCGGTGAGCACGATGAGGTTCATCACGTCGCCCGCGGCGGGGACGCCCAGCTTGGCCAGGACGGTGACGAACGGGCTCTGGCCCTCCCGGTAGGCGTTCCACGGCAGCAGCATGGCCAGCAGGAGGACCGACCCGACGTAGAAGACGAGGATGCGCCACACGATCGAGTTGATCGCCTTCGGCATGACCTTCTCGGGGTTCTCGGTCTCGCCGGCGGCCACGCCGACCAGCTCGGTGGAGGCGTAGGCGAAGACGACGCCCTGGATGACGACCAGCATCGGCAGCACGCCCTTGGGGAACACGCCGCCGTGGTCGAAGACCATCATGGGCCCGGAGTCCTGGCCGCCGACGTCGTGCCCGGTGACCAGCAGGGCGATGCCGACGCACAGGAACGCCACGAGCGCGCCGACCTTGACGATGGAGAACCAGAACTCCAGCTCTCCGAAGATCCGCACCGAGATCAGGTTGACCGCGACGACGACCGCGAGCGCGATCAGCGCCAGGGTCCACTGGGGGATGTCGGTGAACATCCTCCAGTAGTGGATGTACAGCGCGATCGCGGTGATGTCGACGACGCCGGTGGTCGACCAGTTCAGGAAGTGCATCCAGCCGGCCACGAAGGCGCCCTTCTCGCCCATGAACTCGCGCGAGTACGACACGAACGACCCGGAGGACGGGCGGTGCAGGACCAGCTCGCCGAGCGCCCGCACGACCATGAAGGCGAAGAAGCCGCACACCGCGTAGGCGATGGCGAGGGACGGGCCGGCGCTCGCCAGCCGTCCGCCCGCGCCGAGGAACAGGCCGGTGCCGATGGCGCCGCCGATGGCGATCATGTTGACGTGGCGGGTCTTCAGGGACTTGCGGTAGCCCGTGTCGCCCGCGTCGACGTGCGCAGCCGCTGGGCGCGCCTCCGCCCGGAGGTCCTGCTCGCTCATGCCTTGTCACCGCCTTTCCACGGGGTGTTCACCTTGAAGGCCCGGTGCGGTTTGGGTCATTGATGCAAACGTGTCGAAACGCTGCCCGAAAAGACCCCGGTGTAACTCCGCGGGTCCGGCGGCGAGCCCGCTTCAGCGGCCGTGACCTGCGCTGACGGGGTGATGATCAGGATGCGACCTTCGACGGGCGGGGCGTTCATGCCGTACGGTCCCGGTATGGGGTCGCCGCTGGTTCTGCTCGATGTCGACGGGGTTCTCAATCCGTTCGAACGGCCCCACAAGGGCTATCGGAGGCACCGGTGCTCGCCCGGCGGCGTGAGCTTCAGGCTGTGGCTGAACGCGGGCCACGGGCCGTCCCTGCTCGACCTCGCCGAGTCCGCCGGCGCCGAGCTGGCGTGGGCGAGCTACTGGTGTGACCACGCCAACGAGTGGATCGCTCCCAGGGTCGGGCTGCCGGAGCTGCCGTTCGTGCCGATCCCGCGGTTCCCCGGCATCGAGGAGGGCGGCACGCTCGGCGCGTGGAAGGCCCGGCACGTCGCCGCCTGGACCGAGGGCCGTCCGTTCGTCTGGTTCGAGGACGAGCCGGACGCCACCGACTGCATCGCCGCCGAGCCTGACGTCGGTGAGCACCTGCTCGTGGCGATCGACCCCGTGGTCGGCCTGACCGACCGGCACCTGGAGCTGGCGGCGGGCTGGCTCGGCGCCCTGTCCCGCTGAGAACGGTCCCGGCGCGCGCGGCGCGCCGCGTCCAGGCGGCGGCGCGGGCCCGGCGGGGCTCCGGGCGCTGGAGGTGCCGGAGCCCCGCCGGGGGTCGGGACGGGCTCAGCAGGCGCCGAGCAGGCCGTTCAGGGCCGTCTTCTCCGCCGGGTCGATCGTCAGGCCGTACCGGTACTTCACGTCGATCCACGACCGCGCGTACATGCAGCGGAACGACGCCAGCGGCGGCGTCCACTCGGCCGGGTCCTTGTCGCCCTTGGCCTGGTTGACGTTGTCGGTGACGGCCCACAGCTGCGAGCTGGACAGGTCGTTGGCGAACGCCTGGCGGCGCGACGTCGTCCAGGACGAGGCGCCCGAGCGCCACGCCTCGGCGAGCGGGACCATGTGGTCGATGTCGATGTCGGACGCCAGGGTCCAGGTGGCGCCGTCGTAGGGGCTGTGCCACGTCCCGGAGACGGCGGCGCAGGAGGAGTCGGTCTGGACGTTGGCGCCGTCCCGCTTGAGGACGACCTCGCGGGTGTTGCACGTCCCCGACTGGGTGATCCAGTGCGGGAACTTGTCGCGGCTGTAGCCGGTGGACGAGCCCTCGGGCGCGACGGTGAGCGCGCCCAGGTGCTGTGCCGCCTCGCTCGCGCCGGGCGGGGGCGGCGGGGCGGCGCCGGCGGCGGGAGCGAGCAGCGCGGTGGCGGAGAGGGTGGCGGAAAGGGCGGTGACGACGATCCCCGTGCGTTTCACGGGAACTCCTTCTCGTCGGGTGCAGGGGGCCGCCGCCAGTCTCCTTTAGTTGGATAAACCGGAAATGTCCATTCGGTTAGCCGGGATCACGATCAGGTCACGACCTGTCGCGCGCGCAGGTCGCATTCGTCCAAGACGGGCCCTTCGGCCGGCTCGTAGCGTCGCCGGAAGCAACGAGAGGAGCCCGACGATGACAAGATCACCGCTGATCGACCTGGCCTTCGGATACATGCCGGCGCAGATGCTCCACGTCGCCGCCGAGCTGGGGCTGGCCGACGCCCTGCACGGGGAGCCGCGCTCAAGCGCGGAACTGGCGAAGGAGACCGGCGCGCACGCGCCGTCCCTGCTGCGGCTGCTGAGGGCGCTCGCCGTCCTCGGCGTGGTGGAGCAGCGCGAGCGCGACCTGTTCGCGCTGACCGCCGAGGGAGCGCGGCTCCGCAGTGACGCGCCCGACTCGATCCGCTCGCTGATCAGGCTGTTCTGCGGCCCGGACGTGTGGCGGACGTGGGGCGACATGGCCGAGACGCTGCGGACGGGCGAGTACGCGTGGCTGCGGGTCACCGGCAAGACGCCGTTCGAGTTCTTCGACACGAACGAGGAGCTGTCGGTCACCTTCAACCGGGCGATGGCCGAGCACACCCGCGACGTCGCGCCGGCCCTGATCGGGGCGCACGACTTCCGGCGCCACCGCACCGTCGCCGACCTCGGGGGCGGCGACGGCACGCTGATCGCCGCGATCCTGCGGGCCGCCCCCGGCGCGCGGGGGATCCTGTACGACCTGCCCGCCGGGCTCGCCGCCGCGCCGAAGACGCTGCGGGACCTCGCCGACCGCTGCGACATCGTCCCCGGCGACTTCTTCGAGTCCGTGCCGGAGGGCGCCGACGCCTACGTGCTCAAGAGCGTCCTGCACGACTGGGACGACGAGAAGGCCGCCACGATCCTGCGGACGTGCCGCGCGGCCATGCGGCCGGACGCGCGCGTGCTCGTCCTGGAGCAGATCGTCCCGGAGATGGTCGCCCCCGACACCATGGGCACGCTGATGAACGACCTCAACATGCTCGTGTCCACCGGCGGCCGCGAGCGCACCGAGGAGGAGTTCCGCGCGCTCCTCGCGGACGCGGGGTTCGGCGTCGTCGCGATCACCGGCCCGGCGGCGCCGTCCAACTACCACGTCATCGAGGCGCGGCCGGCGGCCTGACCACTGCCCTGTCCCGGCGTTTCAGGGGGCAGGGCTCAGTGGCGCGTCCAGTCGGGCTGGACGAAGTCGGCGACCCTGACCGGCCGCCCGAGCAGCACCACCTCGCGGAACTGCCACAGCATCGCGCCGGTCGGGGCGTGGACCGCCCAGTCCGGGCCGAGCCGCATCTGCAGGAGGCTGCCTCCGTCCGTCTGCGGCACCCACCGCGGCGTGTCGTCGGCGGCCAGCCTCCGCAGGCTCACGTGGTGGACGGAGTGGACCTCGTCCGGGCTGGGCAGCAGCGCCCCGGGCTCGTCCAGCGCCACCACGATCGGCGTGATCGCGAAGCCGGACGTGGCGGGGAAGTCGTCGAGCCGGCCGAGCACGTCGGCGGGCCCGGCGGCCAGGCCGATCTCCTCGTCCAGCTCCCGCAGCGCCGCGGCCTCGGGCGTCTCGCCCGGCTCCAGGCGCCCGCCGGGCAGGCCCCACTGGCCCGCGTTCCGTCCCCGGTAGGCGCGCCTGATGAGGACGACCGAGGGGACGCCGTCGTGCTCCACCGCGCACAGCACGACCCCGGCGCGGCGCAGCCCGGGGGAGCCGGGGACGGTGATGTGCTCGAACGAGGCGAGCCGCCCGGCGGCGACCTCGCGGAACGCGGCGAGGTCGTCGAGGGGGGCCGGGCCCGCGAGGGGGTCTGTCATGGGTCGATGGTGCCAGGGCCGGTCTCCCGCGCGTACCGGGCGGGGGAGGTGCCGACCGCCGCGGTGAACTCCCGCGTGAAGTGCGCCTGGTCGGCATAGCCCAGTTCGAGCGCCAGCGCCGCCCAGTCGACGCCCGTTCCGGCGGCGGCCCGGTCGGCGGCCTCCAGGATCCGATAGCGGCGGATGACCCACTTCGGGCCGATGCCCACGTACTCGTGGAACAGCCGCTGCAGGCTGCGCGGGCTGACGCCGGCGTCCTCGGCCAGATCCTCCACGCGGACCAGCCCCGGCCACGCCGCGATCCGCTCGACGATCTCCGCGGCGCGCGCGGCGGCCTCGTCGGGCTCGGGCCGCCGCTCCAGGAGGAACCCCTCCAGCCGCGCGACGGCCTCCCCGGTTCCGGCGGCGGCGAACACCTCCTCGCCGAGCGCGCGGCCCGCCGCGCCGAACACCTGCTCCACCCCGAGGAACCGGCCGGTGATCCCGGAGACCGGCCCGTCCAGGAACGGCCGGAACCCGCCCGGCCGGAACCCGGCGCCGATCACCCGGCCCTCGTCCGCGATCTCCTCCACGAACTCGTCGCGCACCACGCCCGCGATCCGCGCCCGGGTCGTCCCGCCGGTCAGGTAGCTCGTGAACGTCATATGGACGGTGGGGCGGGTGAGCACCTTCTGGCGGTGCGGCGGACGCCCGCGCAGGTCCCAGCGCAGCACCCAGAAGAACTCCACGAACGGGGCGAGCCCCGGCGGCGGCGCGGTCCGCTCGATCCGGAACCGCTCCAGCCCCGCCCGCGGTCGCAGGATGCCCCGCGTTCCCTCGGGTAGGGGTCGGCCCATCACCCCAGGTTAGCGGGGGAGTGTCGCGTTTGTTCAAGACCGTCCGGCGCGGCCCGTCCTAGCGTGGGAGAGGTGTTCGAACGAATGAGCGAGAGAAGCGAGGAAGAGGCCATGGACATCCGGAGCGGGATGCTTCCCGCCGCGGACGCCGCGGCGCGGATCGTCCGGAAGTTCCCGGCGGCCCGGCTGGACGCGCCGACCCCGTGCCAGGGCTGGGACGTGCGGGACGTGGTCAACCACCTGATCCTGTGGAGCGGCAGGGGCGAGGCCGCCGCGCACAAGCTGCCGCCCACCGGCCCGGGGGAGGACCACGACTTCACGGCCGAGCCCGACTGGGCCGACAGGCTCGCCCAGCAGACCCGCAAGACCGCCGAGGCGTGGACGGATCCGGGGGCGTGGGAGGGCCGCACCAGCCTGACCGGCGCCAAGGAGGGGATGCCCGCCGCGTTCATCGCCGGGATCCTCTTCGGCGAGCTGGTCCTCCACGGATGGGACATCGCCGTCGCCATCGGGCGCGACCCCGCCCTGCCCCCGGAGATCGTCGAGGCCGCCTGGGAGCAGCTCGTCCCGACGGCGGAGACCGGCCGCCAGCACGGGGTGTTCGGCGCTGAGGTGCCCGTTCCGGAGGACGCGCCGCTGCTCGACCGCCTCGTCGGGCTGTCCGGCCGCGACCCGCACTGGACGCCCTGACCGGACGCGGCTCCCCGCCCGGGCCGGCGCGCGGGTCCCGGCGCGAGCGGGGCCCCGCGCGCTCTACCCTTGAGGCATGTCTTCGACCTCTGCGATCCGTGTTCGTTTCGCCCCGTCACCGACCGGCATGTTCCACGTCGGCGGCGCCCGCTCGGCGCTGTTCAACTGGGTGATGGCCGCGCAGTCGGGCGGGACGCTCGTGCTGCGGATCGAGGACACCGACGCCTCCCGCAACAGCCCGGAATGGACCGAGGGCATCATCCGCGCCCTGGCCTGGCTCGGCATGGACGGCGAGCAGTACGAGGGCCCCTACTTCCAGTCGGCCAACGCCGACCGGCACGCCGAGGCCGTCCAGCGGCTCCGCGACCAGGGCCGCGCCTACTACTGCGACTGCACCCGCGAGTCCGTGACCGCCCGCACCGGCGACCAGCACAAGGGCTACGACGGGTTCTGCCGCGACCGCGGCCTGGAGCCCGGCCCGGGCCGCGCCCTGCGGTTCCGCACGCCCGACGAGGGCCAGACGACGGTCGTGGACCTGCTGCGCGGCAAGCCCGTCTTCGAGAACGCGGTGCTGGAGGACTTCGTCATCGCCCGCGCCGACGGGTCGGTGACGTTCCTGCTGGCCAACGCGGTCGACGACATGAGCCAGGGCATCACCCACGTCGTCCGCGGCGAGGAGCACCTGTCCAACGCGCCCAAGCAGCAGCTGCTGTGGGAGGCGCTCGGCGGCGAGCCGCCGGTGTGGGCGCACGTCCCGGTCATCGTGAACGAGAAGCGGCAGAAGCTGTCCAAGCGGCGCGACAAGGTCGCCCTGGAGGACTACCGCGCCGAGGGCTACCTCGCCGAGGCCATGCGCAACTACCTGATGCTGCTCGGCTGGGCGCCGTCGGGCGACCGCGAGATCGTCCCGTGGGACGTGGTCGTCGACGAGTTCCGCATCGAGGACGTCAACAGCTCGCCCGCGTTCTTCGACGTCAAGAAGCTCCGCGCGATCAACGGCGAGTACATCCGCGCGCTGCCCGCCGAGAAGTTCGTCGCCGAGTGCCTGCCGTTCCTGCAGCAGGCCCCGTTCGACGTCGACGTGGCGGTGTTCGCCGAGCTGGCGCCGCTCGCCCAGACCCGGGTGGCGCTGCTGTCGGAGATCGTCCAGATGATCGACTTCGTGTTCCTGGACGAGCCGCCGGCCGACGAGCAGTCCTGGAACAAGGCCATGAAGGAGCCCGCCGCCGCGATCCTCGCCGCCGCCGAGGAGTCCTACGGCGACGCGCCCTGGAACGCCGAGGAGCTCAAGGGCCGGCTGGAGCGGATCGGAGCCGGGCACGGCCTCAAGCTCGGCAAGACCCAGGCGCCCGTGCGGGTCGCCGTCACCGGCCGCACGGTGGGCCTGCCGCTGTTCGAGTCCCTGGAGATCCTCGGCCGCGACCGCACCCTCGCCCGCATCGCCGCCGCCCGCGCCCGCCTGGAGCCCGCCACCCCCTGAACCGGGGGCCGGACGAAATGGCCACCCTTAGCGGAAAAGGATGGCGCCGGGGTAGTGGCCGGAGGCGCATACGTAGCGTAGGCGGCCCGGCCTCGGGGTGCCGAGGTCGATCCGCCGCTCGCCGTCGACGGGGAGGATCACGTCCTCGCCGCGGCTCGGGATCGTGAACGCCCGCGTGTGCCCCCGCGTGCCCCGCGTCCGGAGCACCAGGACGGTGCGCACCCCCGCCCGCGCGGTGACGACCGCCGGGCGGTAGCCCCGGTCCAGGGCCCAGAGGGTCACGACCTGGGTGCCGGACGCGTCCGTCCGCACGGAGCGCGCCGAGTCGGCGGCCGCCGTCCCGCCCCCGGCGGGCAGCCAGCCGCCGAGCCGCAGCCCCGACAGCAGCGTCCACCCGGCGGCGGCGAGCAGCCCGGCGGCCAGCAGCGCCGTCAGCCGGCCGCGCAGCAGCGCCAGGGAGCGGCCGACCGTGACGCCGATCAGCCCGAACAGCGGTGCCGTCCCGAGGACGAACCCGGTCATCACCGCGGCCCCGCCGAGCGCCGATCGCGACGTCACCGCGAGGAGCTCGGCCGACAGGGTCAGCCCGCACGGCACCAGCACGGTCGCGGCTCCGAGGACCACGGGCCGTCCGCCGGTCCGGGCTTTCGGCGGGGGAGCCTCGCACGCGGGGGCGCCGCCGCGCCGCAGAAGGCGCCGCGCGGGGCCGAATCCGAGCAGGTCCAGGGCGAAGAGGGCCAGCGTCAGCGCCGCCGCCGCCAGCAGCGCGCCGCGCACCCTCGGCCCCGGCTGCACCGCGCCGCCCGCCACCCCGAGCAGCGCCCCGAGGACGGCGTGCGCGCCCAGCTTCGCCCCGAGGAACGCCGACACCGCGCGGACCGGGCGAGCGGCGCCGGGACCGGTCCCGCCGACCGCGCCCGTCAGCAGCCCGAGCTGCACGGCGGCGCATGTGGTGCCCCCGGCCAGCAGCCCCGTCCCGGCCCCGGTGAGGAAGAGCGCGGCGATGTTCATGGGCCCACCCCCATCGGATAACCCTCCCCAGGTCCGTCCGCCGCGAAGCGTCACCGCAGGGACATCGAAGGGTGTCCCCGCCGGGTCAGGAGGCGGGGGACTCCTCGTCGCGCAGCGAGGCGCGCAGCTCGGCCAGGCGGCGGTCGAGCTCGTCGAACTCGCCGCGCAGCGCGGGCGGCACCCGCTTGCCGATGGCCTCGGCCTGCTTCTCCACGGCCGCCAGCCGCTCCCCGACCTGCTGCGCCTCGACCTGGAGCTCCCGGGGGCCGGGGCCGGGCCGGTCGGCCTCCTCGGCAGACCGGGCGTGCAGCAGCGCCGCCTGCTCGCGCAGCAGCGCGGCCTGTTCCCGCAGCAGCGTCGTCTGGTCGCGCAGCTGCTTGTTCTTGTTGTGCAGTTCCACGAACACCGACACCTTCGCGCGCAGCACCCACGGGTCGAACGGCTTGGAGATGAAGTCGACCGCGCCCGCCGCGTACCCGCGGAAGGCGTAGTCGGGGTCGCTGTTCACCGCCGTGAGGAAGATGATCGGCAGATCCCGGGTCTTCTTGCGGCGCTTGATGTCGCGGGCGGTCTCGAACCCGTCCATGCCCGGCATGACGACGTCCAGCAGGATGACGGCGTAGTCGTCGGTGAGCAGCGCCTTCAGCGCGTCCTCTCCCGATCGCGCCCGGACCAGGTCCTGATCGAGCGAGCTGAGGATGGCCTCAAGCGCGATGAGGTTCTCCTCGCGGTCGTCCACGAGCAGGATCTTCGCCTTGTCGTCCACGCGTCGTCTCTCTCCGATTCCGGTCGGGTCCGCCGCCGTCCGGGCTGATGAGCGCCCATGCCGACCCTACTGCCCGGCCGCCCCGCCGCCCGGATCCGCTCAGCGGACGATGGAGGGTTGCAGCCAGTTGCGCATGACGTCAAGGAGATGGTCCACGTCGACGGGCTTCGGGATGTAGTCCGAGGCGCCCGACTCCAGGCTCTTCTCCCGGTCGCCCTTCATCACCTTCGCCGTGATCACGATGATGGGCAGCTCGGCGAACTGCGGCATCTTCCGGATCTCGGCCGTGGTGGCGTAGCCGTCCAGGCCGGGCATCATCACGTCCATCAGCACCAGCGCCACGTCGGGGTTGCGGTGCAGCACGTCGATGCCCGCCTGCCCGTCCTCGGCGTACAGGACCTCCATCCCGTAGCCCTCCAGGACGCTGGTCAGGGCGAACACGTTGCGGACGTCGTCGTCGACGATCAGGACCTTGCGCCCGGACAGGACCGTGTCGAGGAAGTCCGCCGGAGGCTCCTCCAGCATCTCGCCCAGCGCGGACGCCCCGTCGCCGCGGTCGGCGGCGGACCGCCGCTCCGCGGCCATCCCGTTCTCCCGGACGGCCCCGGACGCGCCGCCCGGCACCCCGCCGCCCGCCCGAGGCCCGGCGCCGGGACCGCCGCCCGCCGCCAGGCCAGGCACGACGTCGGAGGCGCCGCCCGCCTCGTCCGGCAGCGCCGAGCGGCGCCGCCCGTCGGGCTCGCTGTACTGGGCCGGCAGGTAGAGCGTGAACACGCTGCCGCGCCCCGGGTCGCTCTCGGCGTGGATCTCCCCGCCCAGCAGCCGCGCGATGTTGCGGCTGATCGACAGGCCGAGCCCGGTGCCGCCGTAGCGGCGGCTGGTGGTCCCGTCCGCCTGCTGGAACGGCTCGAAGATCTCCTGGAGCTTCTCGGGCGCGACGCCGATCCCGGTGTCGATCACCCGGAAGGCGATCACGTCGGGGGTGTTCCACAGCGCGGGGAGCGTGAAGTCGATGTCGCCCGCCCGCTCGATCCGCAGGCGGACCTCGCCCTCGGCGGTGAACTTCACGGCGTTCGACAGCAGGTTCCGCAGCACCTGCTGGAGCCGCTGCTCGTCGGTGTTCAGCACGGCCGGGACGTCCGCGGCGACCTCCGTGCCGAACTGCAGGCCCTTGTCGACCGACAGCGGCCGGAACGTGGCCTCGACGTAGTCCACCAGCGCCGCCACCGGCAGCCGCTGGGTGTGCACCTCCATCTTCCCGGCCTCGACCTTGGCCAGGTCCAGGATGTCGTTGATCAGCTCCAGCAGGTCGGTGCCGGACTCGTGGATCGTCCGGGCGAACTCCACCTGCTTGTCGGTGAGGTTGCCGCCCTGGTTCTCCGACAGCAGCTTGGCCAGCACCAGCAGGCTGTTCAGCGGCGTGCGCAGCTCGTGCGACATGTTCGCCAGGAACTCCGACTTGTACCGCGAGGAGATCGCCAGCTGCTCGGCGCGCTCCTCCAGCGTCCGCCGGGCCTGCTCGATCTGGAAGTTCTGGATCTCGATCGCGCGGTTCTGCTGGGCCAGCAGGGCCGCTTTCTCCTCCAGCTCGGTGTTGGAGTGCCGCAGCTCGCCCTGCTGGCGCTGCAACTCGTCCGAGCGCTCCTGGAGCTCCTGGGCGAGCCGCTGGGACTCGCCCAGCAGCGCCTCGGTGCGGGTGTTGGCGCTGATGGCGTTCAGCGTCACCCCGATCGTCTCGATGAGCTGGCTGAAGAACGCCAGGTGGACGTCGGTGAACCGGCTGAACGAGGCCAGCTCGATCGCGCCGAGCACCGTGTCCTCGAACACGATCGGCAGGACGATGATGTTGACGGGCGACGCCTCGCCGAGCCCCGACCCGATCTTGACGTAGTCGGCGGGCGCGTCGCCGATCAGCAGCGTCCGGCGCTCCTGCGCCGCCTGCCCGACCAGCCCCTCGCCCAGCGCGAACCGGACGGCGCCCGCCCTGCTCCGGCGCGTCCCGTACCCGGCGATCAGCACCAGCTCGGTCTCCTCGCCGCTGTTCTCGGCGAGGTAGAACGCGCCGTACTGGGCGCTGGCGCTCGGCGTCAGCTCCCGCATGATCAGCTCGGCGACCTGCAGCAGGTCCCGGTGGCCCTGCATCAGCCCGCCGATGCGCGCCAGGTTGGTCTTGAGCCAGTCCTGCTCCTCGTTCGCGCGGGTCGACTCGCGCAGGGTGGCGACCATGAGGTTGACGTTCTCGCTCAGCTCGGCGACCTCGCCGCGCGCCTCCACGCTGATCATCCGGGTCAGGTCGCCGGTGGCGACCGCGCTGGCCACCTCGCCGATCGCCCGGACCTGCGTGGTCAGATTGCCGGCCAGCTCGTTCACGCTCTCGGTGAGCCGCTTCCAGGTGCCCGACACGCCCTCGACCTCGGCCTGCCCGCCCAGCCGTCCCTCGCTGCCGACCTCGCGGGCCACGCGGGTGACCTCCGACGCGAACGACGACAGCGTGTCGACCATCGTGTTCAGCGTCGTCTTCAGCTCCAGGATCTCGCCCTGGGCGTCCACGTCGATGCGCCGGGTCAGATCGCCGTGCGCGACCGCCGTCGCGACCTGCGCGATGTTGCGGACCTGGTAGGTCAGGTTGGACGCCATGCCGTTGACGTTGTCGGTGAGGTCCTTCCACATGCCGCCCGCGCCCGGCACGATCGCCTGGCCGCCCAGCCGTCCCTCGGTGCCGACCTCGCGGGCCACGCGGCTGACCTCGTCCGCGAACGCCGACAGCGTGTCGACCATCGTGTTGAGGGTCTCCTTGAGCTGCAGGATCTCGCCCTGCGCGTCCACCGCGATCTTGCGGGTCAGGTCGCCCTGCGCCACCGCCGTCGTCACCTGCGCGATGCCGCGCACCTGCGTGGTCAGGTTGTTCGCCATCGAGTTCACGTTGTCGGTGAGGTCCTTCCAGACCCCGCTGACCCCGTGCACCGTGGCCTGCCCGCCGAGCCGTCCCTCGGTGCCGACCTCGCGGGCCACTCGGGTGACCTCGTCGGCGAACGCCGACAGCGTGTCGACCATCGTGTTGACGGTGTCCTTGAGCTCCAGGATCTCGCCCTGCGCGTCCACCGTGATCCGCTTGGTCAGGTCGCCCTCGGCGACCGCGGTCGTGACCTGCGCGATGTTGCGGACCTGGTAGGTCAGGTTGGACGCCATGCCGTTGACGTTGTTGGTCAGGTCCTTCCACACGCCGCTGCCGCCGGGCACGCGGGCCTGCCCGCCCAGCCGTCCCTCGGTGCCCACCTCACGGGCCACGCGGGTGACCTCGTCCGCGAACGCCGACAGCGTGTCGACCATCTGGTTCACGGTCAGCTTCAGCTGCAGGATCTCGCCCTGCGCGTCGACCGTGATCTTCTTGCCGAGGTCGCCGTCGGCGACCGCGGTGGTGACCTGCGCGATGTTGCGGACCTGGTAGGTCAGGTTGTTCGCCATCGCGTTGACGTTGTCGGTGAGGTTCTTCCAGACGCCGCTGACGCCGCGCACATGCGCCTGCCCGCCCAGCTGCCCCTCGGTGCCGACCTCGCGGGCGACGCGGGTGACCTCGTCGGCGAACGCCGACAGTTGGTCGACCATCGTGTTGACGGTCAGCTTCAGCTCCTGGAGCTCACCGGTCGCCTCCACCGTGACCTTGCGCGTCAGGTCGCCCTTGGCCACCGCCGTCGTGACCTCGGCGATGTCGCGGACCTGGGCGGTGAGCCGGTTCGCCATCACGTTCACCGACGCGGTCACGTCCCGCCAGCGTCCCGTCATGCCGCGCGTCGCGGCCTGCCCGCCGAGCCGTCCCTCGGTGCCGACCTCCCGCGCGAACTGCGTGACCTCCCAGGTGAACTGGTCGAGCAGCTCCACCATGCCGTTCACCGAACGCGCCATGCGCAGCAGCTCCCCGCGCATGGGCCTGCCGCGCACCCGCAGTTCCACCCGCTGGCTCAGGTCGCCCGCCGCCACGGCCGCCACCACCTGGTGCATCCCGGTGGCCAGGTCGGTCAGCTTGCCGATGATCGCGTTGGCGTCCTCCACGCCCGCCGCCCACGTCCCCTTCAGCGACCCCGGCGTCAGCCGGCCGTGCAGGTAGCCCTCCCGGCCGATCTCGCGCCGCACGCGGTTCAGCCCCGAGGTCAGCTCATGGCCGTTCTGCCGTATCTCCTCCAGGATCCCCGCGGCCTCCGCCACGGCGCCCTCGGCGGGCACGTCCAGTTCGTCCCGGGCCCGCCCGTCCCGCACGGCGGCGAGCGCCCTCAGCAGCGGTTCAAGATCGGCGTCGCTGTAGCGCGGAGTGGTGTCGCGAGACCCGCCGGGGCGGGCACGGGACGCGGTACGGGGCATGCTCTTCATCCTCCTGGCCCGCGATGGTCGGGTACCCGGATAGCACGGACACCTCGTCTGGACCGCATCTGTACTCTACGTCCCCGGGCAGCACGAAGCCTGATTCGCGTGCGGGCGGGTATGCGGGCCGGTAAAGGTCCGGCAATGACCGCGGAACTGCGCTTGTAGCCTTCGTGTTACGGTCTGTCGTGTTGTGGCGGGGGGTCGCTTCGCCGAGGTCGCGCGCGCCGCGGCGCCCGGTTCACGGCTCTCCTGGCCGGGCGGTCGACCAGTCTGTCACGATAGCCGGACGCAGGCAGACACGCTTCGAACGAGGGACGACATTGGATCGGCAGACGGCGTCGGCCACCTTTCCGTCCGCCGCCGCGGCGGTGGCGGACGCGCGCCGCTTCGTCCGGAAGGTGCTCGCCGACTGGGGCATGGAGGAGGCCGCCGACGACGCCGTGCTGGCGACCAGCGAGCTGGCGACCAACGCCATCGCCTACGCGGGCACCTCCTTCGAGGTCTCCTGCCGCGTCGAGGACGGCGACATCCAGGTCGAGGTCCGCGACCGCCATCCCACCCGCGGCATCGAGATGCCCGGTGTCACCGCCTCCAGCGGGCGGGGCCTGCCGTCCATCGCCCGCCTCGCCTCGTCCTGGGGCGTCTCCTACGACCGCCGCACCAAGGGCGTGTGGTTCCGGCTGCCCCGGCCCGGCGCGTCCAACGGAGCCGCGCCGCCCGGGCCGTTCCCCGACGAGGCCGCCGAACCCGGCGGGCCCGCGCCCCTGCGTCGCGCCGGTGACGGCGGCCCCGCCCTCGACGGCGCGCCCGCGACCGGCGAGGGCAGTCCGGTGCGCGACGGGCGCTCCGGCCGCGACGGCGCCCGCACCGGCTCCGGGCCCGCGACCAAGGGCCGCGAACCCCGGCTCGGCGGCGACGAGATAGGCGAGATGCCCGTCGCCGGCGACCGGCTCCTGCGCTCGCCCGCCGCGGTCGAGGCCATGGAGGACGGCGTCGCCACCGTCCGGGAGGCCCTCGGCGCCGAGGGCGCCGCGGTCCTGCTGACCGAGCGCGACGGACGGCTGATCATGGGCGCGTCCGCCGGGACCGCCGCCGAGATCCCGCTCGGCGAGCTGTCGGTCGTCGCCCTCGGCCCCGAGGCCCGCGCCGGCTCGCCCTGGGTCGCCCACGACACCGCCGACCCCACCGCCGCCGCCCTGCGGGCCCGGTCCCTGGCCGCCGCGCCGCTGGAGTCCCAAGGCCGCCTCACCGGCCTGGTCGTGGCCGTGTCCTCGGCCTCCGGCCGCTTCGAGGAGGCCGACGGCGCCCGCCTGGGCCGCCTCGCCGACGAGATGTCCCTGTCCCTGGAGAAGGCCAGGGTCGGGGAACTGGAACGGTCCTGGCGCGGCTGGCTCAGCTTCGTCGCGGAGGCCAGCGACCTGCTCGCCGGCACCCTCGACCAGGAGCGGACGATGGCGCTGGTCGCCCAGCTCGTCGTCCCGCGCCTCGCGACCTGGTGCGCCGTCTACACCGTCACCGACGCCGACGCCGTCAAGCTCGCCTACGTCTGGCACGCCGACGAGAACCGCGCCGACGGCCTGCGCGAGCTGCTCGACCACGCCGGCGCCGCCCCGCCCATGGACGTCTCCGCGCCGTGGAACGGGCTCGCCACCGCGCCGCGGGACGTCCGCGCCGCCGCCGGGGACACCGCCGACGACCAGGCGTACGCCTTCCCCCTCATCGCCCGCGGCCGCCGCACCGGCACGATCGTCATCGGCCGCCCGTCCGGCGACCGCTTCCCCCGCAGCGCCATCGAGCTGGCCGAGGAGCTCAGCCGCCGCGCCGCCCTCGCCGTCGACAACGCGCGCCTGTTCTCCGCCCAGACCGCCATGAGCAGCGCCCTGCAGCGCAGCCTCCTGCCGCCCGGCATCCCCGAGATCCCCGGCCTGGAGGTCGCGGTGGTGTACGAGCCCGCGGGGGAGGGCAGCGAGGTCGGCGGCGACTTCTACGACGTCTTCGAGAGCGGCCCGCAGCCCGGCGGCCCGGCACCCGCGTCCCGCTGGCGCTTCGCCATCGGCGACGTGTGCGGCACCGGGCCCGAGGCCGCGGCCGTCACCGGCCTGGCCCGGCACGCCCTGCGGATCCTGGCCGCCGAGGACATGTCGGTGCCCGCCGTGCTCACCCGCCTCAACCGGCTGATCCTGGGCGAGGGGGAGCGCGGCCGCCTGCTCACCCTGCTGCACGGCGAGATCACCGCCCGGCGCCGCCGCGACGGCGTGACGATCAGGCTGTCCAGCGCGGGGCACCCGCCCCCGCTGGTGCTCGACCCCGACGGCGGCGTCCGCGAGGTCGCCTCGCCGCAGCCGCTGCTCGGGGTGTTCGACGGCGTGGACTTCCACACCGACACCGTCGAGCTGCGCCGCGGGGAGGTGCTGCTCTGCGTGACCGACGGCGTCACCGAGCGGCGCTCCGGCGGGCGGCTGCTCGGCGACGGCCACGGTCTGGAGAAGCTGCTGGCGGGCTGCACGGGCCTGAGCGCCGGGGCGGTGGCCGCGCGCATCCAGCGGGCGGTGCGCGACTTCGGCCCCGAACCCTCGAACGACGACGTTGCCCTCATCGTTCTGCGGGCGTCATGATGGAGACCAACAATCGGTAAGGTGGGGTGGCGTGGGGCTTGCCTTGCACACGACACGACAGGACGGCCGCGCGACGATCGCCGCGCGCGGCTCCATCGACCTGCACTCCTCCGACGAGCTCAGGTCACGGCTGACCGAGCTCGTCGACGCGGGAGAGAGGGAGGTCGTCGTCGACCTCACGGCGGTCGACTTCTGTGACTCCTCCGGCCTGAACGTCCTCGTCCGCGCGTACAAGCACGCGCGCGCGCAGAACGCCACGCTCACCGTCACCGGCGCTTACGGTCGGGTGGAGAACGTACTGCGGACCACCGGCCTCGACCGTTTCCTCATCGGCGGGCCGACCGAGGAGGCGTCTGCCGATGGGCGATGACGACAAGGGTCGCGACACGATCCGGAACGGCGAGCGGGCGGGGTGACCGACCCGATGACCGAGACGACCCTGCGCGCGGCGCCCCAGACCGAGGCGGTCGAGTACGCGCGCCGCCTCGCCGCCCGCACGATGCGCACCTGGGCCCTGATGGAACGCGAGGAGCTCGTCACCGCGATCGTGGCCGAGCTCGTCGCCAACGCCGTCCGGCACGCGGGTACGGCGCTGGAGCTGCGCCTGCTGCGCGGCACCGGCCGCGTCCGCGTCGAGGTCCGCGACCGCGCCGCCCAGCTGCCCCGGCTCACCGTCCCCGGCCCGCTGGACGAGTCGCACCGCGGGCTGTTCATCGTCGACCGCTTCGCAACGTCCTGGGGAGCCGACCCGGTGACCGGCGGCAAGGTCGTCTGGGCCGAGGTCACCGTCTGACGGGCGGTCACCACCGCCTGATCGCGGTCACCGTCTGATCGCGGTCACCGTCTGGTTGCGGTCACCGCCTGATGGCGCCGCTTCGCGCTCCGTCTGACGGCGCCGCTTCGCGCTCCATCCGGGCGGAGGAGGGCCGCGGCGTGCCGCGCAGCCGGCCCGGGGAGTGCCGGCGCCCCGGGCCGGGAGCCGCTCAGGACGACTTGCGGTACAGCTCGGCCACCATGAACGCCAGGTCCAGCGACTGGCCGCGGTTGAGCCGCGGGTCGCAGGCCGTCTCGTACCGCTGGTGCAGATCGTCCTCGACCAGGCCGTGCCCGCCGCCGACGCACTCGGTGACGTCGTCGCCGGTGAACTCGATGTGGATGCCGCCGGGGTGCGTCCCCAGCGCCCGGTGCACCTCGAAGAACCCGGCCACCTCGTCCAGCACGTCGTCCAGCCGCCGCGTCTTGTGCCCGTCGGACGCCTCGAAGGTGTTGCCGTGCATCGGGTCGCAGATCCACGCGACCGGCGCGCCGCTCTGGTGCACCTTCTCGATCAGCGGGGGCAGCGCGTCCCGGATCTTGCCCGCGCCCATCCGGGTGATGAACGTCAGCCGCCCCGGCTCCTGGTCGGGGTTGAGCTTGTCCATCAGGGCCAGCGCATCGTCGGCGGAGGTCGTCGGGCCGAGCTTCACGCCGATCGGGTTGCGGATGTGCCGCAGGAACTCCACGTGCGCCCCGTCCAACTGCCGGGTGCGCTCGCCGATCCACAGGAAGTGCGCCGACACGTCGTACGGCAGGCCGCTGAGGTGGTCGATGCGGGTCAGCGCCCGCTCGTACTCCAGCAGCAGCGCCTCATGGCTGGAGTAGAACTCCACGGCGTGGAACTCGTCCGGGCTGGCCCCGCACGCCTTCATGAACGTCAGCGCCCGGTCGATCTCACCGGCGAGCTGCTCGTAGCGGCGCCCCGCCGGGCTCTGCGCCACGAAGTCCTGGTTCCAGGCGTGGACCTGCCGGAGGTCGGCGTAACCGCCCTTGGTGAACGCCCGGCAGAGGTTCAGCGTCACCGCCGAGCAGTGGTAGGCCCTCAGCAGCCGCCCCGGGTCGTTCCGCCGCGACTCGGCGGTGAAGTCGAACCCGTTGACCGCGTCGCCCCGGTAGGCGGGCAGCTCCACGCCCCCGCGCACCTCGACGGGCTTGGACCGCGGCTTGGCGAACTGCCCCGCCATCCGGCCCATCTTCACCACCGGCACGCTCGCCGCGTAGGTGAGCACGACCGCCATCTGCAGGAGGGTCTTGAGCTTGTTCTTCACCGCGTCCGCGTTCGACCCGGAGAACGTCTCGGCGCAGTCACCGCCTTGGAGGACGAACGCCTCGCCGCGCGCGACGTCGGCGAGCGCGTCCCTGAGCTGGTCGCACTCGCCCGCGAAGACGAGCGGAGGCTGCGCCGCCAGTTCGGCGGCGACCGACCGGAGCTCGTCCGGATCGTCCCATTCGGGCTGCTGGAGGGCGGGGAGGCCGCGCCAGGCGTCGAGGTCCCCGAAGGCGCTGGAAGTACTCACGCTGAAAGGCTATGGCACCGTCGGCGATGTGGCACCCCTGATCATTGCCGGGGGGCAAAGGGACGCTGAACCCCTCGGGGACGCAGAGCCGCAAAGTCGCTGGTCTGGACGGGTCAGCCCCATGGTCAAAACGCGATCGGCGGCCGGGATTGATCGGGCAGCGAAAATCAACCGAACGGCTCGGGAACGCGATCGGGCGGCCCCGGATGGGGCCGCCCAGTGTCGATCACGAAGCGGGGGAGGTCCGCGGGAGAGGCGCGGGTCAGGCGGCTCGGCTTCCCGCGGTGGCCCGTCCGGGCTCCTCCGCGGCCGGTGCGCCCGCTGCGCCCGGCGCGGCCGGTGCGCCCGCCAGCGTGCGGCGCCCGCTCAGATCGGCCTCGTTCGCCAGCTGCCGAAGCCGCCGCAGCGAACGGTCGGTGATCTGCCGGACCCGGTTGTGACTGAGGCCATACCGGGCACCGATCTGCGCGTAGGAGAGCGGCTGGCCGCTGTCCATCCCGAAACGGGCGCGCAGGATCGCCGACTCCCGCTCGGGAAGCCGCTCCAGCAGCCGCGCGAGCCCCTCGATGTCGTCCAGCGCGAGGATCTCCGCCTCCGGCGTCACCGCGTCGGGATCCTCCAGCAGGTCGCCCATCGGCGTCTCGCCCGCCTCGTCGACGGTCGCGTCCAGGCTCGCCGGGTCGCGCCGCCAGCGCAGCAGCTCGTCCACATGCTCGGGCTCGGCGCCCAGCGAGCCGGCCAGTTCCTCGCGGGTGGGCTCGCGGCCCAGCTCACGGCCCAGCTGCCGCTCGGCGCGCCGCAGCCGCGACAGCTCCTCCTCCACGTGGACGGGCAGCCGGATCGTCCGGGCGGTGTGGCTGAGCCCCCGCCCGATCGCCTGCCTGATCCACCAGGTCGCGTACGTGGAGAACTTGAAGCCGCGGCGGTAGTCGAACTTCTCCACCGCGCGCATCAGCCCCAGGTTCCCCTCCTGGATGAGGTCGATGAGGGGCAACGAGTCGGTCGGGTACTTCCGGGCGATCGAGACCACGAGCCGCAGGTTGGCCTCGACGAAGCGCTGCTTGGCGTGCAGCCCCGCCGCGGTCAGCTCTTCCAGCTCCTCACGGGTCACGCCCTCCGGGACGTTCCCCTCCTCAAGGAGCTGTTCGGCGTACAGGCCCCCTTCGATCGCCTTGGCCAGATCGACCTCCTCCTGCGCGTCGAGCAGGTGGGTACGACCGATCCGGTCGAGGTATGCCCCGACAAGGTCCTTGTCGGGGACGTCGACCCTGTCGCCCTTGGTACGGGTTGCAGCCATCCTGACCCTTCTCCAGTGCGAACTCCCTAGAGGGACAACGCTAATTACCGCTCTGTGATTCCCGGGTGGGGAATACTGCGAGGCTGTTAGCCGCTCTAGAGCGTGATACCCCGACCGAGGAGAAACCGACATGGCGACCGTCACACTCACCGCCGAGAACTTCGATGAGGTGGCGCAGGGCGACGGCATCGTCCTGGTGGACTTCTGGGCCGAGTGGTGCGGGCCGTGCCGCCGGTTCGCCCCGGTGTACGAGAAGTCGGCGGGCAAGCACGATGACATCGTCTTCGGCAAGGTCGACACCGAGGCCCAGCCGGAGCTGTCGGAGCGCTTCGGCATCGCCTCGATCCCGACGCTCATGGCCATCCGCGACGGCGTGATCGTTTTCGCCGAGCCGGGCGCGCTCCCGGACTCGGTCCTGGAGAACGTGATCGAGCAGGTCCGCGGTCTCGACATGGAGGACGTCCGCCGCCGCCTGGAAGCCTGACCGGTCGGAACGATCCCCGCAACCGGCCGGTGGACGGCTGGGCGCGGCCGGTCCTCGGACGGTCGTCCGGGGCTGGTGCTCAGACGGCCACTCCGCGCGATGGGTTGCGAGCGCGGGACGCCCAGCCGTCGCCAGGGCGGCACGATGGCAAAGATGCGCGCCAGGGCGCCCGCTGCACACGGTGCATGGACGATGATGGACGGATGCTCGCCGATGTCGTCGAATACCTGGTGTGCCCCGTGTGCGGAGCGGACCTCGCAATGGCGGACCGCGGCCTCCTCTGTCCGGCCGGGCATACCTTCGACATCGCACGACAGGGGTACGCGAACCTCCTGCCGGGCAACGCCCGTCCGGGGACGGCGGACACACCGGACATGGTGCGCGCGCGTGACGCCTTCCTCAGCGCAGGCCACTTCGCGGCCCCTGCCGAACGGCTCGCCAGGAGCGTCGCCCGCACCCTGGACGGCAAGACCTTCGTCGTCGACGCCGGAGCCGGTACCGGGCACTACCTGAGCTGTGTCCTGGACCGCGCTACGGAGGCGGTCGGCCTCGCGCTCGACATCTCCAAGCACGCGGCCCGCCGCGCCGCGAGGGCACACCCGCGCGCCGGAGCCGTCGTCGCCGACCTATGGCGGCCGCTTCCCCTGCGCGACGGTGCCGCGCGGACCGTCCTGAACGTCTTCGCTCCGCGCAACGCGGCCGAGTTCCACCGCGTCCTCCATGAGGACGGCCTGCTCTTCACGGTCACGCCGTCCGCCGAGCATCTCGGCCCCCTGGTGGAGCCGCTCGGGCTCATCTCGGTGGACGAGCGCAAGAACGAGCGGACCGACGCCGCGCTGGCCGGATACTTCAAGCTGGACTCGCGCCAGAACATCGAGGCCGAGGCCGTCCTGACCCACGAAGAGGTCGCGACCCTCGTGGCGATGGGACCGAGCGCACACCACGTGCCCGCCCAGCAGCTCTGGGAACGGCTGGAGCGGCTACCGAACCCACTCCCAGTGCCGCTGTCCTTCGTCCTTTCGGTCTTCCGAAGGCTTGAGTAGCCCCGCCAGTGTGCGCGCGGGCACGGCCTGCGTCAGCTGGAGCAGGACCTGCGGTACCTCACCCGGCTCGATCACATCCTGGGCTCCTGGCACGTGCAAACCCTCGTGCACGAACGACATGGACACCGAACGAGCCGTACCGCTCAACAGGACGCGCTGGAGCGCCTGCCCCGCACGGAGCCACTCGGCGGGGGAGTCGCCCCGGGTGGTCAGCACCGCCCGCTGGACCGTCGCGCCAAGGATGGGCGGTAGAAGACGGAGCGCCGCCCCTTCAAGCCGCGCCGCTTCGCCCAGTTCGTTGACGACGGGCAGGGACGGGCATGTTCCAGCCGTCGCACTGAGAGAGGCGAACGGCTTCAACGTCGAGGCGTAGAGCAGCCGTTCCTGACGGGTGACCCGGTGGTGTCCCGCCAACCGGACGGTCGCGAGGACGGTCGGCCTGCCGACGTCAGGGAGCAGGCGAACCACGGCCTCATAACCGAGCTGCGCGGCGGCCAGACGCAGGTTCACGAGCGCGGCGCCACTGCTCAGATGCAGGCCCCGCCCCGCCGGATCGTGCGCCGGCCGGAACCTGTCGGGATCGGCGTGCACCTCGATCAGCCCAGGTACGACCTTGAACCGCCAAGCGTGCACGTCATGAATCGTCGGTCCCATCGTCGCGGCGATCACCAGACGTTCCGCGGAAGCGCGGATGGCGACGGGCACACTCACGAGACGTTCCTCCTGACCTCAGCCGGCTCCCCACCGGGTGGACCGCGGAGCCGCGCCGCGAAGCGCCGGAGACAAGAGCGACCGGACGCCGCAGGACGCGGGACTGCGAACGGTACCGCACTGTGACCCGGCACACGTACCGCCTGAATCAGGAGGTCATAGGCGTGGACGGTACTGACGGGCCGGAGGGGGCCTCCGCGGCGCCGGTTCCTGGTTTGACGCGGTCGGCGGGCGACCCTACTGTTCCTCTTGCCCCAAGGGGATGCAGAACGCCGCAGGGCGGTCGGCCCCAGGGGAAAGCAGTCCTGAAAAACCGGTTCGAGCCTTGCTCGGGCTGCTGTACGATGGTCTGGTCAGCCCGGTTCGGGATGTCGGGGCGCCGCAAGGTGGCCGGCCCGGAGGGCAATCCTGCGAAACGAACTCGTCAGGCTCTCGCCTGATCGGTTCAAGACGCGTGGGAACTCGGTACGCCTTCGCCTCGTCAAAATGATCTTCAAAGATCTACTTGACAGCGGTGACGAACCTGGTAAGTTAGAAGGGTTGCCCCGGAGCGGGGCCTGCGGTTGCGGGTCTGGCGCGGTGGGTGTCCGTTTCTTGAGAACTCAACAGCGTGTTAAAAGCCAGTGCCTTTATAGATCCGGCTGTTTTGTTGGCCGGGTCTCCCCGTGGCCATCGTTCTGTTTGTTTGGTTCGGTGGTGGGGATTTCTTTGAGGCAATACGGCCCCCTTTTGTTTGTGGGGGTTGTTTGCTGGGATTGTTTCCAAGGTTTGGCTACTGCGGTGTTTGTTGCTGTGGTGGTCGTGTGGCCTTAATGGAGAGTTTGATCCTGGCTCAGGACGAACGCTGGCGGCGTGCTTAACACATGCAAGTCGAGCGGAAAGGCCCCTTCGGGGGTACTCG